>JAODMS010000039.1 GCA_025464925.1 Arthrobacter sp.
GCGAGTGCAGCTGAAAGGTCCATTGCAGAGCGCAACAAAGTTGTCATCGTTGCGCACTCATCGCTGGGAACTCATCGGGTTTCCATCAGTTTTCTGACCCGCTTTCAGGTTGGACGGTTGTTGCTGCGGCCACCGGGGTGCCCACGGCTTCCATGCCTGCCGTTATCCGGCGTTCGACGTCGGCTGTTCCGGTTGCGCCGTTGAGGGCGCGTCCGAACGCTCGACGTTTAACCGCCAGTGCCAGGCACTTCTCGCTGGGATGCAGCCATGCACCCCGGCCAGCCATCCGGCGTCGTTCATCCACCAGGACGGCGGACGAACCGCTGCCGTCGGCAACGAGCCGGAGTAACTCAGACCGCGAGCCCTTCTGTCGGCATCCGATGCAGGTGCGCTGCGGCTGATTCTCGAGGTGTCGCATGTGTGCCACTTCCGAGTATCTTCCTGCCAGTACATATCTGCCGGCCCGGGCTTCCGGATGGTGCCAGGAAAGGTGTCTTCAAACAACGCCTTCGCCAAACAACTTCCGGACGCGCTAAGGGCACGCGGATACCGGCCGTTAGGCGCGGTAATGTCCATTCTAGCCCCTCCGGCGCCCGGGTCCCGAACTCGCCGCGACACGGATGCAGACGGGCGGGCCCCAAGTGCGGCCTATTTGTCTCTGCTGCCCGCGGCGTCGGAGACGATGTCGATCCGCCAGCCGGTGAGCTTGGCTGCCAGCCGTGCGTTCTGGCCTTCCTTGCCGATGGCCAGGGAGAGCTGGTAGTCGGGGACGACCACCCGGGCGGAGCGGGTCGCTTCATCCGTAATGGTGACCGAATTCACGCGCGACGGCGAGAGCGCACTGGCGATAAAGGTTGCGGCATCGTCGCTGTAGTCGACAATATCGATCTTTTCATCATTCAGTTCGGTCATTACGGCGCGGACGCGCGAACCCATTTCACCGATGCAGGCACCCTTGGCATTGACGCCGGAGGTGTTCGCCTTGACCGCGATTTTGGTGCGGTGACCGGCTTCACGGGCCAAGGCCACGATCTCCACGGAACGGTCCGCAATCTCCGGAACCTCCAGTTCAAAGAGCTTCCGGACCAGCCCCGGGTGGGAGCGTGAGAGCGTGATCGAGGGTCCCTTGGTGCCCCGATGGACGTCGATCACAAAGGCGCGGAGCCGGTTGCCGTGGATGTACTTCTCCCCCGGGACCTGCTCGGGCGGCGGCAGCAATGCCTCCACTGCACCCAGGTTGACCTGGATCATGTGCGGGTTGTTGCCCTGCTGGATGGTTCCGGCCACCAGTTCGCCTTCGCGGCCCTTGAACTGGCCGAGGACGTTGTCATCCTCAGCGTCCCGCAGACGCTGCAGGATGATCTGACGCGCGGTGCTGGCCGCAATGCGCCCGAAGCCCGCGGGGGTGTCCTCGAATTCGCCGATCGGCGCGCCGTCGTCGTCGATCTCGGTGGCCCAGATGGTCACGTGGCCGCTCTTGCGGTCCAGCTCAGCGCGAGCCTTCTCGAAGGCCCCCGGCGTCTTGTGGTACGCCACCAGCAGCGCCTGCTCGATGGTGGGAATCAGGAGATCCAGCGGGATTTCACGCTCACGCTCCAGGAGTCTCAGTGCGCTCATGTCAATATCCATTAGGCCTCCTCAGAAGGTCCATTGTGTTCGTTTTCCAGACCGCCCTCTTCGAGGCGGCTGAACTCTATCTCGACTTTTCCGCTACGGATCCTGTCGAAAGGAAGCTTGACGGGTTCACCCTGCTTGGGTTTCATTCCCTTTTTGACGGCAATCTCCGGGACCAGCGTGACGCCGTCGTCATCCACGGACTGGACCCTGCCGGTGACGTTCTCACCCTGCAGGACACTGACCATGACCATCCGTCCGCGGGCGCGATGCCAGTGCCGCTTCTCGGTGAGGGGCCGGCCGACGCCGGGTGAGGACACCTCAAGCTCGTAAGGGCGCGAATCGGTGCCGGAATCGTTGTCCAGGATGTCGGCGAGTGTCCTGGAGATTTCTGCAATGGCGTCCAGGTTGACGCCACCGGTCTCTTCCTGCGGCAGGTCCACCACTACGTGGACCACCCGGTTGGCGCCCGAGATCTGGAGAGAAACGTCCTCGAGGTACAGCCGGTTTGCCTGGACCGCGGGCTGCAGGAGGGTGTGCAGGCGCTCGGCCTCGAGATTGTGAGCAGGTGCGGCTTCGGCCTTCCCTGTCCCGGTCCGGTCTGTTGAAGTCGTGGCTTCTGCATCCGTCATGATGCCGGCCGCCTCCCGCTAGATGATGTTGTGTGTACTAAGCGTAGCGATTTTCCGGGCGCCGTGGTGCACGGAGTTCCAGCCCGGCATGACAACATGGTGTGTTGTGAAAGACGACACCAGGGAAAAGCGATGGCAGGACCTCGTGCCCCGCTTCGCTCTCCTGGCCTGTATCGCCCTGGTGGTTGTCAGCCTGGGAGCGGCGCTGACGCCGGTGCCCCCCGAGAAACCCGCGGAACCGCCTTTTTCGGAGCAGGCGCGGGCGGCCGCCCTGACCGAAGCCCTGCACTTGAGGGCCGCCGGCGAACAGCTCGGCGAGGCTGCCCCTGGCACGGCATCTGGCGCCGGCCAACCGGCACTTGGTCGGACTGTGAGCTTGCTGACAACCCAGGCACGGGCGCTCCTGGCACCTGGTGATACTCCCCCGCAGGCTTCCGCTCCGGCGGCCCCGCCTACCTCTGCCCCGGTGCCTTCTTCGACTTCCGGGCTGGCTGCTGCGCTTGCGGGCAGCGGCGGGCAGCGTCTGGCGGACGCGGCGAAGGCCGACGGCGGGATGGCGCGGCTGCTGGCAGCAGTGGGAACCGCGCAGCTCCTACACGCGTCCTCCTTGGGGGCGGCCGGCAGCGCCGCGGTGCCGGCGCCAGCGGAGGTTTCCGCTCCGCAGCCGCCCGGAGCGTGCCCCTCGGAGTCCGTGGCGGCGTCGTCCTCCCCTGCCGGCCCGGGCGCTCCCCCCGGAGGCGCCACCTTGGACGCCGCGCTGGCGACGGCGGTGCGGACGGAGGGTGAAGCCGTCTACGGCTACCAGGTGGCCCTGACACGGCTGAGCGGCGAGTCCGCGAAATCAGCCTCCGAGCAGCTGGCCCGCCACGAAGCGCTTCTCAGCGGCGCGGAAGCCCTCAGCCGTCTGCACTGCTCCGCCATTCCGCCCCGGGAACCGGGCTACACCCTCGGCCAGTCCTTCCTGGCCTCCCCCGTCACCGGCCTTGCCGGGCTCGAGGCCGCGACCTTGCCGGTTTACGGCGACCTGGTGGCCCTGAGCGAGGGCACGACCCGCCAGTGGGCTATCTCCGCCCTGCTGGGCGCCGCCGGGCGGTCCGCGCTCTGGGGCGCGGACACCGGCGCCCTCCCCGGACTCACGGCTGACCCGGCGGCGTTCCCGCCGCTGCCTGCCCTGAGCCCGGCGCCGAGTCCCGGCCGCTCCCGCGCAGGCTGACGGCGCCGTCCGGGGGCACTTTGAACCCCGCAACCGGCGAAGTTCCGCCGGAATGCGGCGAGTCCGGGTCAAAGTGCCCCCGCTGCGCAGGTCCGGGGCACGAGAAGGCCCGGTCCCCGGCGAAGCCTCGGCTTACTTAGGAATACTGGCCAGCCAGACCCCGCTGGTGCTTTGCTGTAAAGATGGAACCCAAACCCGCCAGCGCCGCGCGCCTCCACGACAACGAGCCCCATCGGAACGATGTCGCCCAGCGCCTCAACTGGCTCCGGGCCGGCGTGCTCGGGGCCAATGACGGCATCGTGTCCGTGGCCGCCATCGTGGTCGGCGTCGCCGGTGCCACAACGAGCACAGGCCCCATCCTCGTTGCCGGCGCTGCCGGTGTGGTGGGCGGCGCAATTTCCATGGCCCTCGGCGAGTACGTTTCGGTCAGCAGCCAAAGCGACAGCCAAAAGGCCCTGATCGAGAAGGAACGCCGGGAACTGCTCGAACAGCCCGAAGAAGAATTCGAAGAGCTCACGGCGATCTACCAGGGCAAGGGCCTCAGTGCCGGCACGGCCAGAACCGTGGCCCGGGAGCTTACCGCCCGGGATGCCTTGGCTGCCCACCTTGACGCGGAACTCAACATCGACGAGACGGACATCGTCAGCCCCTGGCACGCCGCCCTGGCCTCCGCCATTGCCTTCCTCGCCGGCGCGATCCTTCCGATGCTGGCGATCCTGCTGCCGCCGGAGAACATCCGTGTCCCGCTGACCTTCGTGGCCGTCCTCGTGGCCCTGGCTGCCACGGGCGCACTGGGCGCCTGGATTGGCGGAGCGTCCAAGATCCGGGCTGCGGTCCGCGTCGTGGTGGGCGGCGCGTTGGCGCTGGTCGCGACGTTCCTGATCGGCAACCTGCTCGGCGCGAGCGGAGTCATCTAGGCCCGATCCAGGTCGGTCAACCGGCCAGCGCAGGCGGGCGGCGGACCTGGAACGGCGTCTGTTCCAGCGCTGAAACTTCGGTGCCGGGCCCCGGGCCGCAGCCAGAGCAACTACGCTGGGTCCGATGAGCCAGACCGCGGATGTTCCGATTCCTGCCGACCTCACGCGCCGCTACAGCCGGTGCGCTGCCGGACGCGCCTGGCTGGCGTCGTTGCCCCGTCTGATCGGCCGGGTCCGGTCCGAGTGGCAGCTTGAACTGGACCTCGGACCTGGCGCGCTGCCGTGGCACGGGCACGGCGCCATCGTCGTCCCCGTGCGCCGGGGCGGGAAGGCCGGGGACGCGGCCGTGCTGAAGATCGCCTATCCGCACGATGAAGCGGTCCGGGAACGGCACGCGCTCGCCCTGTGGGCCGGGCACGGCGCCGTGCGGCTCCTGGCCGCCGACGCCGCCTCGTGCGCGCTGCTGCTGGAGCGGCTGGACGCTGCCCGCTCGCTGCAGGACGTCCCTCTGGAAACCGCCGTGCCGGTGTGGGGCGGCCTGGTGCGACGGCTCAGCCTGGTCCCGGACGGGCGGCCGGAATGGCGCGAATTCGACCACGTGGCGGCCCGGGCCGAACAGTGGAGTGATGAGTTTCCGGAGACATGGGAGCAGCTCGCCCGGCCCTTCCCGCGCTGGCTGCTGGAGGCGGCGCTCGAGGTCTGCCAGACCCGCGGCGCCGTGGGCCGGCGCTCGGGGAAAGACGTACTGGTCCACACGGATCTGCATTACCTGAATGTCCTGCCCCGGCCGGACCTAACGGAACCGCGGGGCCTGGAGAAATTCGCCGCGCTCGATCCGCAGCCCATGATCGGTGAGGCCGAGTTTGCGGTGGCCCCGCTGCTGTGGAACCGCCTGGGCGAGCTGGACCGGGCCGATCCCCGGCGCGCACTCCTGGAGCGCTGCCGGGACTTCAGCGCCGCCGCCGGCCTCGACGCCGAAACCGCCCGGCAGTGGAGCCTGGCCCGGGAGATCGACAACGCCCTCTGCTACGCGTCGCGGCCGCAGCAGCACGGGGATCTGGCCCGGTCGCTCTGGGTCGCCAGCACCCTGGCCGGCCGCACCCTGCCGGATCTTCCCGCACCGCACGATCTGCCGGCACCCACGAAGTAGCCGGCAGGCCGCGTGCCCCGACGGAACTCAAGGCAGCTAGGCGCGCACTGCCGCCAGCGCGTCCCGGACGGCGCCGACGGCGACCGCCACATCGCTGTCGTCCGCGCTCCAGTTGCTGACCGAGATCCGCAGGATATCCCGGTCCTGCCACCGCGAACCCGACATCCACACGCGGCCGTCGCCGATGATCCTTTCCGTCACCGCGCGCGTCACGGCGTCGTCCCCGAAGGCAAGCGACACCTGCGTGTAGTTGACGTCGTTGAGCACATCAACGCCGTCCAACGCGGACAACTGCTCCGCAAGCTGCGAGGCGCGGCGCACCAGCTCGCGGACCTGCGCGGCAACGCCGTCCCGGCCCAGCGATTTCAGGGCCGCCCACACCGGCACGCCCCGCGCCCGGCGTGAAAGCTCGGGAACCTTCTCGAAGGGGTCCCCCGCTCCGTCCCCGGACCGGATCAGGTAACTGGCTTGCACCCCCATGGCCGAACGCAGCGCCTGCACGTCCCTGACCACCACGATGCCGCAGTCATAGGGGACGTTAAGGGTCTTGTGCGCGTCCGTGGCCCACGAATCCGCCAGCCGGAGGCCGGCGGTCAGGCCGGACAATTCCGGCACGGCAGCGGCCCAGAGCCCGAAGGCGCCGTCCACATGCACCCAGGCGCCGTGCGCCTTCGCGATGGCGATTGCCTGGGTGAAGGGGTCAAAGGCACCGGAATGCAGGTTGCCGGCCTGCAGGCACACGATCACCGGGGCCGGACCCGTGATGTCCGCACTGCTGAGAGCCAGGTCGAGGGCACAGTCCAGCTCCGGGACGCTGATCCGCCCCTGGCTGTCGGCCGGAACCACCGTGGGCCGGCCCAGCCCCAGGTACCGCAAGGCCAGATCAACCGAGTCGTGCCGTTCCTGCCCCACGAAACAGCGGATGCGGGGTGCGCCGAAGAGGCCGTCGCCGTCCAGGTTCCAGCCGGCATCCGCCATCAGCCGCCATCGCGCGGCTGCCAGTCCAGCGAAGTTCGCCATGGTCGCACCGGTGGAAAAACCGACGTCGGACTCTTCAGGGAGCCCCAAGAGCTCCAGCAGCCATTGGCCGGCCGCCTCCTCGATGGCCGCCGCGGCGGGAGTGGCGTAGCGCAGGAGCGCATTCTGGTCCCAGGCACCGACCAGCCAGTCGGCGGCCAAGGCGGCTGGCAAGGTGCCGCCGGTGACCCAGCCGAAGAAGCGTCCGGCCGGCATGGCCATCAGTCCCGGCTCGGCCCTGGCCGCGAGATAATCCACCACCTCAGCGGCCGGCATTCCTTCCGGGGGAAGCGGCCCGCCGAAGTCGGCCGTCAGCTCCCCGGCCGATGCCCGCGGCCCCACCGGTCGGGTTGGCTGGCTCTCCAGCCACCGGCGCGCGTGCCGGGCCGCAGCCTCCAGCGCATCCCTGTAGGAATCCTCACCTGCTGACATAGCTGCATGCTACGCCTGCGGCCTCGGGACGGGGAGTGCCTCCTCGGCCGGCCGAGAGCCTAGGCGAAAGTGTCCTGCCAGATGTCGGAACCGAGCTTGAGGATAAGCGCCGCCACGACCACGAGGAAGACGATCCGGATGAAGCGGCTGCCCTGCCTGACGGCCGTCCGCGCGCCAAGGTAACCGCCGGCCATGTTCGCCAGCCCCAGCACGAGTCCGAGCCCCCACAGCAGCGAGCCGTGCGGCAGGAAGAACAGCAGCGCGCCGGCGTTGGTGGCGACGTTGACGATCTTGGCCTTGGCGCTCGCCTCCAGGAAGGCATAGCCCATGGCGGAGACGAGCGCGATGATCAGGAACGAGCCCGTTCCGGGACCGATCAGGCCGTCGTAGAAACCGATCACGGCCCCGATGGCACAGGCCACCACATAGTGCCGGTGGCCGTCGTGCCGCAGCTTGGTCAGCTCCCCCACGCTCGGCCGGAGGGCCGTGAACAGGGCGACGGCGATGAGCGCGGCCACGATGATCGGTTTGAACACGCTGGCCGGCAGGGTGGCCGCCAGCACTGCGCCGCCGAAACTGCCTGCCAGGGCGATCACCGCCATGGGCAGGGCCGTGCGCAGATCCGGCCGGACCCGACGGTAGTAGGTGACGGCGCTGGTCGTGGTGCCGAAGATGGACCCCATCTTGTTGGTGGCCAGCGCCTGCACCGGACTGATGCCCGGTACCAGCAGCATGGCCGGGAGCTGGATCAATCCCCCGCCGCCGACGACGGCATCGACCCAGCCCGCGGCAAAGCCGGCCACCACGATCAGGATCAGGGTGCTGAGCTCTATCGACTCGAGTCCGGAGACCACGCCTGCAAAGACAGCGCGTTAGCTGTTGCGGACGGCGTTGACCACGAAGTCCACGGCCTTCTCAACGGACACGTTTTCAGCGTTCCCGCTGCGGCGGTCCTTGATCTCCACGACCCCGTCCACCAGTCCGCGCCCGACGGCGAGGATGGTCGGCACGCCCACGAGTTCGGCGTCGCCGAACTTCACTCCCGGGGAAACCTTGGGGCGGTCGTCGTAGATGACCTCGAGGCCGGCGGCCTCAAGGTCCAGCGCCAGCTTTTCGGCGGCAGCGAAAATCTCTTCGCCGCGGCCGACTGCCACGACGTGGACATCAGCGGGAGCGACGGCCCGCGGCCAGACCAGGCCCTTGTCGTCGTGGTTGGATTCGGCCAGGGCGGCGACGGCGCGGGTGACACCGACGCCGTAGGAGCCCATGGTCACCACGACCTGCTTGCCGTTCTGGTCCAGGACTTTCAGGTCCAAAGCCGCCGCGTACTTGCGGCCGAGCTGGAAGATGTGGCCCATTTCGATGCCGCGGGCGGTTTCCAGCGGTCCGGACCCGTCGGGGGCCTCGTCGCCGGCGCGGACCTCGGTGGCTTCGATGACGCCGTCCCAGCCGAAGTCACGGCCCGCGACCAGCCCGAACACGTGCCGGCCGGCTTCGTTGGCGCCGGTGACCCAGGCGGAACCGCTGACGACGCGGGGGTCCACGAGGTAGAGCAGCTTGGCGGCGCCCTCCGTGCCCAGCAGCGGCGCGTCCAGGGACAGGCCCGGGCCGAGGTAACCCTTGACGATGAGCGGGTGCTTCTTGAGGTCCTCGTCGTTGGCTGCCTCAAGCGTGATCTCGCCTGCGATCGGCAGGAAGGACCCAATGTTCGCTTCCACGCGCTTGAGGTCCACGCCGCGGTCGCCCGGCAGTCCGATAACGACGATCTGGCGTTCACCGGTCGGCAGCGTCACGGCGAGGACGACGTTCTTCAGGGTGTCGGCGGCAGTCCAGGCACCGCCGTCGGACTCTGCCCGGGGAACGAGGCGGTTGGCTGCCTCGACAAGCGTGTCGATGGTGGGGGTGTCCGGGGTGTCCCGGACTTCCGCTGCCGGGGCGTCGCTGAAGTCGATGTCCGCGGGGACCACGGTGGTGACGGCCTCGACGTTGGCAGCATAACCGCCGGCGGAGCGCACAAAAGTGTCCTCGCCGATCTCGGTGGGGTGCAGGAATTCCTCGCTCTTGGACCCGCCCATGGCGCCGGCCGTGGCCGCCACCGGAATGACATCAAGGCCCAGGCGCTCGAAGATCTTCAGGTATGCCTCGCGGTGGGCCGCGTAGCTGGCATCCAGTCCTGCGTCGTCGACGTCGAAGGAGTAGGAGTCCTTCATGATGAATTCGCGGCCGCGCAGCAGGCCTGCCCGGGGGCGTGCCTCGTCACGGTATTTGTTCTGGATCTGGTAGTTGCTCAGCGGCAGGTCCTTGTACGAGGAGTACAGGTCCTTGTCCAGCAGGGTGAACATTTCTTCGTGCGTGGGGGCCAGCAGGTAGTCGTTTCCCTTGCGGTCCTTGAGCCGGAAGATGCCCTCGCCGTACTCGGTCCAGCGGTTGGTGACCTCGTAGGGTTCCTTGGGCAGCAGGGCCGGAAAGTGGACTTCCTGCGCGCCGATGGCGGACATTTCCTCGCGGATGACCTGCTCCACCTTGCGCAGCACGCTCAGTCCCAGCGGCAGCCAGGTGTAGATCCCCGGCGCGGCCCGGCGGATGTATCCGGCACGGACCAGGAGCCGGTGGCTGGCCACCTCGGCATCGGCGGGATCTTCACGCAGGGTGCGCAGGAACAGCTTGGACAGTCGAAGGACCACTAGATAGGTATCCGTTTCTGGGGAGGTGCCGGGGCAAAACTGGAAAAGACTCGAGAAAACTGGGTAATAGCGTCTAGGTACTAATCTACCGTCAAGAAGCAGCCCCCGGGCCGCGGTCCACGACTGGCCGCCCCGGCTGGCAGCGCCTAACCCGGCACCGCCTGAACCGGCAGCGCCTAAAACAACACCGTCGCGAAGGTGCCCACCTGCTGGAATCCCACCCGCTCGTAGGTGGCGCGGGCCCGTGCGTTGAACCCGTTGACGTACAGGCTCGTGATGGGCGCGAGGCTCTGGGCCAGGACCACGACGGCGGCCATGTAGCCGGCGCTCAGGCCACGTCCGCGGAATTCGGGATTCATCCAGACGCCCTGGACCTGGGTCGCGTGCGGAGTGACGGCGCCAAGCTCGGCCTTGAAGACCACCTCGCCGTCAGAGTTCAGGTGCACCAGGGAATGCCCCTGGCGGATCAGTCCCTTGACCCGGCGGCTGTAGTACTCCCGGCCGCCGAGGTAGGGCGAGTAGCCGACTTCCTCCTCGAACATTGCCGCGCAGGCCGGCAGGATCTTGTCGAAGTCCGCGAGCCGGCCGAACCCCAGCGCAGGCTCCGGCCGGACCGCCGGCGGGCCGGAGATCGTCATCAGGGGCTGGTCGTCGCGGATTTCATGAGCGGTCTGGCCGAGCTGCTCCAGCGCCGAATAGATGGCCATCACCGTTTCGGCAGGGCCGAAGATCGAGGCGTAGCGGCGCCCGGACTGGTGGGCAGCCATCGCCACGAGGCCCGCCAGTTCAGGGTCCAGCTGCACCGGAACAAGGTTGGCACCTGCCCAGCAGGCGCCGAGGAGGGTGCCGCCGTCGAACACGCCGAGAATGCTCGCACCGCCGGGAGTGGGCGACGCCGATCCGGCGGCGCCCAGATGGGAGAGCAGAAAGACATTGGCGACCGGGTCCTGCCGGGCAAGTGCCGACAACTGCTCGGTGTCCGAGCCGCTGAGGACACGGACGGCAACGCCCTGGGCGTCGCCGTCCTTACGAGACGCTAACCACGGGGCTACCCTTGACAGCATCTTTGCCATCGGCCTCCCCCATCTCTTCCGCGATACGCATGGCCTCTTCGATCAGTGTCTCAACAATCTGGTCCTCCGGGACAGTCTTGATGACCTGTCCCCGCACAAAGATCTGGCCCTTGCCGTTGCCCGATGCGACGCCGAGGTCAGCTTCGCGGGCCTCGCCGGGACCGTTCACGACGCAGCCCATGACGGCAACCCGAAGCGGGACCTCCATGCCTTCCAGACCGGCGGTGACCTGCTCTGCGAGAGTGTACACGTCCACCTGGGCGCGGCCGCAGGAAGGGCACGAGACGATCTCAAGTTTGCGCGGGCGCAGGTTGAGCGACTGCAGGATCTGGTTGCCCACCTTGATTTCCTCCACCGGAGGCGCGGAGAGGGACACCCGGATGGTGTCCCCGATGCCGCGGGACAGCAAGGCGCCAAAAGCGGTGGCGGACTTGATGGTGCCCTGGAAGGCGGGGCCGGCCTCGGTGACGCCGAGGTGCAGCGGCCAGTCGCCCTGTTCAGCCAACATCTCGTAGGCGGCGACCATGATGACCGGGTCATTGTGCTTGACCGAGATCTTGAAGTCGCGGAAGCCGTGCTCTTCGAACAGCGAGGCTTCCCAGACGGCGGATTCCACGAGGGCTTCCGGGGTGGCCTTGCCGTACTTCTTCAGGATGCCGGGCTCCAGCGATCCCGCGTTGATGCCGATGCGGATCGAGGTGCCGTGATCCTTGGCGGCGCGGGCGATTTCCTTGACCTGGTCATCGAATTTGCGGATGTTGCCGGGGTTCACCCGCACCGCCGCGCAACCGGCCTCGATGGCGGCGAAGACGTACTTCGGCTGGAAGTGGATGTCCGCGATCACCGGGATCTGGGACTTCTTGGCGATGATCGGCAGTACCGCCGCGTCATCCGCGGACGGGCACGCGACCCGCACGATGTCGCAGCCGGAGGCCGTCAGCTCGGCGATCTGCTGCAGGGTGGCGTTGATGTCCGTGGTCGGTGTCGTGGTCATCGACTGCACGCTGATGGGGGAATCGGAGCCGACGCCGACCGAGCCCACCTTGATCTGTCTGGTCTTCCGGCGGGGGGCAAGAACGGGGGGCGGCGCTGACGGCATACCCAGGCTGACCGAGGTCACGTGGACTCCTTGTATCGAAGGTCTCTGTTGGCGGAGGGCTAGGAGGCGTGATCGGCCAGGAGGCCGGTCAGCGGGGCCCACACGGTGGTGCGCGTGCCGGAAATGGCGCCTGCGGCTGCGAACGGATCCTGCTTGAGGATTCCGTTCAGGGCCGTCTCATCGGCCGCCTGAAAGATGAGCAGCGCGCCTGCGCCGTCCCCGTAAGGGCCACTGGCGAGGATCGCGCCCTCCTGGGCAAGTCGTGCGGTCCATTCGCGGTGCGCAGGGCGGCTGGCATCCCGGGCTTCCGCGGATTCAGCGTCGTATACGTACTCCACAGCAAAAACAGTCATATGGATACACTATCGCCCCGCCTGCCCTGTTCCCATCCAGACCCTGCCAGGCCGGGGCCGGAGGCCAGGCGGCGGGCGGGGATCGGTCGCTGCTCAGCCGAGGAAGAGAACCTTGGCCAGCGCCGCGATGCCGGCCGCCCACAGCATGGAGGTCAGGGTTCCGATGATGAACCGCTCAGCGGCAACCGGCGTCTCCTTCAGCTCGGCGAAGCGCCCCAAGCCCTTGACGGCCACCACATACGCGATGGCCACCGGCTGGCCGGCGAGGATGGCAAGGCAGACCGCGAGCCGCTCGAGAACGCCGATGATTGCGCCGCCGCGGAGGATTCGTGTGCTGCTGACCGCTTCGGCTGCCGCCTGGTCCGGCGCCGGCTGCGGGCTCAGGGGATCGACGGTGACGTCGGCCGAGGGGTCCTCGAGGGCACTGCTGGCGGCGGCGGTCCGCTCGTCAATGGTACGGGCAAGCCGGAAGACCAGGGCGGTGACCGGCCAACCGCCGAATCCTGCGGCGAGCAGGGCCACGGTGATCCAGAGGGCGTTCAACTGTCTCCTTCTGTGATGCTGTTTCCGGCTTTCCGGCTGTGCCGGGGCGCATCCTGGGCGCCGGCGCCGTTCGTGCCGGGAATTTTATCGTGCGCAAGTTCGAGCAGCATTGCCGCTGCCGGTCTCGCCGCCCATTCTTCCTGCCAGCCGGACCGCAGGAGTGCGCGGCTCACTGACTGTTCGGTGATTCCGAGTTTCCGGGCCGTGATTTTTTGTGTGCCATGGGTGCCGGTGTGCTCCTGCTGCACCGAGCGCAGCACGTCCACCACCTTCCATTGCGCCGCGGTGCGGTCCTGGACCAGCCGTCCGATCAGCCGCAGCACGGCCTCGGCGTTGGCACAGGCGGTAACGCCGGCGGAATCCTCCGGCGATACCGAGGCCTGTCCCCTCCGGAGGCCGCCGGAGACAACCGCGAGCGGCGCACGGGCGGCCGCCGACTTGGCCCGTTCTACCGCGAGCCGGGCCGCCACGAAGGCAGGTCCGGAGCCTTCCCGGGGGCTGGCGGGCAGCGGCAGATCCACCGGCCCCACCCCGATCCCGACGTACCAGCGCCCGCGGCGCAGGGCATGCAGGGCTATCTCCACGACTTCTTCCGGCCGTTCCAGGACGCCCTGCACCTCATCACCGACGGAGCGCTCGAAGTGCCCCGCGATGGACAGCCCGGCCAACTCCGCCAAAAGTTCCGGGACGCGGTCGACGTCGGTGCTGCTGCCGCGCTGGTCGATCGTCAGAACGTACATACTCCCAGCCTAAAGGGGAAATATCCGATCATCAATCGATTTCGGCTGATCATCTGGAATCATCCGAAATGGGCTAAGAATCACCGGTCACCCGGATGCGGATCGGACCGGCTCCCTCCTGCCCCGCCCGGGGGGACCGGAAACTCTTGATCGAATCTTGAGTGAAAGCGGGGCGTTCCTTGATGCTGGGCTGGCAATGTTCTTGGTGTCAGCCAGACCGGCTGCGGAACAAAAACACGGAGGCTCCGATTACGGATGAGGCCAGACACGCGCCTGACACGAGGCCATCGCTGGAGCTGCAGCGGATTTCCAGCATGGCCGAGGAACTCGAGAGCCCGGTTTACGCGTTGCGGTTCCTGGCCGACTTCCTGGACCTGCTTCCTCGCCGCATCGACCGGATTCTGCGCGGCTTGCGGGAATGGGATGCGAAACAAACCACCGATGCCCTGGTCAGCTTGAGAGTAACTTCATCCATGGTCGGAGCCGTGGACGCGGAGGCACAATGCCGGAGCATCGAAACTCTCCTCCGGACAGGACGCTTCGAGCTTGCCTCCGAGGCCGGCAAGGACCTCCATCAGACCGTCGCGTCGCTTATTGCAGCGGCGCCTGATCTGCTGCTTGCCGCGAGGCTGGCCGTCCGGCGGTCCACCGTGCCGAGGCCGGACGAGGACGCTACCCGAAGAGATTGACCGGCTTGACGATGTCCGCGTAAATCAGCAAAGCGCCCATGCCCATCAGCAGCACCGCCACCACATAGGTCACCGGCAGCAGCTTGGCGATGTCGAACGCGCCAGGATCGGGGCGGCCAAAGAGCTTGGCAATCCGGCGCCGGGCCCCCTCGTACAGCGCGCCCGCCACGTGGCCGCCGTCGAGGGGCAGGAGCGGAATCAGGTTGAAGACGGCCAGGGCGAAGTTGAGCCCGGCCAGCAGGCCCACCAGGGCACCCAGCCGGGACTGCACCGGAACCTGCTCCATGGCGGCGACCTCACCGGCCACGCGGCCAACTCCCACCACACTGATGGGGCCATTGGGATCGCGGGGCTCCTCGCTGAAGGCAGCCTTCGCCACGCCGGCCACCCGCGCCGGCAGATTCAGGACGACCCCGGCAACCTGCCTGATGTTTTCGCCCGCCATCGGCAGCACGGACGACGCCGGCTGCTGCACCAGCGTGGTCTGCGCACCGACGCCCAGGAATCCCACGTCGTGGTACTGGAGCTTGCCGTCGGCGTCCTTGGCCTGCCGGCCGTCGGCGCCGACCACCGGCCGCGCAGAGAGCACCGGGGTGACGGAGGTGGTGACGGAGGCGCCGTCGCGCTCCACCGTGATGCTGACCTGCTTGTCCGCCGAGGCGCGGATCCAGCCAGTGAGTTCATCCCAGCTGCGGACGGCCTTGCCGTCGAAGGAGGTGATCACATCGTTGGGCTTGAGTCCCGCGGCCGCCGCGGGTGTGAGCTTGCAGTCCGCGGAGTCCGGGTCCACGGTCTCCCCGGCCTTGACCTGGCATTTGGAGACGTCGGCGAGGGTAGTGGTCTGCGTCGCGACGCCGAAGCCCATCAACAGCACGGCCGTCAGCACGACGCCGATCAGCAGGTTCATCGCGGGGCCGCCGAGCATGACGATGACTTTCTTCCAGACCGGAAGCCGGTAAAAGACCCGGTTCTCGTCCCCGGGGCCGATTTCCTCATGCGCCAGCGAGCGGGCGTCGGTGGCCAGGGACTGGAACATGCCGGTGCTGGAGGCGCGGACGGTGCCGTCGTCCTTGTTCGGCGGGTACATGCCGATCATGGACACGTAGCCGCCCAGCGGGATGGCCTTGACGCCGTACTCGGTCTCACCCCTGCGCCTGGACCAGAGCGTGGGCCCGAAGCCGATCATGTATTTGGTGACCCGGACTTTGAACAGCTTCGCCGGCACCAGGTGCCCCACTTCATGCAGGGCAATGGAGAAGGCGATGCCGATCGCCACGAAGACGACACCAAGGAGAAAGAGGAGGACGGGACTCATGCTGTGATTTGCTGCTTCCTAGAGACTTCTCACTACTTAAACACTGCTAAGGGCCAAACGTTCGTGGGTCCGCGCGCGTGCCCACTTTTCAGCCTCCAGCACTGACTCCACCGTCAGCTTGGAGGAAGCTGTGTGTTCGCCGAGTACGGCTTCGATCGTATCCACAATGTCGGGAAAGCGGATCCGGCCCGCGTGGAATGCCATCACGGCCTCCTCGTTCGCGGCGTTGAAGACGGCCGGGAAGGTACTCCCCTGCGTAGCGGCGTCCTTCGCGAGGCCGACGGCGGGGAAGGCGGCGGTGTCCAGCGGTTCGAAGGTCCAGCTCGTGGCCTTGCTCCAGTCGCAGGCCGGGGCTGCTGCGGGAACGCGGTCCGGCCAGCCGAGGCCCAGGGCGATCGGCAGGCGCATGTCCGGCGGGGAGGCCTGGGCAATCGTGGATCCGTCGATGAACTGGACCATGGAGTGGACCACGGACTGCGGGTGGACCACGACGTCGATCCGGTCCAGCGGGATGTCGAAGAGCAGGTGCGCCTCGATCACCTCCAGTCCCTTGTTGACCAGGCTTGCGGAGTTGGTGGTGACCATCAGGCCCATATCCCAGGTGGGGTGGGCCAGGGCGTCCCGCGGGGAGACATGCTGCAGTTCCTCCCTGGTCTTGCCGCGGAACGGTCCTCCGGACGCGGTCAGGATCAGCCGATCCACCTCGGCGGCGGTGCCGGAGCGCAGGCACTGGGCGATCGCGGAGTGTTCCGAATCCACCGGGACAATCTGGCCTTCGCGTGCCGCTGCCTTGACCAGCGAGCCGCCGACGATCAGGGATTCCTTGTTGGCCAAGGCCAGGGTTGCCCCGGATCCCAGCGCGGCCAGGGTGGGGGCCAGGCCGATCGAGCCGGTGATGCCGTTGAGCACGACGTCGGCGTCGATCTCCGCGATCCGGGTCGAGGCGTCCGGCCCGGAAAAGATTTCCGGACGGTACCCGGTCACTCCGGCCGCGCTGGCGGCGTCATCGATCAGGGACTGGAGCGCCGCGGCCCCGCCTGCGGCGACCCCCACGGCCCGGGCGCGTGTGTGCACGGCCTGCCGCGCCAGGAGTTCCAGGTTGCCGCCGCCGGCGCTCAGCGCCACGACCTCAAAAAGGTGCGGGGCGCCGTCGATGACGTCGATCGCCTGGGTGCCGATGGAACCGGTGGAGCCGAGGAGGACGATCCTGCGTGGCTGCCCGGAGGGGGAAGGGCTGGCGCCCGAAGTCTGCATGGCTTAAGTATCCCGCACGTCGTGCGGCGACCGACGCACCGGGTGGACCTAGTTGAACGCCAGCTCCACTACTCCCTTGGTCATCGTGGACACCGCGCCCGCGTACGCAACGATGACGACCATCCTCCGGATGACCCCGGGCCGCACCCGCCCGGACAGGAGGTCACCGGCAGCGATGCCGAGCACCATGGCCGCAAGGATGCTCAACCATTGCCAGCCCTCCAGGGCCGGAAGATGGCCGCCGGAAAACAGGTACTTCATCAGCAGCGAGGACAGTCCGGTGGTGACGAAGTAGGGCTGCAGGGTGGCGCCGAAGCTCTTCTGATCCCAGCGGGTGGCGATGGCATACGCAGTGATCGCGGGCCCGCCGACGCCGGCCGCCGCATTCATCAGGCCGCTGGAAAAACCCAGTGACACCATGGGCCCCGGGCCGGTAGCGCGCCACGAGCTCCGGTTCAGCCGCTGCGAGGCAAGCAGGGCGATGACGAGCAGCACCCCGATGCAGATTTCCAGGGGAGCCTCCGGGACGTTGCTCGCCAGCCACGCACCGGGAACGACGCCGGCCAGGGCAGAAAGGGCCAGCCCGGCGTAGCGCCGCCAGTTGACGTGCCGCCACACCCTGGACAGGATCAGCAGCGACGACGCCGCACCGCAGAGGTTGACGATCATCACCCCGTCAAAGGGACCCAGCAGCACCACCAGGACCGGGGACACGAGCAGGCCGAAGCCGAGCCCGGCCAGCCGCTGAGCCAATGCCCCGGCCACTACGGCGATGAGGACCAGAGCGAACATGATTTGATCCTAGTGCCGCCCGCCACCGCGGATTGACGCGGTGCGGGGCAGGCGTAACGTGGACTGCGTGGAATGGACCGCCTGGCTCGACGCGCCGGAGTATGAGTTCGCCCGGCAGGTGCTCCAGCGCGGCATCGCCCTGCTCTACATCGTGGCCTTCCTCTCCTCGCACAACCAGTTTCCGGCCCTCCTCGGCGAGCGCGGCCTGCTGCCCGTTCCGGAGTATCTGGCCTTCAGCCGCCTGCGCAGGCCCACCCTGTTCCGCTGGCGCTACTCGGACCGGCTGCTTCGCGGCGTTTGCTGGATCGGAATGGCCATAGCCGCCACGCTCGTCCTTGGTTTGCCGCAGATGGGACCGCCGTGGGTTCCGATGCTCGCTTTCCTGGCCCTGTGGCTGCTGTACATGTCGATCGTCAACGTGGGACAGACGTTCTATGGCTTTGGCTGGGAGATGCTGCTGCTCGAGGCCGGGTTCATCGTGGCTTTCCTCGGCTCCGACCAGACGCCCCCGCCCAGGACGATCCTCATTCTGCTGGTCTGGCTGCTGTTTCGCCTCGAGTTCGGCGCCGGCCTGATCAAGATCCGTGGCGGCCGCGAGTGGCGGGACCTCACGGCGCTGTACTATCACCACGAGACCCAGCCGATGCCCGGGCCGCTGAGCCGGCAGGCACATCTGCTGCCCAGGCCCGTGCACCGGCTGGAGGTCCTTGGCAACCATTTCGCCCAGCTGGTGGTGCCCTTCTTTCTTTTCGCCCCGCAGCCCCTGGCGAGTGTCGCGGCGGGGATCGTTCTCTTCACCCAGCTCTGGCTGGTGGTGACGGGGAACTTTGCGTGGCTCAATTGGATGGCGATCCTGCTTGCCTTCGCCGCTGTCAGTGACCCGGTGGCGCACGCGCTGCTGCCGGCCCTCCCGCTCGACTGGCACGCCGGCAGCGCCGGCGCCGGCCCGACCCCTGTCTGGTGGCAGGCGATCGTCCTCGCGGCCACGGTGCTCCTGCTGGTGCTCAGCTACCGGCCGATCCTGAACCTGCTCTCCCGCCAGCAGCTGATGAACGCCAGTTTCAACCGCTGGCAACTGGGCAACACCTACGGCGCCTTCGGCACTGTCACGAAGAGGCGGATCGAGATTGTGGTGGAGGGTACCCTCGACGCGGACCCCAGCGACGACGCCGACTGGCGGGAGTACCACTTCAAGGGAAAGCCCGGCAGCGTCCGATGTGTCCCGCGCCAATGGGCCCCCTACCACCTGCGGCTCGACTGGCTGATGTGGTTCCTTCCGCTGCGCACCGTGCACGAGGAATGGTTCTATGCCTTCCTGGCCAGGCTGCTGATGGCTGATCGGCCCGTGCTGCGCCTGTTGAGCCATGATCCGTTCGACGGCGAGCGGCCCCACTGGGTGCGGGCCCGCAGTTATCTGTACCGCTTCTCAAGCCGGGCGGAGTTCCGGGAGACCGGCGGGGAGCGGTGGATCCGGATACCGCTGACGGAAGCCATTCCGCCGTTGTCCCTGCGGTCCGGAGCCTGAACCCGAACGGCCCGGAGGAGGCGGAACGTTCCGCCTCCTCCGGGCCGCAGCCGCGGTGTCACCGGCCCGGGATCAGGCGGAAACCTGCTCCTTCGCCGCGACTGTTTCCATGGCCGACTGGCGCCGCCGCAACCACCAGGAGCCGACAAAGATCAGGGCCATGGAGGCGTAGACAACCACCGCGAACGGTGAGGAGACCAGGGTGGCGGGATCATTCTGCGACAGCTGCAGGGAGCGCCGCAGCTGCACTTCGAACATCGGCCCCAGGATCATGGCCACCACCATGGGCGCCACCGGATAGCCGTAGCGCCGCATGAAGTAGCCCAGGATGCCGACCACCAGCAGGACGCCGACGTCGCTCGCCGTGAAGTTCACCGAATAGGCACCCAACGCGGCAAAAACCAGGATGCCGGCGTACAGGTAGGGGCGCGGGATCTGCAGGATCTTCACCCATAGCCCCACCAGCGGCAGGTTCAGTACCAGGAGCATCAGGTTGCCCACGTAGAGCGAGGCAATCAGCGTCCACACGAGGGCGCCCTGGTTTTCGAACAGGAGCGGCCCGGGCTGGATCTGGTACCGCTGGAAAGCGGTCAGCATCATCGCGGCCGTTGCAGTGGTCGGGATGCCGAGCGTCAGCAGCGGCACCAGGACCCCGGCGGCCGCAGCATTGTTCGCCGCCTCCGGCCCGGCCACCCCTTCGATGGCTCCCTTGCCGAACTCGGCCTTGTACTTGCCCTTGGCCAGTTTCCTTTCGGCCGCATAGGACAGGAACGTGGAGACGTCCGCCCCGCCGGCCGGCACGGTGCCGATGGGGAATCCGATGAACGTGCCGCGCAGCCACGGCTTCCAGGACCGCTTCCAGTCTTCCTTGGACAGCCAGGCGTTCTTGCCCTTGCTGACCGGGATGACCTCGACCGGACCGTGCCGGAGCTTGGAGGCGACGTAGAGTGCCTCGCCGAGGGCAAAAAGCCCCACCGCCACCAGGACCATGTCGATGCCGTCCACCAGGGTGGGGTTGTCGAAGGTGAAGCGTTGCTGGGCGGTGCTGTCATCGATGCCGATCAGGCCGATGAAGAGTCCCAGGGACAGGGAGGCCAGGCCCCGCAGCACAGACGATCCCAGGAGTGCGCCCACGGTGAGGAAGGCCACCACCATCAGCGCCACGTAGTCCACGGGTCCCAGCCCCACGGCCAGTTCGGCGACGACGGGCGCCAGAAAGGTCAGCAGGACGGTGGCGATGGTGCCCGCGACGAAGGAGCCGATGGCCGCCGTCGCAAGTGCCGCCGCTCCCCTGCCGGCCTTGGCCATTTTGTTGCCCTCGAGCGCCGTCACGATCGAGGACGACTCCCCCGGCGTGTTGAGCAGGATCGAGGTGGTGGAGCCGCCATACATGCCGCCGTAGTAGATGCCCGCGAACACGATCAGCGCCGCCGCCGGGTCCAGTGCGTAGGTGATGGGCATCAGAAGTGCAACGGTCATTGCGGGGCCGATGCCCGGCAGGACCCCGACGGCGGTGCCGACGAAGACGCCGCCGAGGGCGTACAGCAGGTAGACCGGCTGCAGCGCCGTGGCAAAGCCCTCAAGAAGAAGCAGGAAGCTATCCATTGAAGAACGGCACCCCCTCGAGCAGCGGTCCCGGCGGCAGGGAGACACCCAGCAGTCCGCCGAAGACATACTGCAGCACCAGTGCGAGCACGATGGAGATTCCCACCGCACGCCAGAGCGGCTTGGCCTGCAGGGACCAGGCGGCGCCGCTGAACAGCACGGCGGCGGCGATGGGCCAGCCCGCCGGTTCAATCAGGAAGATGTGCAGCACCACGAAACCGACAAGCTTGGCCAGCGCGGCCCAGTCGGTCTTGGCGGACACGTCCAGGTCTTCACCCTCCTCGGCCTGCCCGATTCTGCCGCGGAGCACCTGGACGATGATGCCGGCACCGAAAACCACCAGCATGCCGCACACGATATAGGGGAAGGCTCGGGGTCCGATGCCGGTCTCCGACGGCGGGATCGGGATCGACCCCGCCGTCAGGAGACCCGCTGCGCCCACGCTGACGAACAACAGGGCGAAGAGAATCTCTCCGGTCCGTTGTTTGGCGGGCATTGTTGCGTGCGCGGGCATTGTTACTTGACCAGGCCGATCTCGCTCAGCGTGGTCTTGACCTTGGCAATGTCCTCGGCGAGGAAGGTCTTGAAGGCATCGCCGGCCAGGAAGGCATCGTCCCAGTTGTTCTTGGCGAGCGTGGTCTTCCAGGCTTCGCTCTCGTGCAGCTTGGTGACGACGTCGGTCAGCTTGGCGCGCTGGGCGTCATCGATGGACCCGGGCGCCACCACGCCGCGCCAGTTGGTCAGCACGACGTCGATGCCCTGGTCCTTGAGCGGCTTGACCCCGGGCAGCGCGGGAGCCTCGGCCGAGCCGGACACGGCCAGCGCGCGGACCTTGCCCGCCTTGACCTGCTCGGCGTATTCGCCGACGCCCGAGATGCCGGCCTGGACCTTGTTGCCCAACAGCGCCGCGATGGATTCGCCGCCCCGGAGTAGCCGATGTAGTTCAGCTTGTCCGCTGCGACGCCTTGGGACTTGAGGATCTGGCCGGCCAGGATGTGGTCGGCGCCGCCGGCGGATCCGCCGGTGATCGCAACGCCCTTGCCGGTGGCCTTGATGTCCTCCACCAGGTCTGCAACAGACTGGTACTTGGACGACGCCGGCACCACGAGGACGAGCGGCTCTTCGGTCAGGCGCGCAATGGGGGTGGTGTCCTCCAGGCGGGTCTGCGCCGCGTTCGTCTCCACAGCCCCCACCATGACGTAGCCCATCACCATGAGCGTGTTGACGTCCTTTTCGGTGGCCAGCTGTGCCAGCCCGTTCGTTCCGCCGCCGCCGCCGACGTTCGTGACCTGGGCCGAGGACACGATCTTGTTGGACTGCAGGTCCTGCTGCATGGCGCGGCCGGTCTGGTCCCAGCCGCCGCCCGGGTTGGCCGGAACAATGATGCTGAGCTTCTTGATCGGCTCCGCGCCGGCGGACTGGCCGGCGCCTGTGCCGGTTCCCCCGCCGGCGCAGGCCGACATGGCCAGAACGACGCCGGCGGCCCCCGCCGCGAGGGCGGCCCGGCGGGTGAAGTTGAACTGGAAAGTCATTGGTTCTCCTTGTACGAATGTGATGCACATCATTGGAATCACTTCCCCGACCCTAGGAGCGGCCCGGAACGCCGTACAGCATTTGGACGTAGAGGTAGTAGTGGTCATATTGGTCACGGCTGGAACGGCCGGATTCCGCCGGGATAAGTTTCCTTGGATGGAACAATTGTGACATGGTTCACAATTTTCCTCTTCGCTTCCAACTGGTCGCCCTGCAGCTCGGAATAGTCCTGGCTGTCCTCGCGGCGGTGGGGGCTGTGACCATCCGGATGCAGGAGCAGCAGCTCAGGGACGCCTACAAGGGCAGGCTGATCGGCGTGGCCGAAAGCGTGGCCCGGCTCCCGTCCGTGGTC
>JAODMS010000059.1 GCA_025464925.1 Arthrobacter sp.
CCAAACATTCCGGGGCCTCACCGATCGCCAAGGTGACCACCTCCGGTCCAAGTACAAAAGGGGGTCACGCCATGGGGCGCGGCCGTCAAAAGGCAAAAGCTACCAAGCAGGCTCGGGATATCAAGTATTATTCCCCGAACACTGACTATTCGGCCCTTCAGCGCGAGCTCACGGGCCCGGGAAGTCGTGCCACGAGCCACTTCGCGGATGACCCGGTTGAGCCGGATTATTCGGCCTATGTGGATAAGTACGCGGACGATTTGGAAGAAGACGACGACGAGGTAAACTCCCGTCGCATAGTTTAGTCGACCTTCTTTCCGGCACTCCTTTCCGTAACGGATCGCCGGCCATGAATTAGCAGGCCCGCCGGCCACTTCCTTTCTGGGGTGGCCGGCGGGTTTTTCTGTCGCCGGCGGGCGGGGCTTCGCACAGCGCTTCGCGCCGGGCGGTTCCCGCTTGTTACCGTCGGCGCCTCATACTAGGTTGATCGTGCCGGGCGCACCCGGATCCACGCTGTTCCCCTCGGAAGGATTGTCATGACCAGGCGCACGGGATTCGTCGAGGGCGAAGTCTGCTGGACGGATCTGCAGACCCGGGACGTGGAAGCCGCAAAGATTTTCTATGCTGCGGTCTTCGGCTGGCGCTACGAGGACCTGCCCACTCCGGACGGCCGGAGCTACTCCCAGGCGTTCCTGGACGATGGACTAATCACCGTCATCGCCCCGCAGAACCCGCAACAGGAAGCCGCCGGGCTGGACGGGCAGTGGAATGTGTATCTTGCCGTCGATGACGCGCGGGAACTTGCCGCGGAGGTTGTTCGCGCGGGCGGAACACTTGAATTTGGTCCGGAGGCTATCAACGACACCGGCGTCATGGTCTTCTTTGCCCCTCCCGGGGGCGGCACCACGGGCGCCTGGCAGGCGGGAAGCCATTTCGGCACTGCCCGGATCCAGGAGCCTGGCGCCCTTACGTGGGCCGAGCTGCTTACACCCGAGCCGCAAGCCGCCGTCGGATTCTTCCAGCAGCTGTTGGGACACGAGGTGACCGAGTACCCGCAGGACGACGGGGGCACGTACACCACGCTCCTGGTGAACGGCGCGGAGGCCGCCGGGATCACACCGCTTCCGGCTGGGGCCGACCTTGCCCTCAAGGCCGGATGGCAGGTGTATTTCGGTGTCTCCAACGTCGCTGACGCGGTGGACGCTGCCGTGGCCGCGGGCGCCGTCGTCCTCGTGGAGCCGGAGGATCTCGAGGAGGCCGGCATTATCGCCACGCTCCAAGATCCGCAGGGCGGCGTGTTCAGCCTGCTGGAGGTCTAAAACGCATCGAGTGCCCCGCTACTGCCGTTTTCAGGCGGATGCGGAGCACTCGATGGTTGGGGCAGGGTCAGGCGTAGGCGTTGACCAGACGGACGGCGCCGCCGTCGACGCCCTTGGCGCCCTGCACGTAATCCGGGCCGGTTTTGAGAATCGAATCCGAGTTTTCCTCCACCGTGCCCATGACCCAGGACGGCAGGCCCCGCTCGTTGAGGCGGTCCACAGCGGCATCGGCGGCCTCGGCGGAGACGATCGCCACCATGCCCCCGCCCAGGGTCAGGGTGCGTTCCAGATCGGCCAGCGGTACGGTGCCCAGCTCACCGACGAGCTTGAAGATGGCCGGCAGCTCCCAGGTGGAGCGGTCCACGGTGGCCAGCAGGCCCTGCGGGAGGACACGGGCCAGGTTCGCGGCGAGGCCGCCGCCGGTGACGTGGCTGAAGCCGTGCACGGCCTTGCCGCCCGGAGCCGAGGATGCGTTGACCGGGAAGGTTCGAGCCAGGTCCAGGCAGTCGGCGGCATACACGCGGGTGGGTTCGAGCAGTTCCTCACCGAGGGTGCGTCCCAGCTCGGAGACCTGGCGGTCCAGGGCCCAGCCGGCGTGGTGGATCACGCGGCGGACCAGGGAGTAACCGTTGGAGTGCAGGCCCGAGGAGGCCATGCCGATCAGCACGTCTCCGGCGCGGACACGGCCCGGACCCAGCAGGGAGTCGGCCTCGACAACCCCGGTGGCGGCACCGGCGACGTCGTACTCGTGCTCACCGAGCAGGCCCGGGTGCTCCGCGGTTTCTCCGCCGACCAGGGCGGTGCCGGCAACGGAGCAGGCGGCGGCGATGCCGCGGACGATGTCCGCGATGCGCTCCGGGACGACCTTGCCGCAGGCGATGTAGTCGGTCATAAAGAGCGGCTCAGCGCCCACCACGACGATGTCATCGACCACCATGCCAACGAGGTCGAAACCGATGGTGTCGTGGATGTCCATGGCCTGCGCGATGGCCACCTTGGTGCCGACGCCGTCGGTGGAGGTGGCCAGCAGCGGGCGCTTGTAGGTGAGGAGCCTGGAGACATCGTAGAGGCCGGCGAAGCCGCCGACGCCGCCGAGCACCGAGGAGTTGTGCGTCGCCTTGACGGCGTCCTTCATGAGTTCGACGGCGCGGTCGCCCGCTTCGACGTCGACGCCGGCAGAAGCGTAGGTGATGCCTGCGGCGTTCTGGGCGGCGTTCATGTCAGCGGCCGGGGAGGCGGAAGTCATACGGGATCTTTCTTGTTGGCGGGAAGGAGGTCGGCGTCAGTCAGCAGGCTCTCAAACTCGGCATCCGGTCCCGGGTCGCAGCCCGTGGCACCTGGCCTGTCGGCGGGATCCTCAGTCACGGGAATGGTGACGGGGTTGCCGGGTGTTCCCTGGGCGGGCTCGACCACTGGGGCGGAGCCGCCAACCGTTCCTCTGGGCGTTGCCGCAGAGGCGGACGCGCCTGTGGCCCCGAGGGCCGCATCTCCGGCAGCGGGCAGACCGCCCAGATCCGTGCGCTCCAGCAGGTTCCTGCCGGACTTGTCCGAGCCGGGCAGCTCAATGGGGTACTTGCCGGTGAAGCAGGCGGTACAAAGGCGTTCACGCGGCTGCTGGGTGGCATCGATCATGCCGTCTTCGGAGATGTAGGCCAGCGAGTCGGCGCCGATGGCCTGGGTGATCTCTTGTACGGTGGCGCCGTTGGCGATCAGCTCCGCCCGGGAAGCGAAGTCGATGCCGTAGAAGCAGGGCCACTTGACGGGCGGGGAGGAAATCTTGATGTGGACGCTCGCGGCGCCTGCTTCACGGAGCATCCGTACGATGGCGCGCTGGGTGTTGCCGCGGACGATCGAGTCATCCACCACCACAACCCGCTTGCCGCGGATCACTGATTCCAGGGCGTTGAGCTTGAGCCGGATGCCCAGCTGGCGCAGCGTCTGCGAGGGCTGGATGAATGTGCGGCCCACGTAGGAGTTCTTGACGAAGCCATGCGCGAACGGGATGCCGGATTCCTCGGCATAGCCTACCGCTGCGGGCGTGCCCGATTCCGGGACCGGAATGACGATGTCCGCTTCCTGGGTGTTTTCGCGGGCCAGCTGGCGGCCCATCTCCACCCGGGATTCGTATACCGAGCGGCCCGCAATGGAGGCGTCCGGGCGGGCAAGGTACACGTACTCGAAAACGCAGCCGGCCGGCGTCGCCTCGGCGAAGTGCTGGGAACGGACGCCCTCCTCGTCGATCGCGATGAATTCGCCCGGCTCGATCTCACGGATGAAGCTTGCACCGACGGTGGCCAGGGCGGACTGTTCGGAGGCGACCACCCAGCCGCGTTCGAGCCGGCCCAGGCACAGCGGACGGACGCCATAGGCGTCGCGGGCGGCGTAAAGGGTGCCTTCGTCCATGAAGACAAAGCAGAAGCCGCCCTTGATCTTGGGCAGCAGTTCCATGGCGGTCTCCTCGAGGGATTTGCCCTCTTCACCCGCCAGGAGCGCGGTGACCAGTGCGGTGTCGGAGGTGTTGCCCTGCTTCATCTCGCCGCTGAGGTGATCGCCGTGACGGTCCATGATCATGGCCTTGAGCTCGGCCGTGTTGGTCAGGTTGCCATTGTGGGCGAGGGCCACCGTGCCTGTGGCTGTTGCGCCCAGGGTCGGCTGGGCGTTGGCCCAGTGGCTGGCGCCGGTGGTGGAGTAGCGGCAGTGGCCGACGGCCAGGTGCCCGGTCAGGGTGTTCAGCGTGGTCTCGTCGAAGACCTGGGAGACGAGCCCCATGTCCTTATAGACGTTGATCCGCTTGCCGTCGCTGGTAGCAATACCAGCAGACTCCTGACCGCGGTGCTGCAGTGCGTACAGCCCGTAATAGGTGAGTTTTGCTACCTCTTCGCCGGGAGCCCAGACCCCAAAGACACCGCATGCGTCCTGGGGGCCTTTTTCGCCAGAGAGAAGGTCATGAGAGAGTTTTCCATCGCCGCGTGCCACTAGTCGATTATCTCACGTCGTGCGGCGGGACTTTTCCAGCGGCCCTTTATGACCTGATCCCGGATCAGCCGCGGTCCTGGGTGCCGGTCCGGCCGTTGTGTTCGGGTCCCTGCTCGGGCGCACCGTCCGGGCCTGTTCCTGTCCCGGTGTCCGTCTCCGTGTCTGGGACGGATTCGACGACGGCGCGCTCGGCGCGGCGGACGCTCAGCCGGTCCAGTACGAGCGCCACGACGGCGCCCAGCAGAACGCCGCCGCCGCCGCAGAGGACCATGAAAAAGCCGAAGACCGTGCTCGCGTCGTAGCTTTCAGACCCCGGGAGGCCATAGGCAATGACGGCGGCTGCGGCGACGCCCAGCAACCCGCCGAGGACCAAGAACGGCACGTACTTTGGTGCCCGGCGCACGGTGACCCGGCGCCGCTCGGGCGCCGCTGCCTGCGGCGCGGTGCTCGCGGGGGTGGCGCGCGCAGCGCTGTCCCGTTGCGGGGTATTGCCTGCGGTGCCGGGGGATTCTTGGGAAGACATGCAGTTAAGCCTACTGCCACCTGCGCCTTCCGGAGCCGGGCGGTCGAGCGGATTCCAGGCAGCGCGGAACGCATTGCTCCGCCCGACCCAAGGGAGCACACTAAGGAATGGGGGAACGCCCGGTACGGACAAGTTAAGGAATCGCCATGTCAGCCGCGGCCGACGATATCCGGGACCAGCAACGAATTATCTGGGACCAGTTCTCGGTCGGCTGGAAAAAATGGGATGCAGAGGTTCTGGGCTGGTACGGACCGTTCGGGGACGCCATGATCCGGGCAGCCCGGCTCCGCCCGGACTCCTCGGTACTCGACGTCGCCGCCGGAACGGGGGAGCCGGGCCTTACAGCGGCCGCGCTGGTTCCCGAGGGCAACGTGGTACTGACGGATATTTCGGAGGGCATGCTCCGGGTGGCGGCCGAGAAGGCGGCCGTCATGGGCCTGGAGAATGTGCGTACGGCGGTCAGCGACGCCGGTGCCCTGCCGTTTGCGGACGACACTTTCGATGCTGTCTTCTGCCGCTTCGGCTTCATGTACTTTCCGGAGCTGTCCGCCGCCATGCGGGAGATGGTCCGCGTGGCCAAGCCGGGTGCCCGGATCAGCGCCGCCGTCTGGAGCCGGGCCCAGGAAAACCCGTGGGCGGGCCTCATCGTGGGGACCATTGCCCGGCACACGGAATTGCCGGTGCCGCTTGCGGGCACGTCGGGGCTGTTCCGCTGCGCCGCCGTGGGCTACATGAGCCAGCTCTTCACCGAGGCAGGATTGCGCGACGTGTCCGAGCGGAAAGTCAGCACGGACATGGTCCAGGAATCGCCGGAGAACTACTGGGAGTTCATCACCGAAATCGCTGCCACCGTGGTGACGGCCCTGGCCCAGGCCGACGAGGCGGGCCGGGAACTGATCCGCTCGGATGTCTTCGCGCTGCTGGGCCGCTATGAACACGAGGGCGCCATCCGGCTGCGTTCCACGGCCACCATCGTGGCAGGGACGAAGTCCTAGTCAGGCCGCCGCCGCCGGGCCCGACGCGTCCGCGATGATCGCCCGGACACTGTTGTTGCGTTGGCCGTGGGTAAGTTCGACCAGTCCGAGCGCCTCCAGCAGGGGCGGCAGGTACATTCCGAACCGGCCCCGGTAGCCTTTGCGCAGGCCGTACCAGCCGCCCACGGGGTTTTCCGGATCCCGGCCCCACGCTTCGACCGTTCCCCGGACGGCCGGTTTCTTCTCGTCGGCAGCACCCAGGGGTACCCAGTCGCCCTGCTCCAGAAGCCACAAGTGCAGATCATCCAGGGCCCGGAGATGGTACTTGAGGGTGGTGGACCCCACCTGGCAGACGAGGGCGGGGGGATCCGATTCCTCGTCCCGGTACATCGAATATTCTGATGTGCCCGGAGCCGTCCTCAGCATCCAGGGATCTTGTTGGGTGCCGTTTGCCACGGTGTGCCCGCCTTCGCTTCGGCCGGAATTCCGGCGCTGTCGCACCGAGCCTACCGAGTCCTTGGGTGCCAAGGCGAGCGTCAGACGCCCAGCTCTTCCTTCAGCGCCGCCACGTGGCCCCGGGGCTTCACCCGGTACTGCGCCAACTTCACGTTGCCCTCGGGATCGAGCACCACGGTGGAGCGGACAATGCCCTCGACGACCTCGCCGTCGACCAGCTTTTCGCCCCAGGCGCCGTAGGCGAGGGCTACAGCGTGGTCTTCGTCCGCAAGGAGCGGGAAGGTGAGGGCGAAGTCGCCGGTGAAGTGTGCCAGGGCATCCGGGGCGTCGGGCGAGATGCCCAGGACCTCATAGCCGGAGCCCTGCAGGGAGGAAAGGTTGTCGCGGAAATCGCAGGCCTCAGTGGTGCAGCCCGGCGTCGCGGCCTGGGGGTAAAAGTAGACGATGACGTTCTTGCCGCGGTAATCGGCAAGGGAAACCGGCTTTCCTTCGGGATCCGGCAGGGTGAATTCCGGTGCCGGAGTGCCGGGCTGGAGCTTGACGGTCATATTGTGGCTCATGGTCATCCTTCGGGGGCGGGAATTCGCGGACTGTGGTGCACAACTCCCAGGCGCGTTGCCGTATTCCGCACTCAGGTCTCGCTGGGCTCAGCCTTCGCCCTGGCCCGCGCCCGCGGACCTGCCGTCCGGGGCGCCTTTGGGGGAGTCGAAGCCGAAAAGCACGACGGCGGACCGGCGTTTCGTGTCAAAGTGCCCCCGTTCGGGAACGCTATTCCCATGCCGCTAGGAGTTGGCGCTGGGAATCAGGCTCCACACCCCGGCCGATTCGTTCCGCTGCGCCTCCTCGGGACCGCCTTGAGGGCCTTGGCTCAGGTAGCGGGCCGCTTCGGATCCCCAGAGTGGGCGGAAGGAGTAAACGCAGACCAAGCGGAGGCGCGTGGACGCCGCGTAGGCTGCGAACCGCTCCGGGCTGACACACAGCTTTTCCGCCGTGGCCAAAATCTGGCGGTGTGCTATTAGATAACGCCGCCGGGTCAGGCGGTTTTGCAGCCGGCGCAGTTCCAGATGGACGTCGAGGTTCGCGAGGTCCAGGGCAGGCTCCGCCCGGGAGCTTTCATCGAAGTCCAACAGCCCTGGCACGCTATTCCCGTCGGTTCCCAGCACTTGTTTGTCATGCAGGTCCCCGTGGGCCCATCCCGCCGGATCCGGCCGGGAGGAGAGGAGCTTGCTGATGGCCGCTTCTGATTGCGCCCGCAATCCTGCCCGGGCACCGGCGGCTTCTGGGATGTCTTCGCTGTGATTCAACCACTGGTTGGTCCAGTACCGAAGAGTTTCGGCTTCTACCTCCGGCGGGTGCGGGGGGAGGCGGTCCAGCACGCCGTAATACGCGGCGCTCCTGGAAGCCGCGAGCGCCGCCACCCAGGCTTGCGACCATTCCAGCCATTTGGCGGCGAAGTAGGCATCGGTGACCGCGGTATGGTCCTGTCCCAGCTCGTAGTACGAACGGCCGGAAAGACTGCTGAACACTACGACGCTTGGGCCGGTCCTGAGAATGCGGGGGGTGTCGAAAAAGCCCTCTGCCAGCGGGGCAGTGGCATTGGTGTGCCGTTCCGCTACCCGCGCGGCCCAGTCTTTCCGGAGCACCTTGATGTACTGGTCGCTGGTGCGGACAACGGCGCGGTTGTGGGCGTGTACGACGACTTCGCCTTTGGGCGCTTCCACGGCGAGCGAGGGAAGCTTCGGATCGTGCCGCGGGACCGTGTCGAAGACTCCTTGCCGCAGGTGCCCCGCGCGGACGCCCGGCGCTGACGGCGTACACACCTCCAGGATGTAATTTCCGGGCGCAGCCTCCGGCCACGCCCGCCGGACCTGCCAGACGGCCCCGGCCGCGTCGGTGACGTGCAGCGGAATGTCCGGATACCAGCTCATGGAACAAGTTCCGAGGCCCGGTCGAGGTGCCGGGAGATGTCAGCGGCCCATTCCGGCGTCCGGTCCCGGAACGGGTCGACGCTGCTGGAGAACATTCGGAACGCCGCCCACGCGTCCATAGCCGCCGGACTAAACTGGCCCCCGGACCGGACGTAGCCGTCGATCAGGTGGTCGGTGTGTGGTGCTCGCACCGGGCCGGCGTGCCCCCTCCACCGGCTCATCTCTTCCACTGCGGCGAAGGAGCCGAGATCAACTTCCGTGGCCCCGTTGTGGGCGCGGTCGAAGTCGATCAGGCGCACCTCCGAGCCGCCAATCAGCACCTGGTCCGCGGAGAAGTCCCCATGGACCAGGACTTCGGCCCCGGAGTCCTGTCGGTCTTCCAGCTGCCGGCGGATCCGGTCTGCGACCAGTGCGGCAGGCCCGTCGAGCGCGGGCAAAAGTGTCCCGACCATCTTGTAGGTGGCCGTTATCTGCCACTGGAGATCTTCGAACCGGGCGGGCCAGGACTTCGCCTGGGCCGGAATGCCATGGAGCCGGGCGAGGGCTTCCCCGGCCCGGCGGGCACCCTCTTGATCGTCGCTGGCAACCAGGTCCCTGTCGCCCCAGGCGGGGCTGGCGCTGATTCCGTGCCGCGAGCAGCCGGCGTCGCCGAGTCGGGGAAGCACCGGTACCCCGTGCTGTTCCAGCCGTTGCTGAAACAGCCGGTCCAGGTCGTCGTGGGCGGACTGCGCCGCGATCTTGATCACGATGGACGCAGTTGGAGTTTGCTCCATCAGGACCAACCGCCGCTCGGGCTTGTACCGCAGCACCCGGGCATCACCGCTGAGCAGCTCGTAGCCTGGCCGTTGCACGACCCCGAGCCGTTCCAGGCCATGGTTGCCGAGCCAGCGCAGGTTCTTGCGCAATGCCCAGTCGTCCGTGATCCCGCCGATGGCGACTACGTCGTCCCCGTGGCGCGGGTCCGGACGGACGAGGCGGATGCCCCCGCCGCGGCTCGCAGAGGATTGGGCTCGCCCATGCAGCTTGCAGTTGTCGGCCGTGGTGAGGGCCCAACCATGGTCCTCCTTGCCGCTGCCCGGGTGGCGAAAGGCAACGAGCGCGGACGTGCGTGGCTTGTACCGGACCCGGGTGATGTGGATCTGCTCGCCCACAAGCTCGGACAGGCGGTCGTCGTCGAGCACGGCTGCCAGGCATGGAAGGGCGCCGTCGTGGTGAGCCAGCGCAAGATCGGCGTTCCGCGAGCTCGTGGGGGGCGCGTTCACGTCGGCACCTCCAGCTCCGGCTCGGAGTGCGGGTTCGGTGAGTCGCCCATCCACTTGGCGAAGCGGCTCTCGTTGTCCTGCAGCAGTTCGGAGGGAGTGCCGTCTTCGATGATGCGGCCGTCCTCGAGCCAGATGACCCGGTCGCACAAGCGCGCGGCGAACGCGTCGTGGGTGATCATGATCGAGGTCCGCCCCTGCGCCAGAACGTCCAGCGAATCCAGAATGGATTCACGCGTAGCAGGGTCCAGTCCTGCGGTTGCTTCGTCAAGAATGACGATCGGCGCCTGCCGGAGGATGGCGCGCGCTATGGCGAGCCGTTGGCGCTGGCCACCGGAAAGGTCCTTCGCAGCTTCCCCCAGGACCGTGTCATAGCCGTTGGGGAGGGCCCGGATGAAGTCGTCGGCCTGCGCCAGCGAGGCCGCGTTTTCGATGTCCTCATCCGAGGCGTCGAGGCGGCCGAATCGGATGTTCTCCCGCACAGTGGTGCCGAAGAGGACGGAGTCCTGAAGCAGGATCGAGACGTGCGAGCGTACTGACGCGATTTTGAGCTCCTTCAGATCCTCGCCTCCCATCCGGACCGTGCCGGAAGTAGGGTCGATCATGCGAAGAATGAGGCTGGCCAGCGTTGATTTTCCGGCACCGGACGGACCGAGGATCGCTACGTGTTCCCCGGCCCGAATGCTGAGGCTTATCTCGTGCAGCACGGTGGTCCCTTCCCCATGACCAGCAGAGACGTTTTCGAAGGCGATGTCGGGGTTCGGGCTTTTCAGGGCGCGGGCGTTGGGGGCCTCGGGCAGATCAGTCTGCGCCTCGAGGAGGTCCGCCACACGCTCCCCGGAGGCTGTGGCCCGGGCGATCCGGCTGGTGTACCTGGCAACATCCTTCAGCGGCCTCATCCCGGTTTTCAAGTACATCAGGAAGATGATGAGGTCCCCTGGGGTAATCGAGCGGTCCAGGACGCGCATTCCTCCTCCGGCTAGGACGACCGCCGTGGCGACGCCGATCAGCACGTCGGTACGGCGTTGGAGACTGGCGGACAGCCGCAGCGCGACGACGCCCGTTCCCATGGTCGCTGCATTGCTGCTGTGAAAGTTGGAGCTGATGGTGTCTTCAAGTCCGTAGGCCTGGACTTCCCGCATGGCACCAAGGGTCTCCGCAGCAGTTGTGGCCAAGGCTCCTTCGCCTTTGCGGGACCTACCGGCCGCCTTGCTGATGGAGACCGAAGTCTTGCGGGACAGGAGGGCGAAAACCCCACCTGCCAGGACGACGACGAGGGCTAGCAACGGGTCCAACCACAGCATGACGAGTGACATGGCTACGAGCGTGACCAAATTACCCACCAGCGGGAGGCCTGCCGTGACGGCGACTTCCTGCAGGCGGCCGACGTCGGCCACCAGGCGCTGGACCGTGTCCCCGGAGGAGGCCCGCGTGTGGTGCCGCATGGACAGGCCCTGCACATGGCGGAAGGTGCGGGCCCGCAGGTCGGCGGCGACCTTGGACCCGACCAGGGCGAAGCAGATAGCGGTCCAGTAGTTGGCAATGGCACGCAGGATGCTGATGGCAACGATGGCGCCGGCGCACAGCAGCAGCGTCTCGGTGGTCGCGGGCATGGCGAGGCCCGGCTTCATCGATGCACCAAGCGAGCGTGAAACCGCATCGATGACCACCTTCACGGGCCACGGCTCCAGCAACCGGAACAGAACGCCCAGCGCGAGTGCCACGAATCCGCAAGTCATCAAAAACCGGTGCCCGCGAAGATGTGGGCGGACGCACCGCAGCGTCCGGCGGAGTCCGGACTCAGGCTCCTCTTCGCGCGTCCGCCGCCACCTTCTCCGCTTGGCCGCCGGAGGCTTGTGGCTGGAAGCACCGGTCATGGCACGGCCACCCTCCGTGAGGCGGCCAATGCGGCAGTGATGCGCGACAGCACACCGTCCCAGCTGAAGCGTTCTACCGCAACAGCGCGGGCTTGCTCCCCGAGGTGTTCTCTGAGGTCAGGATCCTCCGCGAGGCGGAGGAGGGCGGCGGCTAGGGGCGCCGGTTCCCCGGGCTCCACCAGTATCCCGGTGCGCCCATCGTCCACGATCGAGGGGATCTGGCCGACGGCGCTGGCAATGATGGGCATCGCCGCCGCCATGTACTCATAGACCTTCAGCGGGGAAAAATAGTCGGCCTGGCCGGCTGTTTCCGGGGGATAGGGAGCGGCGGCGGCATCGCACTCGTCGAGAAGGCAGGGTACCGCCGCGGGCGGCACCGCGCCGGTGAAGTCGGTGTCCACACCCAGCGAAGCGGCGAGGCGTTCGAGGTCTTCGCGGCCCGGACCGTCCCCGATGACCTTTACCCGCCACCGGCGATCCGGTTCAGCGGTCTGCTGATTGGCCAGGGCAACGGCGTGCAGCAGGCACGGGACCCCGTGCCAGGGCTTCAACGTTCCGACGAAGGCCACGGTGAGGTGGTCCGGATTCCGTCGTCCGGGGCGGCGCGCGGTGATGCGTTCGACGTTGACGCCGTTCGGTGCCAGCAGTGTCCTAGCCGTGGGCACCCGGTCCCGCACCCACCGGACGACAGGCTCCGAGACGCAGGCGACGACGTCGGCCGTCCCGGCGTTGCGGCGCAACACTGTTTCGGCTTTCTTGACGTCGAGCAGCCGCCGGTACCGCTGTTGCTCTTCGATCAGCGGGGCGTTGACTTCGAGCACCGAAGGGACCTCGAGGACACGGGCCACCACCGAGAGCGCCGGGCTGAAAAGCGAATAACGCTCGTAGAAAAGACCGCAACCCTGGTGCAGCACCTCGTCAACGAGAGCCAGCGCTGCGTCCTCGACTGCCCGTTCACGGGCCGGGCCCGGGGCAGAGCCCGGTTGGACTTCGACGACGTCCAGATCGGCCAGGTCGGCGGGGCGCTCGGTTCCCCGCTGGGCGCAATAGACCGTGACGGCAGCACCGGCACCCCGCCAGGCCCGAACGATTTCCTGAACGTGCACCGAAGAACCCTTGGTGCCGAAGACTGGCACCCCGGGGTCGGCGCAGAGGTAGGCCACGCGGATCATGCGACCTTCCTTTCCGTGAGGGAGAGGGACCGCAGTACCTCGGCCTGGCGGCGGACGTCGAAGTCATCCTCGATCAGCGCGCGGGCGTTGCGGGCCAATGCAACCCGGTCCGTGCTGGGGGAGGTCATCTTGTAAATGGCCCGGGCCAGGGCGCGAGGACTGCCCGGCCTGGTCAGGATCCCCGTGGAACCGTTCCGGACCACTTCCGGGATGCCCGTGACCGCGGTGCTGATGCAGGGGACCCCGGCGGCCATTGCCTCCAGCAGGACAGTGGGCATGCCGTCCGCATTTCCGTCGGCGCCGACGACACACGGTGCGATGAAGATGTCGGACGAATCGAGCAGTTCATGGATCTGGTACTGGGTCTGCGGCCCGATCAGCCGGACGTGATCGCTCAGCCCGAGCTGTGCGATGCCGGCCCCGAGCTCCTCGGCCATGATGCCGGTTCCAGCGATGCGCAGGTCCAGGCTCATGCCCTGTCCCAGCAGTTCGGCAGCAGCGGGCAGCAGATGCTGGAATCCTTTCTTTTCCACCAGCCGCCCCACGGCGGTCACGCGCACCGTGGCTCCGATCGGGCGCGGGTCCCGGTAGGGAAAACGCTCAAGTTCCAGACCGTTGTGCACCAGATATAGACGGGACGTGGAAACCGGAAAGAGGCGACGCAGGTAGCGCAGATTGAAGCGGCTGATCGTGATGGCGTGATGGGCCTGTTCCAGCTTGACCCGGAGGTCATCGGTTCGGACCGAGTCATGGAAGATATCGACGGCGTGGGCGGTGAAGGAATACGGAATGCCCGTGATGGCTGAGGCCAACCGCGCGACAGTGGTTGGGGTCGTCGCGAAATGGACGTGCATGTGCCGGATATTCCGCTTCTGCAGGGCGGCGGCAAGGTTGATGGCCTGGATTGCGTCGTCCGACCTTGCGGCGATCAGTTCGGCGAGGTTCCGGGCGACGGCGTCTGTGAGTCCGGCCTCGTCGGCCGTCTTGAGGCACTCCCAGAGTTCCATGGTCTTGTAAGGCCGGTCAATGTAGGTCACCGGCGCCTGGACCCGTGCGAGCTCGGGGTGGAACCTGGAATCGTTGCACGGCCGGAGGGAAAAAATCTCGATCCGGTCTCCCGCTGCTTCCCGGGCCAGGATCTCCGAAACGATGAAGGTTTCGGAGAAACGCGGATACATCTTGAGGACGTAGGCAGTCCCCGGCTTAGACGGCAACACGGCCGGCACTTTCCTTCGAAGCGGCTTTCAGTTCACTCTTGTTGGCCTGCAGGGCTGGCTGCAGCAGTTCGGCCGCCAGCTGCGGGACGCGGATCAGCCCGTCCAGGACCGCACGACGGCGGTCAACCGTGGTGCCGACCCTGGAGGACAGCCAGTCGGCCAGGATGGCCGGTGTCAAGGTGCCGATTTCATGCTGTTCCAGATAGCCTGCCTTGGCCAGGGACGCGGCGCGGATGCGCTGCTCGGCGCGGGACTGGCTGCGGGGCACTATCAGCGCAGGGACATTGGTGCTCATGATCTCGCACACCGTGTTGTAGCCCCCCATCGAGATGACGGCGGCCGCGTGACGGATGTGGAAGACGATGTCATCCACCGCGGCGACGACCTTGACTCGGGGTCCAGCCTGGCGCCGGAGGTCATCGAGCTGGGCGGCGGGCATCTGCGGCCCGGCCACGATCAGGTGTCCCAGCCCGACCGGCACCGGGGCAGCGACCGCCACGCTGGCCAGGGCGTGGCCGTCTGAGCCGCCGCCGACCGTGGTCATGCAGTACGGGCCGGGCATGCAACTCGTCCCGGACACCGAAGGCCGCCCGGCGGCAAGATAGCCGGTGTAGCGGATGAGCTTGCGCAGGGAGAACGGAATTTCGCCGGCCGCCACAGGGTCGTGGACCGCGGGGTCGCCGTAGACCCAGATGGCATCGAACAGGGCCTTGACCAGCCGCGGCCCGCCAATCCCGGCCCATTCGGTGAAGGCAGCGGCGGGGGAGTCCAGGACCTCGCGGAGCCCGAGCACCACCCGCACGGGGCCGGCGGAGCGGGCACGCCGCAGAGCCAGTTCCAGTTCGCCGTGGACACCGGTGGCGTGGCGGTCCACAATCACCAGGTGGGGATGAAAGCCGCCCAGGACGGCCTGCAGCAGCCTGGCGCGCAAGAACACCAGATCGTCCATGGGCAGCGCCAGATCGCGGGGCCGGTAGCCTTCGGCGCTTTTCGCTATGCCCGGGAGCAGCACCCAGTCCCAACCCTCAGGAGCCGGGAACGCGGGCGCCAGCGCGGTGCCGGTGATGAGGAGCCCGGTGACGGACCGGCCGGTGAGCCCGGGAAGTTGGTTGCTTAGCGCGTGGGCCAGAGCCAGATTGCGGCGTACGTGCCCCAAGCCCACTGAATCGTGTGAGTAAAGCACTATGCGCATAGGCTCCACAGCAATCCTCCTCGGGATTCGCGGCCTTCCCGCCGCTCTGCACTATCTCCTGGCGGCGGTGCTTGATCTTATGAACCAGCGTGCAGCGGAAGAGTGAGGAACGGATGAGGAGAAGATGAAGGATTTCTCATGAAGGGGCCCGCGCCGGCGGCCGCCGCTTCAGAGCCGGACGCCAACAGCCTGCAGGGGAATCCGGATCATGAAGGTGGCACCTTCACCGTATTCAGATTCGACGGTGGCCATCCCGCCATGCGCTTCGGCGATGGCGGAGACGATCGCCAGACCGAGGCCCGACCCCGCCTCTCCGCGGCCGGGGTGGGCGCGACCGAAACGCTCGAAGATCCGTTTCTGGTCCTCTACGGCGATCCCGGTGCCGGTGTCCCGCACCCAGAGCAGCAACGTATCTGCTTCCGGCACCGGGGCGCCGTCCGCCGCCGTCGGGCCTTCGATCCTGCTGCCCAAGGCGATCGTGGCGGAGCTCCCGGTGTATTTGACGGCATTGGCGGCCAGTTGGACGAGGGCCTGCGTGAGCCGCTGGGAGTCGGCTTCCATCACATAATCGGCGGTCTCGTCTATTTGCCAACGGCGGTCCCCGAGGACATGGATTTTCTCCATCACCTGTTGGATGAATTCAGCGATCTGGATGGGTTCCTTCCTGATGAAGTCCGGGTGGCTGGCGTTGGCCAGCAGGAGCAGGTCATCCACGAGGCGCTGCATCCGGTCCACCTCTTCGAGCAGCACGGTCCTGGTGGCGGCAACGTCGTCGGGGTCATCGACGGCCACAAGCTCCAGGTGCCCCCGAAGGATGGTCAAGGGGGTCCGCAGTTCATGGCCGGCGTCGTCCAGGAACTGCTGCTGGTGCTGGGCGCCCTCATCCAATCTTTCAAGCATGGTATTGAAGGTTTTCGCGAGCAGCGTCACGTCATCGGCGCCGTCGCGCACTTCCACCCGCCGGGTGAGGTCCTCCTGGCTGACCACCTCGCTGGCTTCGCGCAGGCGCCGGAGGGGATCCAGCAGGCGGCCGGCGACAAGGCCTCCGATCAGCGCAGCGGCGACCAGGGTGCCGGCGGCCACCAGTGAGTAGGTGCGGACCGAGGCCAGCATGTGCTCCTGCTGATCACCGAGGTCCCGGCCAACCAAGAGGTACGTTCCGGTCGTTCCCGTTCCTTTCACCGGGAGGACGGCTGCTCTGAGCGGGCGGCCGGCCACGATGAGGTCGCCGAAGGCGGCGCCGGCCGGGTTGCCCAGCGCAGCGGCGGCCGGGTAGGTGCCTGGGTCCAGGAGGGTTCCTTCCGGGTTCCCGTCTACTTTCCAGTCCACCCGCCCATCAACAATTCCGGCCATGACCTCGTTTGCCCGTGGTTCGATATCTTCGGCGGCTGCATGAAGGCGCTCGCTGTAGGACGTCCCGCTCAGATTGTTATCGGTCCGCACCAGCTTGATTACCGCATGGCCTTTGTCCAGGAGCGCCTGATCAACCCTCGCGTCGGACTCCTGGAACTCCACCGTGAAGGCGATCAGGCCAGCCGTCACCAGTCCCGCGAGCATCATGACCAGCATGGCGGCCACCACCCGAAAGCGCACCGTATGGATCTTGGCGCTCCAGCTGAGCCGGTCCGGATCTCCCGGAGCGCCTGACGGCATCGCGGGCACCGCGTGGCCGTTGCCGCGTGGATGGTCCTGCGTGATAGCCACGGTTTTCCCTTTCCGATGGCGGCGACCGAACCCCGGCACTCGGCGTCGGTCACGCACCCTCTTAACTAGCCGAGGCGGTATCCCGCGCCCCGGGTCGTGAGGATCCGGTCCGCCCCGATCTTCTGCCGTAACTGGCTCACATAGACATCTACGACGTTGGAGGTGCCGTCAAAGTCGTAGCCCCACACGTGGCTGAGGAGTTGTTGCCGGCTCAGGACCTGTCCCGGATGGTGCAGGAACGTTTCGACCAGCGCGAACTCGCGGGCCGAGAGGTCAATGACCTTGTCGCCGATGCTGACCGTGCGGGTGCGCAAATTCAGTTCCAGGGCCCCGTGCCGGATGATGTTGCCCTCGGGCGGATCGTTGTTGTCGGCCGTGCGGAGGCGAAGCCTGATGCGGGCCACGAGCTCCTCGAAGCGGAACGGCTTGACCATGTAATCGTCCGCGCCGCCCTCGAGACCGGCCACGGTGTCCGCGGCCGAGCCGCGGGCGGTGAGGAAGATGACAGGGATACCCACCTGGCTTTGGCGAAGGACAGTCAGGACGGTGAAGCCGTCCAGACGGGGGAGCCCGACGTCGAGAAGCAGGAGATCGAAGTCGCCGCTGGAGGCGTAGTCCACTGCTGTGACACCGTCCGCGACGACGGTGGGGGCGAATCCGGCCGCTCGCAGACCCTTCTCGATGAACCGCGAGATGCGCTCTTCGTCTTCGGCAATGAGTATCCGGATCACGTTGATCCTAAGGAAAAGCCCAGATCGGGACCGGTTCTGTGGCATTTCCTGCAGGTGCGCTGGGACAAAAATCCGAGGCCCCAGCGGCCTCGATCCGCCCGGGTGCGGGCGGGGTGCAGGCCCAACGACGGTGACGTGGGCTCGAACAGTGCGTGTGGTTGTTATGTCTTGCTTGGCGAGTGAGTAATGAACATTTGTGCTCCTACACGAGAATGCCCCGCCGTATTTTGCGGCGCTTGATCCCGCCCTCTGGTGGTGGGCGCAACCTGATCCTCCTATCCTGCTCCTGCATCGGTGACCGCGCCACCCCCGCGGCAAGCTTTTCGGCGATTTTTCGCCGTGGATGGCGGACTAAGCCCGCCGGGCGGCGAGATGCCTGCACCGCGACTCCCATCGATCTATACGCACACGAGCCACCTCCCAAAGGAGGTAACGACGGTTCCTTTGGGAGGTGGCTCGGTCAGACGGCAGCATTCCACCGGGGCTGCTTGATCAGCGGTTCGTGTGTAGTTCCGGGCGTCTGCGCTCCGTCCTGCTCAGTCCGCGGCGTGCGTGGCGCCCAGAAGGTCACGAACCCGCGCGGCGATTCTCACGAATTCCGGATTTTCCATGCTTTCCCCGTAGTCGCGGTTGTTACCCAGCGGCACGTCGAGCGTCTCCAGGATCCGGCCGGGGCGGGGGCTCATGACGACAACCCGATTGGCAAGGAAAACGGCTTCGGCTACCGAGTGGGTCACCAACATCACCGTGGTGCCAGTTTCACGCCAGATCCGATGGAGCTCGACGTTCATCCGTTCGCGTGTCAAAGCGTCCAAGGCGCCGAACGGTTCGTCCATGAGCAGCACGTCGGGCTCATGGAGCAGGGCACGGCATAGTGAGACACGTTGCTGCATACCGCCCGACAGTTCGTGCGGCATCGAGTTTTCAAATCCGGCCAGGCCGGTCATATCGATCAATTCCTCCGCCCGTCGGGCAGCCTTCATCCTGTCCATGCCCCGCATCTCGGCCTGGAGCAGAATGTTCCCCCGCACGTTTCGCCATTCCAGCAGTGCGGCACGCTGGAACACGTAGCCGATGTCCCGCCGCGGCCCCTTTACCTGCTGACCGCGCAGTTGCACCGCGCCCTCGCTGGCCCGGGTCAGGCCAGCGACGACTTTCAGCAGCGTTGATTTGCCGCAGCCAGAGGGGCCGGCGATCGACACAAATTCCCCAGGCGCCACTGACAGGTTGATTCCTTCGAGGGCGGTAACGGCTCCCCGTTTCGAGGAAAAGGTGACATTCATATTCTCGATCCCGACCACTGGCGATGTGCCCGTGGCAGGGACGTCCGGAAGGGTCGCGGCCATGTCGTCTTTCCTACTTCGGCTGGTACTGCGCGTCGTAATACTTGGCGGCGTCGTCGGCGGCACCGAGCAGTCCGGCGCCATGGAGCGTCTTGATAGTCGCGGCCCAGTCTGCCGGATCGTTCACGCCCGGCTTCTTACCTGACGTCGCGGAGGTGTGGAGCAATTTGATGGTTTCCGTCCACTGGGCCAGGACAACGGAAGCCGGCGGAATTTGGGGGTCCTTTCCTTCCATCGCTTTCGCAGCGGCCTCCGGATTCTTCACTGCGGCTTCGAAGGATTCCGAAACCGCCGCCATCATCTGGGCCGCCAGGTCCTTGTTCTTGGACAGGTAGGACTCGGATGAGATCAACCCGTTTGAGTAGAAGTTCACTCCTGCATCGGCATAGCGCAGGTAGGTCATCTCCTTGCCGCTCTTATTTGAAATCGTGGGACCCTGGTCGTGGGCGAAGCCGATCAGTCCGTCTACTTTGCCCGAAAGCACGGAGGCGACCTTACCTGCGGCATCCAGGTTCTGCTGCTTCACGTCATCCTGAGCCAGGCCAGCCGCTTTGAGGAAGGCCGGAAAAGTGACAGTCGGAGCGTCGCCGGCCGAGACGGCGATCGTCTTGCCCTTGAGGTCCGCCGGCGTCTTGATCCCTGATTCGGTGAAAACCTGAACCGCCGACGGGGTCGTCTGCAGATAAACGCCGAGGCTCTTGACCTTTACGCCCTTGTCGATGTTCGCCAGCACGGCAGGTGTGTCCGCCCACCCGAAGTCCACCTGCCCCTGTCCGGTTGCCTGCACCGTCTTGGTGGAGCCCTGGCCTGCCTTGATGGCCAGGTCAATGCCGTGCTTCTTGAAGATGCCCTGTTCGACGCCGTAGTAGAAGGGGGCATGTTCGCCGTAAGGGTACCAATTCAGCATCAGTGTAACCGGCTTGGTTACTCCGGCTGCGGCGGTGGAGGCTCCTCCTGCAGCGGTGGCGGAGGCGCCTGCTCCAGCCGGGGTTCCGCCCCCACAGGCGGAGAGGGCTACTGCTGCGGCTGCGAGGCCGGCAGTCAGAATTGATCTGCGAACGATCTTCATTTCAGTTCCTTAATACTAGGAGCAAGCAATGGCTGGGGAGGCTAGGAGGTGGCGGTGGAGGAGCCGAGCGAGCGCCGCGAAGCATGCCAGGGGATGAGGAACCACTCCGCGATCTGAATCACTGCGAAGAGGAGAACTCCCAGCAGCGACATGATGATGAGAGCAGCAAAAAGCATGGCCGTGTCGATGTTCCCGTTAGCCTGGAGAATCACGTAACCCAGTCCCTCGTTGGCGCCCACGAACTCGCCGACGACGGCGCCGGTGACCGCCAGGGTGGCAGCCACTTTCAGCCCGGACAGGAGTTGGGGGAGGGAAGCCGGGAGCCGAATCTTCCAAAAGGTTTTCAGCGGGTTCGCGCCCATGGTTGAGGTCAGCTCGAGGATTTCCGGATCAACGGACTTCAGTCCGGCCATGCCGGAGATCACGATGGGGAAGAATGCCATCAGCACCGCGACGACGACCTTCGGTTCCAGCCCGAAGCCGAGCCAGACGACGAACAGCGGAGCGATTGCGATCTTGGGGATGACCTGTGCGAAGAGGATCAGCGGGTACATGGTCTTTTCCAAAGACTTGGAATAGATCATCAACACCGCCACCAGTTCACCGACGATGAATGCGATGGCAAAGCCGAGAACAGTCTCCAATGTCGTCACACCGGTGTGGTGCACGAGGTACGCCGAGTGCTCCAGGGCGGTATTCACCGTATCCCCGGGGCTCGGCAGGATGAAGGGCGGCACCCAACCTTGCGCCGTGACAAACCACCAGGCGGACAAGAGGACGAGGACGAACACAGCAGGCCGCCAAAGCTCGGCCAGCCACTTGGCCGCGGTGGTCGATGCGCCGCGACGCGGACGGACCTGCGGCGTCGGCCGGCCGGATGACCCAGTACTCGTCTGACTCTCGTTTACCACGACTGGCATGCTGGCTCTCCGCATCATTGCTGGATGTGTTTCGACGGGGGAAGCGGATAACCATTTGGGAATGCGCTTTCCGCTCTCGATACAAATTAGGGTGTCATGCATCACATGTCAACCCGGGGATCGGGAGCGGATTCAGGGCTTCGGTGGGCCGGCGAGATGGACGAAGCCAGGCTGGTGGGTGGCCAGGGTTTGCCGTGCCAGCCGGCGCGAACCCGCTGCCGGCTCCCCCGCTCCCGTTAAGCTTGAACCGAGGGCGCCGTTTCGGTGCTGCGTCGCAGCGCCACCGTGCCGGCGACGGAGGAACGGCCGTCGGCGTCGTCACCTGCCACCCATCCCTTGGTGCTTCCCAGCGCGGCCCGCCTGCCGATCTCCATGAGGGGAAGGCGGACCGTGGACAGGGCGGGGCGGAAGTCCCGCAACGTTTCGATGTCGTCGAATCCTGCGATCAGGGCGTCACGGGGAATCCGCAGTCCCTCTGAGCGAAGCGCCGCTACGGCGCCGATCGCCATGACGTCGTTCGCCGCAAGGATGCACGGCCGCTGACCTGCGCCCGCTGCCACTCCGCCGGTCTTCCGGGCGTCCAGGATCCGTTTGGCGAGGGTGATCCCGGCCTCGTAGCCGCCGGTGCGATCAAATCCGGTGCGCACCACCTCGGCCTGCGCCACTCCTGCAGCCGCCAGGCCATCCTGGTAGCCATGAATGCGGTCGTCGGACGTAAGGAGCCCTTCCGGGCCGCCAACGATCACGAAGTCTCCCGGGTGGACCGCCGCCAGCTTTCGGGCAAGCTCCGCGGCCAGCTCCTGGTTGGGAACGGCCACAACGTGGTACCCCTCCGGCGCGGACGCCCCGACAATGGGGTGTCCCACGACGCCTACCCGGCCGCCGTTGCGGCAGTACCGGTCAAGCTCAGCAGCGAGTTCGGCATTGCTGTCTCGGTCATCCGACCGGATGGACCGCGACCCGGCTATAACGATCGAATCGGCCCGGCGCGCGGCAAAAGCAGCCACCGCGGCGTGTTCGTCAGCCGGTGTTCCGCCGGTTGTGGCCAGCAGGACCATCTTGCCCTGCTCCCGGGCCGCGGCCTGGACCCCGCGGGCAATGGCGGCGAAGTAGGGATCGGCGATGTCGTGCACAATTAAGCCGATGAGGCCGGAGTTGGATTTCGCCAACCCCTGCGCCTGGGCGTTCGGAACGTAGCCAAGGGAGGCCGCCGCCTGCCTCACGCGTTCCGCAATGTCCCGGCCGGGTCTCCTATCAGAGCCATTGAGCACCCGGGATGCGGTGGCCGGCGAGACTCCTGCCAGCCGCGCTACCTCGGCGAGGGTGCTTGCGGCCACGGAAGGCTCCTGTTCTGATGGCTTCAGCTGCCGGAAGTGCAGCCCTATCCCAGTATGTCAGCTTAAGCATGTCCCGGAAAGCGCTTGCCACAGTTCGTCTGAACGTGCATCATGAGTGCGGTGGGAATGCGCTTTCCCAAGGTACGGCACCGAGATAGCAACCGTGGAGGACACATGGGCTTCGAAACAAAGACAATCCGCATCGCCATGAACGGCATTACCGGCCGGATGGGTTACCGCCAGCATCTGCTGCGTTCCATTCTTCCCATCCGTGATGCCGGGGGATTCACGCTTGAGGACGGCAGCAAGGTCCAGGTCGAGCCCATTCTGGTTGGCCGCAACGAGGCGAAGATCCGGGAACTGGCGGAGCTGCACAAGATCTCCGAGTGGACCACGGACCTGGAATCCGTCATTGACGACCCCACGGTTGACGTTGTGTTCGATGCCTCCATGACCAGCCTGCGCGCCGCGACCCTGAAGCGGGCCATGGCCGCCGGCAAGCACATCTACACCGAGAAGCCGACGGCGGAGACCCTGGAGGATGCCATCGAACTGGCCCGCATCGGCAAGGAAGCCGGAATCACGGCGGGCGTGGTGCACGACAAGCTGTACCTCCCGGGTCTGGTCAAGCTTCGCCGGCTGGTCGAGGAGGGCTTCTTCGGCCGCATCCTCTCCCTCCGCGGCGAATTCGGCTACTGGGTTTTCGAAGGCGACATCCAGGCCGCGCAGCGTCCGTCCTGGAACTACCGCAAGGAAGACGGCGGCGGAATGACCACGGACATGTTCTGCCACTGGAACTATGTCCTGGAGGGCATCATCGGCACGGTGAAGAGCGTCAACGCCAAGACTGCCACCCACATCCCGGCCCGCTGGGACGAGGCCGGCAACGAATACCAGGCCACCGCTGACGACGCCGCGTACGGCATCTTCGAACTCCAGACCCCGGGCGGCGAGGACGTCATCGGCCAGATCAACTCGTCCTGGGCCGTGCGCGTCTACCGCGACGAACTCGTGGAGTTCCAGGTCGACGGCACGCACGGCTCCGCCGTCGCCGGCCTGAACAAGTGCGTCGCGCAGCAGCGCGCCCACACCCCCAAGCCGGTCTGGAACCCTGACCTGCCGGTCACCGAATCCTTCCGCAGCCAGTGGCAGGAAGTACCGGCAAACACCGAGCTGGACAACGGCTTCAAGCTGCAGTGGGAAGAATTCCTCCGCGACGTCGTCGCGGGCCGCGAACACCGCTTCGGACTGCTCTCCGCCGCCCGCGGTGTCCAGCTGGCGCAGCTCGGGCTGCAGTCCTCGGCCGAACGCCGCACCATCGATATCCCGGAGATCACGCTCTGATGACTTCACTGATACTTCCCGGCACCGACGGCGGGACCCGGGAGTACCGCCTCAGCTCCGCCCCGCACTGGGCCAGGCCTGCCGCCCCCCTCACCTCCCGCCGCGCCTACGCCGCGGCGCACGTCATCCCGGAGGTCAGCGCCGACAACACACCCGGCGCGCCCGCCCGCCTCGACTGGGACGCCACCATGGCCTACCGGCATGAGCTCTGGTCCTACGGCCTGGGCGTCGCCGACGCCATGGACACCGCCCAGCGCGGCATGGGCCTGGACTGGGCCGCCACCGAGCAGCTCATCAAACGCACCGGTGTCGAGGCGGCCTCGGTCGCTGCCGGCGGGACCCCCGCCACCGCCGGAAAGACCGTCCGTGACCTCGTGTCCTGCGGGGCAGGCACCGACCAGCTGGAGCTGGAGGCCCTGCCCGCCGGCGCGGCCGGAGTGCAGGCCGTCCTGGAGGCCTACCGGGAGCAGATCGCCGTCGTCAGCGAAGCCGGACCCAAGGTGATCCTGATGTCTTCGCGCGCCCTGGCGGAAGTGGCCGAAGGCCCCGACGACTACCTGCACGTCTACTCCACCCTGCTCCGGGAAGTGGACCAGCCCGTCATCCTGCACTGGCTGGGCACCATGTTCGATCCAGCCCTGGCCGGCTACTGGGGCTCCCATGATGTCGCCCAGGCCACCGCAACGTTCCTGGGCCTGGTCCGGGAGAACGCGGACAAGGTGGACGGTGTCAAGGTTTCGCTGCTGGACGCCGCGCATGAAGTCTCGCTGCGGGCCGCGCTGCCCGAGGGCGTGCGGCTCTACACCGGCGACGATTTCAACTACCCGGAGCTGATCGATGGGGACGGCACACGCCACTCCGACGCGCTGCTGGGCATTTTCGCCGCGATCTACCCGGCCGCCTCCGCCGCGCTGCAGGCCTACGACGCCGGCGAAGCCGCCAAGGCACGCGCCTTCCTTGACTCCACCCGCGAGCTGGGAAAGCACATCTTCAGTGCGCCCACGTTCTACTACAAGACCGGAATCGCCTTTATGTCCTGGCTCAACGGCAAACAGCCGGGGTTCCAGATGGTCGGCGGGCTGCATTCCGGCCGCTCCGTGGTGCACCTGGCCAAGACCTTCGAACTGGCTGACCAGGCAGGACTGCTCACGGACCCTGCCCTGGCCGCGTTCCGGATGTCCAACTTCCTGCGCATCAACGGGGTGACAGCATGAGCGACTTTTCACGGCTGTCCCTGAACAGCGCCACCACCAAGAAGTGGACCCTCGCCGAGGCAGTCGACGGGTGCGTCCGGGCCGGCATCCCCGCGATCGGCCCCTGGCGGGACATCGTCGCCGACACCGGGCTGGACAAAGCCGCCAAGCTTATCCGGGACGCTGGCCTGCGCGTGTCCTCGCTGTGCCGGGGCGGATTCCTCACCGCAGCGGACCCGGCAGGACAGGCAGCGGCCCTCGCGGACAACCGGGCCGCCATCTTGGAGGCCGTGGCTCTCGACACCCGGGAGCTGTTCCTGGTGGTCGGCGGCCTTGCACCGGGGGAGAAGGACGTCGTGGCGGCCCGCCGGCGGGTGGCCGACCGCCTCGAAGACCTCGTTCCGTTCGCCCTTGAGCACGGAGTCCGGCTGGTGCTCGAACCGCTGCACCCGATGTACGCGGCGGACCGCGCCCTGATCTCCACCCTGGGCCAGGCCCTCGACCTCGCCGCACCGTACGATGCGAAGGCCGTCGGCGTCGCCGTCGACACCTTCCACGTCTGGTGGGACCCGGAACTGAAGACACAGATCGAACGTGCCGGCCAGGAAAACAGGATCGCCTCCTACCAGGTGTGCGATTTCAACCTCCCCATCGCCGCGGATGCCCTCCTCTCCCGCGGCATGATGGGCGACGGCGTCATCGATTTCGCCACCATCGGCAGCTGGGTCCGCGACGCCGGCTACACCGGCGACATCGAAGTGGAAATTTTCAACCAGGACATCTGGAACGCGGACGGGGACACCACCCTGGCGACCTTGAAGGGACGCTACGCGGAACTGGTGCTGCCCTACGCCTGACCAGCTGCGGGACGTTACTTCTGGAAGAGCGACTCCGTGACCTTGCGCGTCAGTTCGTGAATGACGCCAAGGCGCGCCTCGCTTTCGGCGTCCTCGCCCCAGGTGTAGATCGTCAGCGCGTAGGAGCGGCCGTCGGCACTCAGGATGGCCGCGTCATGGACGTAACCGTTCAGCTCGCCGTACTTGTGGTGAACGGTGATCTCCGCGTCAACGGCGGCCGGGATGAGCCGCTCGTTGTTGGTCTGCTGCATGTAGCCCAGCAGTTCGTCCGTGTGTTCGGCGTTGAGCAGCTTCCCCGAGGAAAGCTGTTTCAGCAGCAGTGCCATCTCGGCCGGCGTCAGGAGGTTCTGTTCCGGGTCGTAGCTGATGCCGATGGAGGCCGCGTACTCGGCCAGCTTGGGGTAGCCGATGTCCTGCATCAGCAGCAGCCATGAATCATTGCTGCTGTTGTTGACCATGGCCTTGAGCTGGAACGCGGCATCGAAGGCACCGAGGGACCCGTCCAGCGTCTTCTCGCCGGTTTCCACGAGGTGATAGTAGGCCGCGGCCGTGATGATCTTGGCGGTGCTGGCGGCCACGTACGGGGTAGTGTCACCGTAAACCGCCGGCTCGCCACCGCTGTTGTCTACCAGTGCGACGCCGATCCGGTAACCGCCGTTTTCGCTCAGGATCCGTGTGATCTCGGTGTCCAGATCGACGGCGCTCCGGGGAGCCTCCGGCGCCGGGGCCGCTACGGGCTCCTGCGCCTGCCAATCCAGGGCCAGGAAACCAGTCGCGGGCATCGGCCCGGTGCGGACGACGGCGACGGTGGCGGCGGTGAAAAGGACCAGGACGGCGGCGGCCCACACCAGGAGCAGGCGCCTGCCGCTTCTAAACCCCGATGCCGGCCGCTTCGGTCCCGTTTTCCTCATATGCCAGAACCTTCCAGATCAGACGGGCGGGTCTACCGGGACCCGGGAATGTCCACGGTACAGCGAATCTTCGCAGAACCAATTTCACGGAACGGAGTGTGTTCGGTGCAACCTATGGACCTATCGGGCCCTACGTGCTGGCCGTCACCCGGGGATCCCCCCTCCACCCGCCCATTCACCTCCGGGCAAGCGGACGTACACTGGCCTTCGACTCTCTCCGGAAGGGGGAGACCGGATGCCTTCGATGTCCATCTGCAAGAAAGGTAGTGACATGACCGACCCCAACAATGACACGTCCGATTCCGGCGATCTTCGTGGTCCTGGTGAACCGGACGCACTCGATCCCGAGCAGCCTCACCCCGGCGCGGGTACGGCGAAGAACATCCGTGAGGAACAGCAGACCCAAGCGGCCGGGACGGTGCCGGCCGCCTACGTGGGCAGCGGCGATCCCGACGCTGAGCACAAGCCGGAAGAGGCCGCCCAGGACCCAGGGACCTGGGATGACCAGGTCTAGTTTCCGGCGCATCGGCGTGCCTATATTAAGTGACTGACATTCAGGAGGAGCCATGACCATCAACTCACCAGACGGGCCGCTCGACGACGAGCAGAAGCCAGCCACCGGCGGCAAGGTCCCCAACAAAGAAGACGGGGTGGGGGTCGGGGCAGGCAATGAGCCCAACACCTTCGAACCCGAAGAAGACCCTGAGGCGACCGCACAGGACTAGGGCGCGTCTCCTAAATAGCCTCGTTGGGTGCTGGCAGGCTGGGAAGCGTGTCGCGTTTCCAGGTTTCACCGACAGCCAGTGGGCCCGTATTGAGCGGCTGCTTCCGTCCTCGGACGGGCAGCGGGGCCGGCCGTTCCGCAACCACCGGCAGGTGGTCGAGGGCATTGTCTACCGGTACAGGTGCGGCATTGCCTGGCGGGACCTGCCGGCGGTGTTCGGTCCGTGGCAGACGGTGTGGAAACGCCACCGCCGCTTGAGGCGGGACGGGGCCTGGGACCGGATCCACCGGGTGCTGCTGGCCGAGGCCGACGCCGCCGGGCAGACCGACTAGACGGTCTCGGTGGACTCGACCATCAACCGTGCCCACCAGCACGCGACCAACCTTCCCCGCGGCAGGGGCGGCCCCTGGCCTTCCTCCTCGGCCCGGGCCAGGGCTCGGACTCGCGCATGTTCACCCACGTGATGGCCTCCATCGAGGTTCCGCGCACCGGCGGCGGCCGGCCCGTAAGCTTCGATGCCGAAGCCAACAAGGGCCGGGCCGCCGTGGAGCAGTCCTTCAGCCTGTTCAAGCAATGGCGCGGAATCGCCACCCGCTTCGACAAGCTCGCCCTGACCTACCGGGCAGGCATCGCGCTCTACGCGGTCCTGATCTGGCTACGCGGTGTGTGGATCTCGTTTATGGAGGTTGACCGAATGCGCATGACCGACGCGTAAGAGGTGCCAGCTCGAGGGCCGGCGCGCATGCTCGGGCAGCTCGTCGCACAGGTGGGAGTCGAGGGGACCCGTACAGTAGACGGCACGCCAGGACTGTGCGTCGGTGCAACCGGGGGCATTGATCGGGGCACTGGAAACCCGACGAAAACCCCATAAACACTGACCGTCAGCGCTCGACGCCACAAGCCGGCGCACAGTTGCGGCACAGAGACGTTACGCATGAAATCGGCGCTCTCCGCCGGCACGGCCCCGGTGGGGCTGGACTCCTAAAGGTTCACGAAGCCATGCGGGATTGGTCCTCGGATAGCACCCCCATGTTGACGGACCGCTCCTCGGCCCGGATCACGCCGTTGCCGTCCACGACCTCGAAGGGCTGGCAGGTCGGGATGGTGAAGCAGAGACTCGTTCCCGCGATGCGGTCGTCGAAGCAGGCGTCGATGAAGGATGAGTGCCGCCGGTTGTGTGGCGCATGATTCGGACCGGACAAAACGCGAGGCCGGATTGTGGCCGCCATTGTGCGCGACTGTAAGACGCAAATAACGCTCCAGTAACGCTTTCCGTGGAGGATCTTCAACAGGGGAGCGAGTTAACCCCCGCCAAGGTGAGGCGGTGATTAGTTTGTCGACTAGCGACGGCACGGGAACGCCGGGGCGTCGAGGGACGGGGCGGTTGTCGGGCCGCCGAAAGCACGGCACTGATCGAGGCGTCTCCATGAGTTGCGACGCCAGTCGTCAATGGCGTCGTGGGGCAGGTGCATGATGCGGCTGCGCAAACGTCGCCCCAGAGCGCGATCCACCCGAACTATCAGCCGTCAGGCCGACCGCATACTCGAAGAGGCAAGAGCCAGAGAGCGTGACTACGAAAGTGAGGGGCTCCGGTCGGTCACGATCAGCCGCAACGATTTGATTCGCGAACTGACCCACGCCACCGGACATTCGCCTTTCCTCACGCAGATCGGCTGGGGCAATGCCGTCCGGGGATCGACCTTTACTCTGAATTTTGGGATCATGAACCCCGATCCATGGCCCTACTCCGAGGCTAATCTGGGCCTTTGCGTTTACTGGGGTGTGGGCACCGGTATCGGGAGCGCCGGCGAATCACTTCAGATCGCCGACGAGGCCATCGGCGTCTTTGCCGTGGAGCTGGGCACCCTCAATTGGTCGGCGTCGCCGTACTACATCGACGCCTCGCACTTCCTGCCGACCACCCTTGCACCTGGAGCCTCCCGTATCGAGATGAGTTATCTGCTGTACGAGGTGAATGCTTTCGACGCCTGCGTGGTGCTCAAACGCGGCACCTTGTCGATTGGCATCACATAGTCATTCTGCGGCCGATAGGGGAGTCTCGATGAGGACATCTCGCCCAACCGGCGATAACAGCGCTAACGGACAGCGGGAGTTCCCTGGGGGCGGACTTCGGTCCGCCCACAGAGGGCAGTTCCGCCACTCCCGCAGCGCCCGGGCCGCCTTCGCATCCAGCTCGTCCAGGATCCCGGTCAGCTCCTCCATCGACCGGCGCTGGTAGTCCTCGCGGACCTCCCCCTCCCGCCGGGTCTCGATTTCGATGACAGGCTGCCGGGAGGCGTCCTGCCGGTAGGACAGGATCGCAGAGACGGTGCGGGCCGAGACCGGCTCCCAGCCCTCCGGTTCCTCGGTGCGGGTCAGGGGCACCCCCGGATGTCCCAGTTCGCTTCCCGGTCCTGCCGGATCTCGCGCACGCGCACGGATGCCGCGCTGACTGACACTCCCTCACACATGATTCCCCGGATTTACGAGACACGACCTAGCCGCATGCCGGGTTGACCGCGGGGTCCTGCTCTCGCTGACGCTGGCCGTGGTAGCGGCGCAGTTCGCGGCTCCGGTGGCGGAGGTTTAGGGGTTTCGCTCCGCAGTGACGGCGGGAGGCAGGTGCCTCCCGCCGTCGTCCTGACGGGACTGAGAGGCCAGTTCTCTCCTGGTCGGGACGGACCGCTGCGCTTCAGCCGGCGTCGTCGGCCACAGGCGCCCCGCCGCGCGCCAGCCGAACCCGCCCCACACGCTCACCCAGGATCCGCCGGGCTTCGCCTGGCAGCCCTTCGTCGCTGATGAGTTCGTCCGCCTCCTCCAGGCCCGCAATGGTGCTGATGCCGAAGGTGCCCCACTTCGTGTGGTCGGCCAGCACCACCACGCGGCGGGCAGCCGCCACGAAGGCCCGGTCCGTTTCGGCTTCCAGCACGTTCGGCGTGGTGAAGCCGGCATCGGCATCCACCCCATGGACACCGAGGAAGAGCACATCGAGGTGCAGCTGCTTCAGGGCGGAAGTTGCCAGCGGCCCCACCAAGGCGTCGGAGGGCGTGCGTTCGCCGCCGGTCAAGATCACCGTGGACGAGGAGGAGCCCTGGTGAAAGACGTCGGCAATGCGCACCGAGTTGGTGACCACGGTGATCCGGGGCCCGGCGGAGAGCAGTTGCGCCAGAGCCCATGTGGTGGTGCCTGCGCTGAGTCCCACGGCCATTCCCTCGCGCACCTGGGCTGCCGCCTCGTGGGCGATCGCCATCTTCTCCTCCTGCAGCTGCGTCACCTTCAGCTCGAAGCCGGGCTCGTGGGTGCTCACCCCGCCGGGCAGCTTGGCCCCGCCATGGATCTTCTCCACGGCGCCGGCAGCATCCAGCGCTTCGATGTCCCGCCGGACGGTCATGAGGGACACGCCCAGCAGCCGGGCGAGGTCGGCAACGCGGACAATCCGTTCGCGCTGGACCTCCGCGATGATGGCGGAGTGGCGTGCTGCGGCTAGCATTTGGCGTCCTTCGTAGCTTGCTGAAAGGGAGTTGGGGAGCGGGCAGCGGCGACTGCGCAGGCTTCCCCCAGCACATCCTAATCTTCCCCGCCTGCACCAGGAGGCACCCGGCTCATGATTCATTATGTGCTCTATTGTTTGAAAATGTTATTTGGTGTAAAAATTGGAGCATGACACGAACAACGACGACGCGGCTGGCCGACGGCAGGGAGCTCATCTACTTCGACGATGCCGGGTCAGCCGGGCGCCCCCCGGAATCCTTGGTGGACCGCCGGGAACTGCCCGGGCGGTCCGATCCGGGCCAGCTGCGCTTTGACGCGCTCAGCCGGGAATGGGTTGCCGTCGCCGCGCACCGGCAGTCGCGCACGCACCTGCCGCCGGCGGACCAGTGCCCGATCTGCCCGACGACGCCGGCCAACCAGACCGAGATCCCGGCGCCGGACTACGACGTGGCGGTCTTTGAAAACCGCTTCCCCTCACTCGGTCCGGCCACGCACGACGTCCCCGCGGCGCCGGGCTGGGGGACCGCCGCGCCCGCCGTCGGCCGCTGCGAGGTGGTGGCCTTCACCCCGCAGCACGCCGGATCCTTCGCCGAACTGGGCTGGAAACGCACCCGCACGGTGATCGACGCCTGGGCGCACCGGACGGAAGCGCTGAGCGCGCTTTCCGGCATCCGGCAGGTGTTCCCGTTCGAAAACCGCGGAGCCGACATCGGCGTCACCCTGCACCACCCGCACGGGCAGATCTACGCCT
>JAODMS010000121.1 GCA_025464925.1 Arthrobacter sp.
GCTCTTCCAGGGAGCTGTCCAGGAGGGTGCGGATCTTTTCCGGATGGCCCAGCGGGGCTACCCCGCCCACGCGCTGGCCCGTGTGTAACAGCACGAAGTCAGCCGTGGCGCGGCGGATCTTCCCCGCGCCGAGCTGCGAGGCAACCATCCGGACGTCCACCTTCGCGGCGCCGCTGGCCAGGATGAGCAGGGGAGCGCCGGCTAGTTCGAAGACGAGGCTGTTCGTGATGGCGGCGACGTCACAACCCAGCGCGGCGGCCGCCGCAGCCGCCGTGGGGACCTCCGAGTTCAATACCGTCACCGTGTCCACGGCACCTGCGGCGCGCAGCGCGCTCTTCAGGTTGGCGACTGGTTCCGGGAGCAGATTGGCCATTCGTCAGTAACCCTGGGCATCCAGGATCGCGTCTTCCTCTTCCTCCGACGTCGCGTTCCTCCGCTTCCGGGCGACAGGGCGGCGACGCACCGACGGGCCGCTGGAGTGCAGATAGCCGTCGGCCGCCGGAACCCCGAGTTCGGCGTCCTCGGCATCGATGGCCGCGTTCCGGGCCTGCTGCCGGGCCGCGTAGCCGAAGCCAATGAACACCAGCACTCCGAATGCGAACCACTGCAGCGAGTAGGAAAGGTGCGTGCCCTCCTCGGTGGACGGCTTGGGGAAGGCGAACGGCATGTCCGGCACGGAGGGGCTCTCCGAGGCCAGCTGTCCGTAAGCGCCTGTCAGCAGCGGGTAGCCGAGCTGCGCGGAGTAGGCCGCGAGATCGATCGAGGCCAGCTGGCCGTCCGGGGCGCCGCGCTGGAGCGCCGGTTCGGCCGGCTTGAGGCGGGCGACCACCGCCACCTGGCCCTGCGGCGGTGCCGGAATCGAGTCGGGACGGCCCGGGGTGTTGTTGCCGATCGGCAGCCAGCCGCGGTCGATCACCACCGTCTCGCCGCTGTCCAGTTTGAGCGGGACAACCACCTCGTAGCCGGGCTGGCCGTTGAGCGGACGGTTGCGGACGATGCGCTGGCCGGCGAGGTCGTAACTGCCCCGCAGTTCAACCTGGGTCCACTCACGTTCGGGGTCCAGGCTGCTGAACTGGTCCCTGACCTCGGCGAAAGGAACGGGGGTGGCGGAGTAATTGGACGTCACCCGGTTGATCTCGGCGAGCGTCTCAGCCCGGCGGTCCATCTGCCAGCGGCCCAGCCCGACGCACGCCACGGCGAAGATCGCGGCGAGCAGCAGATATCCCAGCCACTTGCTGGAGAAGAGGAATCGGTACATTCAGCTTGCCTTGCCCGGGACGGCCAGGGCGACCGTTTCTTTCCAGAGGCTGCGCGTCTGGAGATAGTCCTCGAGCCAGGGCCTGTGCTCGTCGCAGGCCAGCCAGATTTTCCGCCGCTCGGGCGTGTGGATCTTCGGGTTGTTCCACAGCAGCTGCCACTCGGCCTCGGACCGGCAGGCCTTCCGTGAGCACATGGTCCCGGAGGCCGGGGCCGTTCCGCCGCCGGCTAGGTCAAAGAGGTTCATGAAGCAGCCCGTCCATCGTGTTCGTCATCGTCATCGTCATCTATCAGCTCGCCCTGCAGGAGCGTCATCGAGGGGTCTTCCCGGGACGCCGCCGGCGCGGCTGCCGTGCTGGCTTCCGGAGCAGGTGCATCGAGTTCCCCCATTGGAGCGTGGTCCAGCAGGGAATCACTGTGGATCTCCGCCTGATCGCTGCCATTGGCCAGCACTACAGCGACCCAGGGCAGAAAGACGGCGCCAATGACGGGAAGAACCTTAAACCAGCCATCCACGACGAAGATCAGGATCAGGCACACCATGCGGATCCCCATCGCGACGGCGTACTTGATCATCCGCTGACGCATCTCATCGGAGTGGGCGGTGGCTGCGTCCGTGATGCTGTGCACCTCGGTGTCGCCGGATCGCGCATCCGGGTCGCGAGGCATGGACCCACCAGGTTGGTTTTTCAGTGTCACGGCTGTCAGATCACGCTCCAAAGGCTTACTTAGATTCTCTCACTCTCGGCGGAGCCGCCCAAACGGAAGCCCGCCGGGCGCTAAGATCGGAGGCAGGAAAATCCAGCCCCTACCGCGGCGCCGACGCCGCAGAATTCCGGAGCAGCACATGTCTGAAGCAACACCAACCACCGGCCGCAGCGTCCTGATCACCGGTGGCAACCGCGGGATCGGACTGGCCATCGCCCAGTCCTTCCTGGCCAACGGGGACAAGGTGGCGGTCACGTACCGCAGCGAGTCGAGACTTCCCGAGGGCGTCCTCGGGGTCAAGGCGGACGTCACTGACGAGGCCTCGGTGGACGCCGCCTTCGCGGAAGTCGAGGCAGCGCACGGACCTGTGGAAGTCCTGGTCGCCAACGCCGGGATCACCAAAGACACGCTGCTGATGCGGATGAGCGAGGCTGACTTCACCTCGGTCATCGACACCAACCTTACCGGCGCTTTCCGGGTCATCAAGCGCGCCTCCAAGGGGATGATCCGGGCACGCAAGGGCCGGGTCGTTCTGATCTCCTCCGTCTCCGGCCTCTACGGCGCGCCCGGCCAGATCAACTACTCCGCCTCCAAGGCCGGACTCGTCGGAATCGCACGCTCGTTGACCCGTGAGCTGGGCAGCCGCGGCATCACCGCGAATGTGGTGGCGCCGGGCTTCATCAACACGGACATGACCGGGGAACTGCCCGAGGCAACCCAGAAGGACTACCTCTCCAGGGTCCCCGCCGGCCGCTTCGCCGAAGCCTCCGAGGTTGCCGCTGTGGTGCGCTGGATCGCCAGCGAGGAGGCCGCCTATATTTCCGGTGCGGTCATCCCGGTCGACGGCGGCCTCGGCATGGGCCACTGACGCCACGAAGGCTCCAGGGCCTCGGCGGCGGCCGCCGCACGGTCCGCCGGCCGCTGCCGGGGTGGGCCGCGGGGATTCCGGCGGCCGGGCATTTAGCCGTGGCACCGCCCCGTTCGGAGGTGTGTAATGGAGCTACGGCCTCTGGCCGCGCAAGGCCGAGGCATGGATTCAGGAGGACGATCATGGCTGATCTCAACAAGTGGGGGCCTTCAGAAGTATTGGAGCCGATCCGTCGCTTCCTCGAAGGCGACATGACGATGTCGGCGATGCGGGTGGAACAGTTCGTGGACGGGAACACCCTGGTGGTCCGCGCAGAGTTGCCCGGGATTGATCCTGACAAGGATCTCGAGCTCTCGGTCACCGACGGTGTGCTGCATCTCAAGGCGGAACGCGAGGAGAAATCCGAGCACAAGAGCAAGACCGGCTACCGCTCCGAGTTCCGCTACGGTACGTTCACGCGCAGCTTCCCGTTGCCCGACGGTGTCCGGGAAGAGGACATCACCGCCACGTACAAGGACGGCGTCCTGGAGGTGCGGGCCCCGGTACGGCCAACGGCGCCGGATACATCAGCCAGGAAGATCCGGATCGATCACGGCTGACCACCGTCGGCGCGGTGACACAACGGGCGTGCGGAATCGTCCGCCCGTGCCGGCCGTCGGCCCGGCATTAACCCGCTTGCTCACGTGCCCCGGCTCCGCCCCGGCACGCAGCCGGGAGGCCGGTGGAGGGAACTAGGCCCGCCCCGCTTCTTTGTGGGCATTAAACAACTCATTCGGCCCGGACCGCTGGCATGATGGACTGCAGAACCACAATGTTTGGACGTTTGGAACAAAGGAGCTCGAATGGGACTGCTGGACAATAAGACCGCTATCGTGACCGGTTCATCGCGGGGAATCGGCGCAGAGGTTGCCAAGTTCCTCGCCGCGGAAGGTGCCGCCGTCGTCGTGAACTACCGCCAGAAGGCTCCGCGGGCCAACAAGGTCGTTGCCGAAATCGAAGCCAACGGTGGCCGTGCCGTCGCCGTCGGAGCGGACCTGACCACCCAGGAAGGCGTCCAGGCCCTGGCCAGCGCCGCCATGGAAAACTTCGGCTCGCTCGACATCCTCGTCCTCAACGCCTCCGGCGGCATGGAATCGGGAATGGAGGAGGGCTACGCGCTGAAGCTGAACCGCGACGCCCAGGTCAACATGCTTAACGCCGCTGTGCCGCTGCTGCCCGAGGGAGCACGTGTGGTGTTCGTCACCAGCCACCAGGCGCACTTCATCAACACGGTGCCGACAATGCCCGACTACGAGCCGGTGGCCCGCAGCAAGCGCGCCGGCGAGGACGCACTCCGCGAGCTCGTGCCCAGCCTGGCCGAGAAAGGCATCTCGCTGGTGGTCGTGTCCGGCGACATGATCGAGGGCACCGTGACGGCCACCCTGCTGGACCGCTCCAACCCGGGCGCCATCGAGGCCCGCCGCGCCGAGGCCGGCAGGCTGTACTCCGTCTCCGAGTTCGGCTCCGAGGTCGCCAAGATGGCGACGGCGGACGTCCCGTCAGGCCACACCGAATACGTCGGCGGCTCCGACTACTTCGAGAAGAGCGCCAACTAGGACGCTGCCTGGCTGACGGCCGCGCCCGGCGCGCGGCCGGTCCGTTCAGACGCCCGCGATGTGCCGTACGGCGTCGAGGTAGGGCAGGTTCACCGCGGCGTCGGCGGCGGTCCGGACGGCTGGCTTGGCATTGAACGCGATGCCGATCCCGGCCGCGCCGAGCATGTCCAGGTCATTGGCGCCGTCGCCCACGGCGATGGTGTGCTCCAGGGGGATGCCCTCTGACGTCGCCCACGCGCGCAGGTACTTCTCCTTGGCCGCGCGGTCGACCACCTCACCGAGCACCTTGCCGGTGAGCGCGCCGTCGACGATCTCCAGCTCATTGGCGATCCAGTAGTCCAGCCCGAGGCTCTCGGCGATGGGCTGGAGGATCTGGTTGAAGCCGCCGGAGACCACGGCCACCACGTGGCCGGCGGCCTTGAACGCGGCCACCAGCTCCGCGGCGCCGTCGCTGAGCTTCACCTCGGCGCGGACGGAACCGACGACGTCGGCCGGCAGCCCGGCCAGCACCGCCACCCGGGCGTGGAGGCTCTGGGCGAAGTCCAGTTCGCCGCGCATGGCGGCCTCGGTCACCGCCGTCACCTCCTCGCGCTTTCCGGCGTGGGCGGCCAGCAGTTCGATGACCTCCTGCTGGATCAAGGTGGAGTCCACGTCCATGAGAAGGAATTTCCGCGGGGCGTTCCGCAGCGAGGCCGGAACGAGGGCAGTGTCGACGCCGTCAATGCCGGCGTCCGCCACCGCCCGGCGGAGCCCAGCAAGCCCGGACCCGTCTCCGGCGTCGGCGGCGGAACCCAGCGTGCCTTCTGCCGTATGCACCTCGAACCGGCCGTCACCAGTGCGTGCCCCGGCCTCCAGCGCCACCCCCGCAGCGGTCAATGCTGAACGCACCCGCTGGACCTCGGCGAGGGACAATTTTTGGGCATAGCTTACTGCGGTCAAGTTCAGGCTCATGGGTCCAATCCTAGCGATCGGGCGGTGCCGGCCCGAATCCGCTGCGCCCCCGTTCCTCCCGGGTGCCGGCCCTGTGCCGGAGCCGCCGTTCCAGTTATCAGTCGTCCGCTTTTTTGTCCTAGTGTCTACTGCTATGAGTGATGTTCTTGAAATGGCCGCCGTCAGCGTTGTACGTGGGGCAAAAACGCTCCTGGACAAGGTGGACTGGCAGGTCAAAGACGGCGAGCGCTGGGTGATCCTGGGCCCCAATGGTGCCGGCAAGACCACTCTTCTGCAGGTGGCCGCCGCGCGGATCCACCCCACGAGCGGCATGGCCGGCATTCTGGAGGAAATCCTTGGCGCCGTCGACGTCTTCGAACTCCGGCCCCGGATCGGCCTGTCCTCGGCGGCGCTGGCCAGCCAGATCCCCGAGCAGGAAAAAGTCCTCAACGTCGTGGTCACGGCCGCCTACGGCGTGACCGGCCGCTGGCGCGAGGGTTACGAGAAAGACGACGAACGCCGCGCCTTCGGCCTGCTGAATGAATGGGGCATGGGCCCGATGCTGAACCGGCCCTTCGCCTCGCTGTCCGAAGGCGAGCGCAAGCGCGTGCAGATCGCCCGGGCCCTCATGACGGATCCGGAGTTGCTGCTGCTCGACGAGCCCGCCGCCGGACTCGACCTGGGCGGCCGGGAGGACCTCGTCCACCGGCTCGGCGAGCTCGCCCGCGACGAGAGCGCTCCGGCCATAGTCCTGGTCACGCACCACCTCGAAGAGGTCCCGCCTGGCTTCACGCACGCCATGCTGATGCGCGACGGCGGCGTCGTGGCCGCGGGCCCGCTGGCCGGGGTCCTCACCGCAGAGAACCTGAGCGAGACCTTCGGCCTGCCGCTGGACGTCAGCGTCACCGGCGGACGTTACACCGCCACCGCCCGCCGCTGACGGGACTGCGAACAGCGCGTGGAGTTTCTCAATAGTGTCTTCATTTTCTTTGCCGGGCTGTGGGCCGGCACCATCAACAGCGTTGTCGGTTCCGGCACCCTCGTGACCTTCCCGGTGCTGATAGCACTCGGTTACGCGCCCCTCACTGCCTCCATCAGCAATGCAACGGGCCTCGTGGCGGGCAACGCCGCCGGGGCCTGGGGGTACCGCAAGGAGCTCGCCGGCCGCGGCAAGCAACTTCTCCGGCTCCTGCCCGCCTCGCTGCTGGGCGGCATCACCGGCGCCTTCCTGCTGCTGCACCTGCCCGAGAGTGTCTTCTCCTACGCCGCACCCGTCCTGATCGTCCTGGCCCTGCTGATGGTGGTCTTCCAGCCCCGGCTCCAGCGGTGGGTGCGGAACCGGGAAGAAAACCCCGAGCACGCCATCCGCGACCGGAGCCACGGGATCCTGCTGGTGGTGCTGGTCTACCTGGCCGGCGTCTACGGCGGATACTTCGTCGCGGCCCAGGGGATCCTGCTGGTCGGCATCCTCGGCGTGTTCATGACCGGGACCATCCAGAACGCGAACGCCATGAAGAACATCCTGGTGCTGGGCGTGAACATCGTGGCGGCGGCGTCCTACCTGCTTCTTGCCTTCGACCGGATCGACTGGCCGGTCGTGGGGCTGATTGCCGTCAGTTCCCTGATCGGCGGGATGATCGGTTCCAGGGTGGGGCGCCGGCTCTCCCCGGTGGTCCTGCGCGGAGTCATCTTCACCCTGGGCCTCGTGGCCCTGGGCTTCATGATCGCCAACCTGCTCAGATGACCCCGGAAGTGGCTGCCCCGTGACATTCCACCATCTTGAATCCGCCGACGACCCCCGCGTCTCCGATTACACGCAGCTGACGGACGTGCATCTGCGCAAGGTCCGGGAACCCGCGGAGGGCATGTACATTGCGGAGTCCTCCCGCGTGCAGCGCCGTGCGCTGGCGGCAGGGCACCGGCCGCGGTCCTTCTTCCTCGCCGAAAAATGGCTCGAGGACCTCGCTGACATCTTTGCGCAGTACCCGGACGTGCCGGCGTACATCGGCTCCGCCGCGCTCCTCGAGGACATCACCGGCTTCCACCTGCACCGCGGCGCGATGGCCGCCATGCACCGCCCGGCCCCCGTGCCGCTGCCGGAACTGCTGGCGGACGCCCGGCGGGTCGCGGTGCTGGAGGACATCGTGGACCACACCAACGTCGGCGCCATCTTCCGCTCCGCCGCTGCCCTGGGCGTCGATGCTGTCCTGGTCTCGCCCCGCTGCGGTGACCCGCTGTACCGGCGCAGCGTGCGGGTCAGCATGGGCACTGTTTTCCAGGTGCCGTGGGCGCGGCTCGAGGACTGGCCGGGGGACCTGGCCGTGCTCCGCCGCCACGGCTTCACGGTCGCGGCCCTGGAGCTCACCGGAGACGCCGTGGACCTCGACGACCTGGCAGCCCGGAAACCGGAACGGCTGGCCTTGGTGCTCGGCACGGAGGGCGCCGGAATGAGCAAAAGCACCCTCGCCGCCGTCGACCTTGCCGTGAAAATCCCCATGCGGGCAGGCGTCGACTCGCTCAATGTGGCGGCGGCGTCGGCCGTCGCGTTCTGGGAGCTTCGGCCCCGGACCTGACGTCCGCCACGCTGTTCCGCCGGTTGTCCCCCTGGGGTGGTGATTTCCGCTATAATCGATAGCTGGCCGTCCTGTGCGGTCCGGGTGGTGTCTTCAACGGCATCCATCCCGGCGGCACAAAGCAGCCATCCCATTCATACCTGGCAACTGGCAAAATCCAGTTGTGCGAACAAAGGCCCCATTATGAAGTCTGATATCCACCCGAAGTACGAAGCTGTTGTTTTCAACGACCTGGCTTCCGGCG
>JAODMS010000247.1 GCA_025464925.1 Arthrobacter sp.
CATGATTCAACGACGCAAAATTCTGCTGGCCATCGCTCCGGTGTCCAGCGCTTTGCTGGGCGCGCCCGCGCTGGCCCAAAACACCCCCGTACGCCTGTTGGTTGGCGCACCGCCCGGCGGTTCCACCGATACCTTGGCACGAACTCTGGCGACGGAGATGGGCCGGCTGCTGGGGCGCATCGTATTGGTCGAAAACCGCGCCGGGGCCGGGGGCAATATTGCGGCAGAAGCGGTAGCCAAAGCCAGTCCTGACGGCAACACACTGCTCATGAGCTTCACCAGCCATGCCATCAATGCCAGTTTGTACCCTTCACTTCCGTTTGATCCCATCAAGGACTTCACGCCGCTCACCTGCGTGGCAACGTCGCCTTCCATTTTGGTGGCCAACCCTGCCTTGCCTGTCAAGGATGTTCGCGAACTCATTGAGCTGGCCAAGGCCAAGCCGGGCAAGCTCAATCTGGCCATTGGTGCCATCGGGTCATCGCTGCACCTGGCCGGCGATGCTTTCAAGATGCAATCGGGCGCTTACATCGTGAACATTCCCTACCGGGGCACGGCCCCTGCGCTACAGGATGTACTGGCAGGACAGGTGGACCTGATGTTTGCCGCCATTGGCAACGCCCAGGCGCACATTCGCGCTGGCAAGCTCAAGGCCCTGGGGGTGACAAGCCTGAAGCGGCTGGCGGCCTTCCCCGATGTGCCCGCGATTGCCGAAGTGCTGCCCGGTTACGAGTCCAGCGCCTGGTTTGGACTGTTCGGCCCGGGTCGGATGGACCCGGCGCTGGCACGCCGCTTCAGCGACGCGGCCCGCCAGGCGATCGGCTCGCCGGAGGTGCGTCGGCGCCTTGAAACAGAGGGCGCCGTGCCTGTGGGCAACAGCCCCGACGAGTTTGCCCGCTTCGTGAAGGCCGAGATCACGCGCTGGTCCAGGGTGGTCAAATTTTCCGGAGCCAAGCCCGAATGAGCCTGCCCCCAACCACCCTGGCGCAAAAGCTGGTGGCGCGCGCAAGCGGCCGCCCCAGCGTGGTCCCTGGCGAGATCGTCAATTGCCGGGTCGACCTGGCGATGTTCCACGACTCGTCGGGTCCCCGGCGCCTCAAGCCGATGCTCGACGAGCTGGGCGCCAGCATCTGGGACAAGTCCCGCGTGGTGCTGGTGATGGACCACTACCTGCCCGAGCGCGATGAAGAATCGCGCCGCATCGTGCGCATTGCGCGTGATTGGGCCCGTGAGCAGGATCTACCGCATGTGTATGACGGCCAGGGTATCTGCCACGTGGTCGTGCCGCAGCACGGGCACATCCGCCCCGGCATGTTTTGTGTGGGTGGTGATTCTCACTCGCCCACCGGGGGTGCGTTTGGCGCCTACATGTTTGGCATTGGCAGCACCGAAATGTTGGGCGTGGTGGTGACCGGAGAAATCTGGCTGCGTGTGCCGCACACCTTGCAAATGCACTGGAGCGGGCGCTTGGCCGCAGGCGTGACCGCCAAGGACATGATGCTGCACATGGTGGGGAGCTTTGGCATGAATGGCGGCCAGTACCAGGCAGTGGAATTTGTTGGCGCCGCAGTAAAAGCCCTCTCGATGCAAGAGCGCATGACCTTGTCGAACATGAGCGCCGAGCTGGGTGCGCAAGTTGGGTTGATTGCGCCTGACGACACCACGTGCGCCTGGCTGCTGGCCACCGGCGTGCCTGCCGAGGCCCTGCTGGGGTTGGACGCATGGAAGACCGACGACGGCGCTGCAGTGACACGCCACAAATTTGATGCCGACACGTTGGCACCTCAGGTGGCTGCGCCCCACAGTCCTGCCAACGCAGGCCCGGTAGCCAAGCACGCAGGTACAGCCATTGACGTGGCCTACATCGGCGCCTGCACCGGCGCCAAGCTTGACGACTTGCGCGCGGCGGCCACTGTGTTGCGTGGCCAGCGCGTGGCGCCCGGCGTGCGCCTGATGGTGGCACCCGCCAGCCAGCAAGACCAGTCCGCTGCGCGGGACGAAGGCGTGCTGCAGGTGCTGCAGGACGCGGGGGCTGAACTGTTCCCCACCACCTGCGGCGCGTGCGCAGGCTATGGCGACACGGTGGGTGACGGCACCACCGTCATTTCCAGCACGGCGCGCAACGTCAAGGGCCGCATGGGCTCGGCTACGGCGCAGGTCTACCTTGCGTCGCCCTACACCGTGGCGGCATCGGCCTTGCGCGGCTGCATCACCGACCCCCGGGAGTTGCTCGCATGAGTGGCACCCACAAAGTCTGGAAGCTTGTTGCCGACATCGACACGGATGTGCTGGCGCCCGGCCATGCCATGAAGCACGGGATGGACGTGATCGCACGCCACTGCCTCGAATCCGTGCGGCCCGACTTCGTCCCAAGCGTGCAAAAGGGCGACGTGATCGTGGCAGGGCCCAACTTCGGCATTGGCTCATCGCGAGAACAGGCGGCGGCCGTGCTGGTGCGGCTGGGCGTGGTGGCGGTGATTGCGCCCTCGTTCAGCGGTCTTTATTTTCGCAACGCCTTCAACCTCGGCCTGCTGCTGCTGACCTGCCCGCAGGCCGACACGCTGGCCGAAGGCGACCAGGTCGTGCTCGACTGGCAGGCGCCAGCGGTGATTTCCCCGTCCGGCGCCGCGCTTGCGTGCGAGCCGATTCCCCCATTTTTGATGGACATGGTGCGCAGCGGCGGTTTGCTGAACCAGCTGCGCAAGCGTTTTGGCAAGGAGGCTATTGATGGCTGAACAACAAGTGGCGGCACTACCGATTCCTGCGCCCGCAATGGACCCCGTCACGCTGGCCGTCCTGCGCGGCCGGCTCGAGCAGGTCGCCGACGAGATGGACGCCACGCTGTACCGCAGCGCGTTCAACCCTATCATTGCCGAGGCGCATGACGCCTGCCACGGCCTGTACGATGCCGACAGCGGTGACACGCTGGTGCAGGGCAAGTCGGGCCTGCCGGTGTTCGTGGGCGCCATGGCGTTTGCCGTGCGCGCAGCCAAGCGCGCGGCCGCCGAGCGCGGCGGCATCGTCGACGGCGATACCTGGCTGTTCAACGACCCGTATGAAGGCGGCACGCACGCCAACGATTTCAAGCTGGTACGGCCTTTCTTTCGCCACGGCAAGCTGTATTGCTTTCTGGCATCGGCCGCGCACTGGCACGACGTGGGCGGCAACGTGCCCGGCAACTACAACCCGGCGGCCACCGAGTGCTGGCAGGAGGCGGTGCAGATCCCGCCGGTGCGCATCGTGCGTGCAGGCGTGTTTGACGACGATGTGCTGGCCATCCTCAAGGCCAACACGCGCCTGCCCGACAGCCTGTGGGGCGACCTCAACGGCCAGCTGGCCGCGCTGGACCTGGGCATGAGCCGCCTGAACGACGTGCTTGACCAGTACGGCGATGCCGTGGTGCAGCAGGCCATGGGCGAGCTGCGCGCGCGCGCTGTCAGGCTCATGAAGTCGCACATTGCGGCACTGCCTGACGGGTGCTACCGCTTCAGCGACATGCTGGACAACGACGGCGTCAAGGACGAGGCGCTGACCATTGCCCTGGACATGACGGTGCAGGGCGAACGCCTGACCCTGGACTTTTCGCGCAGCTCGCCGCAGTGCGCAGGGCCGGTGAACATCTCGCGCGCCACGGCCATCGCGGCCTGCTATGTGGCGCTCAAGCACCTGTTTCCCGATGTGCCCGCCAATGCAGGCGTGCTCGATGCGGTGGACTTCGTGCTGCCCGACGGCCTGGTCATCAGCGCTGCCCGTCCGCGCCCGGTAGGTGGCTACACCGAGACCATCCTGCGCATGATCGACGTCATTTTCAGTGCCACCGCACTGGCCGACCCCAAACGCGCCATGGCCCAGGCCTACGGCACGATCAATGCCTTGTCGATTGCCGGCCACCGCACCGACGAAGCCCGCAAGGGCCAGCGCTGGGTGATGTTCAGCTTTTTCGGTGGCGGCCACGGT
>JAODMS010000130.1 GCA_025464925.1 Arthrobacter sp.
CCCAGCAGCCGAGCTTGACGATGCACTTGGGGGAGCCGTACTCGGTGGCAAAGTCGCCCTGCTCGTAGTATCCGGCCCGGTCGCAGCCCTCATGGACCGTTTTGCCGAACAGCCAGGTGGGCCGGAGTGCGTCGTCCAGCGGGATCATGGGGGCCTGGCCCGTGGCCTGGTACAGCAGGTAGGTCATGGTCTCCGAAAGGTTGTCCGGCTGGATGGGGCAGCCGGGGACACACACGATCGGGATTCCCGCCTTGGACTTCCAGCCATAGCCGAGGTAGTCCGGGACGCCCATGGCGCCGGTCGGGTTTCCTGCCATGGCGTGGATGCCGCCGTACGTGGCGCAGGTGCCGGCAGCGATGATGGCGGTTGCCTTGGGCGCCAGCCGGTCCAGCCATTCGCTGGTGGTGATGGGCTGGCCGGTCTCGAGGTCGTTCCCGAATCCGCACCAGTAGCCGCCGGGATCGTGGAGTTTTTCATTCGGGATGGACCCTTCGACCACCAGGACAAACGGTTCCAGCTCGCCGCGGTCAGCCTTGCGGAACCACTCCAGGAAGTCGTCGGCACCTTCCTGCGGTCCGCACTCGAAATCGATCAGGGGCCAATGCATCGCGATCCGTGGCAAGCCGGGCAATGCGCCGAGGGCGATCTCCTCAACGCTGGGCTGGGTGGCCGCTGTGAGGGCCACGGAATCTCCGTCGCAACTAAGCCCCGCATTGATCCACAGAACGTGGATGAGGGTTTCCTCGGCCTTGAGAGCAGTTTCGGTAGGCATCATTGCCTCTTTCAGCGGCCCTTACGGGCTCCGTGTGTCTGTCAGCGCTTCAGTCAAGATCGTTGACCGGGAGGTGGTTCCCTCGAGCCAGTCGTACCAGCCGGCGAGTCCATCGCCGGTGGTGGCTGAGAGGACCAGGAATTCGGTGTGCGGGTTGATTTGCCGGGTGCGGCGCTGAAACTCGCCGACGTCGAATTCCACGTACGGGAGCAGGTCCGACTTGTTGATGATCACCAGGTCGGCTGCCCTGAACATGTGCGGGTATTTTTGCGGTTTGTCATCACCTTCCGTCACGGAGAGGACCACGATTTTGGCCCCCTCGCCAAGGTCAAAAAGCGCCGGGCAGACGAGATTGCCGACGTTTTCGATAAACACCGTGGACCCGGCGTCGGGATCCAGGGAGTCCAGCCCGCGCCGGAGCATGTCGGCGTCGAGATGGCAGCCGGCTCCCGTGTTGATCTGGACGACGGGCCGGCCTACCGTCCGGATGCGGTCAGCGTCCAGGGACGTCTCCTGGTCCCCTTCGATCACTCCGGCCCGCAGGCGCTCGCCGCAGTCCGCGAGGGTGCGGACCAACAGGGTGGTCTTGCCTGCCCCGGGGGAACTCATCACGTTGAGGGCCCGGATACCCCGGCCGGCAAGCCAGCCGCGGTTTCGGGCGGCCAGCAGGTCGTTCTTGGCGAGCAGGTTCTGTTCCAGCGGAATCGTCCCGGGATGCGGGTGGTCGTGCCCGTCGTCGTGCTCGTGCGGGTGGGTGTGGTCGTGGCCGTGTGGATGCCCGTCAGCGTCGCCGTGTGGATGCTTGTGGCCGGGGCCATCCACGTGCCCGTTCGGCACCGTGCCCGCTGATTCGTGGAGGGCGGAAACCCTCGTGTTCGCCTCGTCGCCGCATCCGCACGTGGTACACATCCGTCAAGCCACCTCCACCGATATCAGCATTAGTTCGTTGCCCGCGAGGACTTTGATGTCTGCACTGCCGCAGGGACACAGCAGGATCAGGTCAGTCAGTGCGAAGGTGCCGTCACAGCTTCGGCAGTGCGCAATGCCGGGAGGTTCATCGATCAGGAGCCGGGCGCCGGCCAGCGGGGTGCCGGCAGCAGCCACGTCGAAGCAAAAGCGCATGGCATCCGGCAGAACTCCGGACAGCGGACCGACGCGAAGGTTGACCGCAGTCACTGTCCGTTCACCGGTACGGTCGAGAACGGCCTCGATAAGGCTCTGCGTGATAGAGAGTTCGTGCATCGTGGCACCCCTTCCTGCTCAAGATAGGCTCGCCCCGAATAAAACGCAACCGTTCGATTGACACGGGCGTATACTTCCGCTACGGCGGGCAGTTTATCCGGCAGCCGATCTAGTTGTGGAACCCGAGGCTCGACAATGAAGCAACCGGAGGTTACGCGTTTTAGCCGAATCCGCGCGGCTCGCCTGGCCCTTTCGGGCCGGGAGTGGGCCTCGATCGGAGGCATGGCCGCGTTTGTCACGTTCCTGCACGTTGTGGGTTGGGGGGTGCTGATTGTCGTCGTCGCCCCGGAAAACCTTCCCGCAGCTTCCACCGGCGCTTTCGGCATCGGCCTGGGCGTGGCTGCCTACACGCTGGGCCTGCGCCACGCTTTTGACGCCGACCACATCGCCGCCATCGACAACATCACCCGCAAACTCCGTGCCGAGGGCAAGCGCAGCATGTCCGTGGGGTTTTGGTTTTCGCTGGGCCACTCAAGCATCGTGTTCGGCCTGTGCGCCTTGCTCGCAGCCGGAATCCGCAGCCTGGCGGACCGGACGGCGGACGGGACAGCCGAACTCCATTCGTTTCTGGGGCTGGTCGGCACCGCAGTCTCGGGAGTGTTCCTGTTGTGCATCGGCATCCTGAACCTGGTGGTGTTGTGCGGCATCATCAAGTCCGTCTTTCGCATGCGAGAAGGCCGACACGCCGGTGCGGGTCCGGAGGGGCAGGCGGCTGCACCGGGTGTTACATACCGGGTGTTCGGACGGGCAAGCCGCTTCATCACGCGTGCCTGGCAGGTGTACGGCCTGGGGTTGCTGTTCGGACTCGGGTTCGACACCGCGACTGAGGTCAGCCTCCTGATCCTGGCAGCCGGGGCAGCGGCGTCCGCGCTCCCTTGGTACGCGATTCTGACGCTGCCCGTCCTCTTCGCCGCCGGGATGAGCCTGCTGGACTCGCTCGATGGCTGCCTGATGAACTTCGCCTACGGCTGGGCGCTGTCCAGGCCCGTCCGCCGGATCTACTACAACATCGTCATCACCGCGCTTTCTGTCGCCGTCGCATTGGGCATTGGTTCCATTGAGCTGATCTCCATCCTCGTTGAACGGGCCGGGATCAGCACAGGTCCGCTGTCCGCCATCGGCGGCCTTGACCTGGATTCGGTCGGGTACACGGTCGTTGCCCTCTTCCTGTGCACGTGGCTGCTCGCCATCGGGGTGTGGCGGTTCGGCCATATCGAGGAACGGTGGTCGGTGCCGGTCAAGAACCCGGACGTCGGCAACGGTGGCTGAGCGGGCACAAGGCGGTATCCGCGAACCATCTAGGCTTGAGGTCATGCCGTCGTTCCAGACCAGACTGAAGATCACCGGACTTAAGCCGGGCAACCCTCCCGAGTCCGTGATGGCGGCGGCCGTGGAGGCGCTTGAAACGAGGCACCATGTGGAATCGAGCCAACTGGAGCTCGCAGGTGGTGTTCCGCAACTGAACCTGCGTTTCCTGGTCAACCCCACCTCGTACAGCGGCGAGAACAGCCAGGCGCGGGAGTCGGCGGCAATGATGCGTGACGCCGTCGAACGCGTTGCGGTGACCGGGGCACTGGCGGTACTCCGGCGCAACCGCGGCCGTTGGGCGCCGGTCTAGCCTTCGGAGTCCAGTCCGGGGCGGGGATTGTCCACGGGGGAACGGCTGCCCCGGCGCCGCGTGGCGATCACACCCACGAGCGCGCCGATCACCAGCCCGGCGCCGACGCCGATCAGCGAGCTGGCCCAGAACGGCAGGTTGGTGGCGGAGCCGGTGAAAAAGCCCAGCCCCACCGACCAGATGGCCCAGAGCGTTCCGCCCAGGGCCGCGCACAGGCTGAAGCCGCGGGTGGAGACGTCGGCAATGCCGGCGGCTGCCGTGGTCGCGAGCCGGCCGCCGGGGATGAAGCGGACACCGATGATGGCCCCATAGGTGGAGGACCGGCCCGCCTTGGCGATCGCGGCGTGCACGCCCTGGTGGAACGTCCGGCCCCATTTCCAGCGGTCGAGCACATGGCTCAGGCGCCGCTTGAAGAGCTGGAACACCATGATGTCGCCGAGCCAGGAGGCCAGGGCTGCGAGGAGCACCACGAGGAAGACGTTGGCCCGGCCGTCGGCAGACAGGGCGCCGCCGGTGATCACCACCATCTCGGAGGGGACGGGCGGGAACAGGGCGTCGCCCATGACGATCGGGACGATCCAGAAGTAGATCGCAGCGCCCCAGCTGTCCGCGTTGCCCAAGTCCATGGGCACAAGGTACCGCACTTCCGGCCGTTCGGCGCCTCTTGGCGGAGCTAGCGGGCCTCGCTGAGTTCCAGCCCGCTGCGGAATTCAACCGGCCTGCCGGTGATGGGGTCCGCGAAGCGTATCCCGCGGGCCAGGAGCTGGAGCGGTTTGGAGTAGTCGTCCGGGGCCTTGTCCAGCAGTTCGGGATAAAACGCGTCGTTGACGATCCCCAGCCCGAGCGACGCCATGTGCACCCGGAGCTGGTGGGTTTTTCCCGAGTGCGGCTCCAGTCGGTACAGCGCCCGGCGCGGCGTTTCAGTGCCGGCAGCAGGGTCGGCAGTGCCGGCGGCGGAGCGGCCCGCGTCCAACTTCCTCAGCAGCTCGATGCGGGTTTCCGCGTTGGGTTCGCCCTCGATCACCTCAGCCAGCAGGTAGCTGCGGGACTTCGTCATCCGGTTGCGCACCACCACGGGGAAGTCGACGGCGGGGTGGCCGGGGGCCGGGTCGGCCGCTGCCACGCACTCGTATTCCTTCCGGACCTGGCGCTTTTCGAAAAGGACCTGGTACCTGCCCCGGGTCTCGGGGTTCGTGGACAGCAGCAGGATGCCGGCCGTCATCCGGTCCAGGCGGTGCATGGGCACCAGGTCCGGCAGTTCGAGCTGGTTCCGAAGCCGGACCAGGGCGGACTCCTGGATGTAGGTGCCGCCGGGGGTGGTGGGCAGGAAGTGCGGCTTGTCCACCACCAGGAGGTGTTCGTCCTGATGGAGGATGTTCAACTCCACCGGGATCCTTGTCTCCGGCGGCAGGCTGCGGTAGTACCAGATGAAGGTGTGGTCCTGCAGCCGCGTGGCGCGGTCCAGCGGGATCCCGGCCTCGCCGACAATCTCGCCGGCGTCGAACCGCTCCTCGATGCCGTCGGGGTCGATGTGGCCCCAGCGGTGCATCATGTAGTCCAGCGCGGTGTCCCACGGCCCCTCGTCCGGCAGGCGGAGACGGGTCGCGTTGACGCCGGCGCGCACGGGGAGGGGGGATTGCATCACCGGTCCATTCTACTTTGCCCGCCTTCCCGCGCCCGCACCCCCTATGCCACCCAGCGGGGCCGTTTCGACGGTTCCCTGCGCACTAGACGTTGCCCGACGTCGAGCCAGCGGGGAACCATCGAGACGGCTACCTGCCGATCGAGGACCCGGCCGCGGCGGAAGCCTCGCTGGACCCCATCAGGACGCGGATCCTGCTGGAGCTGGCCGAACCCGGCTCGGCCACGCAGCTCGCGGCCAAGGTGGGGCTGCCGCGGCAGAAGGTGAACTACCACCTGAAGGCGCTGGAACGTCACGGACTGGTGGAGCTCGTGGAGGAGCGCCGCAAGGGCAACGTCACCGAACGCATCCTGCGGGCGACGGCGGCCTCCTACCTGATTTCCCCGGCAACCCTCGCGTCCGTGGCGCCGGATCCGCACCGGTTTTCAGACCACTTCTCCGCCTTCTGGGTCCTCGCGCTCGCCGGCCGCCTGGTCCAGGAAATGGGCCAGCTCATCGCCGGGGCCGCCGCGGCCAAACAGAAGCTCGCCGCCTTCGCCATCGACGGCGAGATCACCTTCCGCACTGCTGCGGACCGGGCCGCGCTCGCCGCGGAGCTCGGCACCGCCGTCGCCCGGCTCGTGGACAAGTACGACGGCGGCACCGCCGCGGCCGACAACCAGGCGGGCGGCGGGCGCAAACACCGCCTGGTCGTCGCGCTCCACCCTGCACTCAAAGGACCGACACCCGCGGCATCGGCATCCGGGACCTCACCGACAACCCCATCAGCAAAGGAGCAGGACAATGAATGACAAGCCCACCTTCGAGATCGTCTACGACACCGAACTTCCAGGCACTCCGGAGCGGGTCTGGAACGCGGCCACCCAGGACACCCCGGCCTGGATGTTCCCCACGGACCAGTGGCCGGACGTGAAAACGATGAACAAAGACCCACTTGGTCTCCCGGATGGAGGGTCCGGACGGCTGGTTCAACCAGTTGGAACACGTGCTGGCACCGCTCGACGGTGACCGGACCAAGTTGCACTACGCGCACAGCGGCATCTTCGCGGACAACTGGGACGAGCAGTACGACGGCGCCAGCAAGCACACCGAGTTCTACCTGCACACCCTGGGCCAATACTTGAAGTACTTCGACGGCAGGCCCGTGGTCTTCACCGACGTCCAGGCCCCCGCCGCCTCCCAGGCCCCCGACGGCTTTGCCCGGCTTAAGAATGCGCTGGGCGTGGAAGGCGCGGCCTCCGGCAGCACTGTGGAGCTGGAGCTCGACGGCGTGGGGCGGCTCTCCGGCGAAGTGGACTTCTCCAACGAGAACTTCCTGGGCCTGCGGACCGCGGACGCCATGTACCGCTTCTTCGGCCGCAATGCCTTCGGCGCCCCTGTGGGCATGACCGTCCACGATTTCAGCGGCGGCGGGGACTCCGAAACCACGGCCAAGGCCTGGTGCGGGTTCCTCAACAGGGTCTACGCCTAGGTCTTCGACGCGCATTCTTGCTGGTGGCGCGCGCATGCCCTGTCGATACCCGGATTCGGGCGTCGCTGGGGCATATGCGCAGCGCAGGAAGGAACGAGGGTCGCAGGACGCGTTGGGACTCAGGCGATGGCCGCGGGAGGCGGGGCTGTGAGGTTTCGCCGGAGCTGCGGGGACGCGTCCAGCCTGTCCTGGGCCGAGCGCAGCGCCACCACCGCGGTCTCCAGCTGCTCCGGCGGCAGGGTGAACGGCACCCGGAGATAGTGCTCAAAGGCGCCGTTCACTCCGAACCGGGGCCCGGCGGCGAGCCTGATGCCGAAGTCCGGCGCGATCACCGCCAGTGCCGTGCTGGTCGGCGCCGGCAGACGGCACCACACGGACAGACCGCCGCCGGGCCTTTCAGCCCGCCAGGTCGGCAGGTGCTTGGCAAGAAGCGCAAGGAGGACGTCCCGGTTGCCGCGGAGCGCCGCGAGCCGCGCCGGGAGGGGCTCGTCGAGTGAGGCAACCAGATGAGCTGCCGCCAGCTGTTCCACCACCGGCCCGCCCAGGTCCATGGTGCTCCGCGCTGCGGCAAAACGTTGGATAAGGGGCGCACCGGCCCGGATCCACCCGGTCCGGAGGCCGGCCCAGTGTGACTTGCTCAGCGAACCGATGGACACCACCGCCGGGCTGAAGGCAGCCAACGGTGTGGAGCGGGCGGCGTCGAGGTTGAGCTCCCGCAACGTCTCGTCCACCACCAGCACGGTGCCGGAGGCAGCGGCTGCCCGGACCAGCTGCCGCCGTTGCGCGTCCGACATGAGCCGCCCGGTCGGGTTGTGGAAGTCCGGCACGACATAGGCAACCGCGGGCCGCTGCTGAAGCAGGGTGGCCTGCATCGCGTCGAGATCCCAGCCGGCGTCCCGGCTGGTGTCTAACGGGGGCATGGCCACGGGCAGCGGACTGCAGCCCGCTGCGCGGATCGCGTCGAGCGCATTCGGATAGCTGGGGTGTTCCACCAGCACCTTGTCCGAGCGGCCGGCGAGAGTGCCGAGCACGATGTTCAAGGCGTGCTGGGCGCCGGACGTCACCAGGATCTGCGTGGCAGCGGTGGGCACGCCAGCGGCCGAATACCGTGCCGCGATCGCCTCCCGGAGCGCCCCCACGCCGAGGGCGTCGTAGCCGAAGCCCGGGAGCAGGGCCGGCAGCTCGGTCAGCGCGGCCGCGAAGGCCCGGTGCACCACCTCACCGCTGGCGGGCAGGGACGCGTAGGCCAGGTCCAGCAGCCCGTCCGGAACCGCCAGGCCGGGCGGTCCGCTGAGGCTCGTTGCGCCGTCGAGGCCGCGGGCCGGGGGTCCGTGATGGGGAAGGCACGTCCTGCCCCGGCTGCCCTGGCCGCTGCTGAGGAAGCCTTGTTCGCGCAGCAGGGAATAGCCGGCGGTCACTGTGGTGCGGCTGATGCCGAGGGTTGCCGCCAGCGCTCGCTCGCTCGGCAGGGCGACCCCCAGGGGAACGCGGCCGTCGAGGACCAGCAGGCGCACGACGTCGGCCAGCTCGCGGTAAGCGGCGGCGGTGCCGAGATTCCACTCGCCCAGCAGACGGGCGAGGGAACTGGGATTCAGGGAGCCGGACATAAGGCCAGTATTTCAAACTGGCTATGGATTACAAGGCCAGTTTTCGGGAGGATGGGTCGATGATGACTCGTAGGCTCTTCCAGCTCCTGATCGGCCTCGCCATGTACGGCGTATCTTTGGCGGTGTTCATCCGGGCGGGGCTCGGACTGGATCCATGGGATGTCTTCCACCAGGGACTGGCTGGCAAGACCGGCCTGAGCATCGGCACCGTGGTGGTGATCGTCAGCTTCCTGGTGCTGCTCCTGTGGATTCCGCTCCGGCAGCGGCCGGGCTTCGGCACACTGTGCAACGCCGTGCTGGTGGGGGTCTTCGCGGACATCGGCCTGGCGCTGATCCCGGAGTTTTCACACCTTGGCGGGCAGATCGGCATGCTCGCGGGAGCGGTGCTGCTCAACGCCGTCGCTTCTGCCTGCTACATCGGCGCCCGTTTCGGCCCCGGTGCGCGGGACGGCTTGATGACCGGCCTGGCCCGGCGCACGGGATGGTCGGTGCGGACATCCCGGACCGGCATCGAAGTGGTGGTGCTGGGGGCCGGCTGGCTGCTGGGCGGCTCCGTCGGCGTCGGAACAGTGCTGTACGCGCTGGCCATCGGCCCGCTGGTGCAGCTCCTGCTCCCGCGCTTCACCGTCCCGGAGGTCCGGACACCGGACGTGGCCGAGGTCCGCAATGCGGCCGCGGCGGCCGCACCGGCTCCTTGAGGGCACCGGCCCGCTCTGGCGGCCCGTAATTTCCCCGGCGGCATCGGAATCCGGGCGTCACGCGGCAACCCGGGCCCCGGCGGGAAAACCGCGCGTCAGAAGTCAGCGCTTGGCGGCCGGAAACGGCTGGCACGCGGGGCAGTAGTAAATGTCCCGCTCCTCCGTCCCGGTGCCGTTGGCGAGGACGCCGCGGCGTACCGGGGTTCCGCATTTGAGGCACGGCTGGTGCTCGCGGCGGTAGACCCAGTAGCCGGGCCGCCCGGCCGTCCGGCCCACGGGCACGCCGCGGGCATTGAGCACGGTGGTCCGCCGGCCGGGGCCTAGATTGGCTTCCAGCAGGACTTTTGCGTCCATGATCAGGGCGGGCAGATCGGCGACCGCGGAGACAGGCAAGGCTGGGTGGAGCCCCGAAAGGAAGCATGCCTCGCAGCGGTAGATGTTGCCTATTCCTGCGAGATTCCGCTGGTCCAGCAGGGCCACGCCGATCGGAACATCGGGGGCGGCCCGTATCCGCTGTTCGGCTTCGGCCAGGTTCCAGTCGGGGCCCAGCAGGTCCGGGCCCAGGTGCCCCACAACCGAATCTTCGTCGGCGGTGCGGACGACTTCCAGGATTCCCAGCGAGAACCCGACGGCGTCTGCCGCCGCCGTCCTCAGGACGCAGCGGGCGGTGAACCCGGGCTTCCGCCAGCGGCCTCCCGGCGGGTAGACCTGCCAGGTCCCTTCCATCTTCAGGTGCGAGTGGATGGTCAGCCGGTCCTGTTCCGCCGGGCCCTGGACCCGCATGAGCAGGTGTTTGCCGCGGGCGAGCACCTCATTCACGGTCCAGCCGCCGAGCTGGAGCGTGGCGAAGCGCGGCACCCTGAAGTCGGAAGAGATGAGTTGCTGGCCGGCGAGAGCGGCGTGAAGCTGGGCGGCGGCGCGCCAGACAGAGTCGCCCTCAGGCACGGATTCTCAGTCCTTTCGGGGTGGAGTAGGCACCGGCATGGGCCAGGGCTGCGGCGACGGGCGTGTCCAGGATGCCGTGGCCGTTGACCTTTTCCATGATCAGCTTGTCCATGGCTCCGCGGGTCACGACGCCGACGAGGGCGGCGCCGGCCGCGGCCAGGATGTCGGCATCGTCGCTGAACGCCAGCAGGGTCTTGCCGCCGCGTTCCACGTAGAGGACCAGGGCGCCGTCGACCAGCACCACCAGTGCCCCGGCCTTCCGGCCCGGCCGGTGGCCGGTTCCGGCTTCGACGTTGAGGGCCGGCCAGGGCTGGGCGGCGCCGTACGGGTTGGCGGGGTCCGTCGCGGCGAGGGCCAGCGCGACGGGCTCGGGTTTGCTGAGTTGGGTGTCCTCCGCGAAGGACCGCAGCCGGTCCACTGTGGCCGGCACGGCAAACTGGGCGGCGCCGAGGTGCTCGATGAAGTAGCCCCGGCGGCACCGGCCAGCCTCTTCCAGCCGGGCGAGCACTTTGTACATCAGGCCGAAACCGCCCAGGATGTTTTCCGCCATGACCGATCCGCGGGTGACCACGCCGTACCGGTCCAGCAGGAGTTCCGCGGTGGCCCGGGCGTGGATGGTGGCATCCAGTTCGGGTTCAGGGAGGGCGGACCAGCGGCCTGCGGCCAGCGGGGGAGTGGGAGCCGCGCCGGTGACGGAGCCGTACCGGCCGCCGGTCAGCCCGGGGGACCCGAGCAAACCGGTCCCGTGGCTGCGTCCCAGCCGACTCAACCGGGGGGCACGGGCACGCGGCGCGCGGGCGACCTGACGGTGCGCGGTGTGGCCGCCGGCAATCATTGCCCGGACCGGTGCGAAGGTGTCACCCGTGATCCGGCCCGCCCAGGCGAGGTCCCAGAGCGCGGAGACGACGTCCTGGTCGCTAAGCACCGAGTCCATGCCGCCGGCGACGTCGGTGAGCTGTCGGAAGAAGTAACCGCCGCCGTTGTTGCGCAGGTGGTCCAGCAGCCGCTGCTGCGCGTCGCCGGGCTCGAAGTCGATGGCCGGGTTTAGGGTCAGCTCGGCCGAATCGGCCAGATGCAGGCTGAGCCAGCCGTCGTTGCCGGGGAGCGCGCCCGCGCCGGACCAGAGCACTTCGCCGGCAGCCATGAGCTCATCGAGCATGGCGGGCTGGTAGTCGGTCACCCGGCTGGCGAGGATCAGCGGTTCCCACGCGGAGGCGGGAATGGGCACACCGGACAGCTGGTCGACGGCCGTGATGATCCCGTCCAGTCCGCGCAGCGCCGACTGTCCGCGCTTGCCCGGGACGCGGACGTTCTGCCAGGCCGGCAGGAAGCGGCCATACGCGGCGGCATCCACGGGCTCGACCTCGGCACGCAGTGCGGCGAGCGAGCGGCGGCGGAGTTTGCGCAGGACTTCGGCATCGCACCATTCACTGGCCCCGGCCAGGGACGGGACTGCGGGGGCGGCGGCTTGCGTCATGTTGGCGGCGCCGGCGACCGCATCGCCGTCATCGGCCTCGGCTTCGGGCACTGGTGCTGGCGGGGGTGAGGCGTGCGGGCGGAATTCGCCTTCCACCACGCGGCCGTCGGCGGCGAGCCGCTTCAGCGCAGTGCCGACGACGGCGACGCCCAGCCCCAGCCGGGCAGCCGCTTCGGCCGAGGTGAAGGGGCCGTGGGTGCGGGCGTAGCGGGAGACCAGATCACCCAAGGGATCCGCGACCGGTTCGATGAAGGCCAGCGGCACGCCCATCGGCAAGGGCACGCCGAGGGCATCCCTCAGGCGGGCGGCGTCCTCCACGGCCGCGTAACGTTCGACGCCGCCGATGTTGACCTTGATGGCCCGGTGGGCGCGTTGCAGGGCCGCGAGGTGAGCGGCGGCGGCCGCGGCCGGAGCCTCCGGCGGGCTCGCGACAGGCTCGGCCAGCGGGAAAGGTCCCGCAACCGCCTCGGCGACCGCGGTTCCGGGCTCCGCCGGGACGGGCTGCACCACGGGCTCCAGCCGGGCCGCCACTTCCTCCGGTGTGAGCGGTCCCAGGAGGCGGAGCAGGTCCGCGACGCCCTCCAGGCCGCGCGCCTTCCGGTCCGGTGCCAGTCGCTGCAGCTCCTGTTCCGTGGCGTCGATGACCTTCGCATCGAGCAGTTCCCGCAGTTCCACCCGGCCCAGGAGCTCATTGAGCAGGGTTGAATCCAGCGCGAGCGCCGCAGCCCGGCGCTCGGCCAGCGGGGAATCACCCTCATAAAGGAATTGAGCCACGTAGCCGAACAGCAGGGACTTGGCGAACGGTGAGGGCTGCTGGGTGGTGGTCTGCACGATCCGCAATTCGCGCCGTTCCACGGAGGCCGCGATATCTTTTAGCGCCGGAAGATCGTAGACGTCCTGCAGGCACTCGCGCACGGTTTCCAGCACGATCGGGAAGGTGGGGTATTTCCGGGCGACATCCAGCAGCTGGGCGGAGCGTTGGCGCTGCTGCCACAGGGGCTGGCGTTTTCCGGGGGTCTGGCGGGGCAGGAGCAACGCGCGGGCGGCGCACTCCCGGAAGCGGGAGGCGAACAGGGCGCTGCCTCCGACTTCGGCCGTCACGATCTGTTCCAGTTCCTCGGGGTCGAACAGGAACAGCTCGGCACCGGGAGGCTCGTCTTCCATCATGGGGACCCGCAGCACGATGCCGTCGTCGGCTGCCATGGCGGAGCCGTCCATCCCATAGCGCTGGTGCAGGCGCTGCCCCACGGCGAGGGCCCAGGGCGCGTGTACCGGCATGCCGAACGGGCTGTGCAGGACCACCCGCCAGTCGCCGAGTTCGTCGTGGAAGCGCTCCACCACGAGGGTCGTGTCGCTTGGGACCACTTCGGTGGCAAGCTTCTGTTCCGTGAGGTACTGGATCAGGTTGTTGGCGGCAAAGTCGTCCAGGCCGCTGGCCTTGACGCGTTCTGTGGCGGGGCCGACGTCGGACGCGGAAAGTTCGCGCACGAACGCGCCGAGGGCGCGGCCCAGATCCACCGGCCGGCCGAGGGAATCGCCCTTCCAGAACGGGAGCTTGCCGGGCTGGCCGAAGGCGGGGGACACCAGGACCCGGTCGTGGGTGATGTCCTCGATCTTCCAGCTGGTCGCGCCGAGGGCGAAAACGTCTCCCACGCGGGACTCATAGACCATTTCCTCGTCGAGTTCACCGACGCGGCGCCCGCCCTTGGCAGCGGCAGCTGCGGGGCTGGCAGCCCGGCCGTCACCGTCGGAACGGCCCGACCCTGCGGTGCCTTCCACTTCGGTGCCGATGATGTACACGCCGAACAGCCCGCGGTCCGGGATGGTCCCTCCGGAGGTGACGGCCAGCCGCTGCGCCCCCGGACGCCCTTCGATGGTGCCGGCATTGCGGTCCCAGATGATCCGGGGCCGCAATTCCGCGAACTCGTCGGAGGGGTAGCGGCCGGCGAGCAGGTCCAGGGTGGCCTCGAAGGCAGAACGGGGGAGCGAAGCGAAGGGCGCGGACCGCCGGATCGTGGAAAACCATTCCTCCACGTCGATGGCGCCCAGTGCGGTGGCCGCGACGGTCTGCTGGGCCAGGATGTCCAACGGGTTGGCCGGGACGCTGAGCCGCTCGATCTTGCCGCCGAGCATCCGTTCCACCGTGATGGCCGTGTGTACGAGGTCCGCCCGGTGCTTGGGAAACAGCACGCCCTGGGAGATCTCGCCGACCTGGTGTCCGGCGCGCCCCACACGCTGCAGGCCGCTGGCCACCGACGGTGGGGATTCGACCTGCACGACCAGGTCCACCGCGCCCATGTCGATCCCCAGCTCCAGCGAGGAGGTGGCCACCACGCAGCGCAGCCGGCCGGATTTCAGGTCATCCTCGATCAGGGCGCGCTGGTCTTTGGACACGGAACCGTGGTGGGCCCGGGCCAGCACCGGATCGGCACCGGCGGTACTTCCGGCCTGGGCCATCATGTGCGCCGGCGTCGCCGTGGACACGGGGGTCGACGGCGCGCCGCCAGGCTGTGCGCCGGGCAGCGATTCGGACGGCGCGGCGTCCCAGCCGCCGCCGACAGCCACCAACTGGCGCTCAGCATGGATCTCATTCAGGCGGGCGGTCAGCCGTTCGGCCAGCCGGCGGGAGTTCGCGAACACGATGGTGGACTGGTTGGCCAGCACCAGGTCCACGATCTTCTCCTCCACATGCGGCCAGATGGACGCCTGCGGCTGCAGCCCGGAAGCCGGGGCGGAGTCGAACCCCCCGGCGGCGCCCTGGAGATCGGACATGTCCTCGACCGGGACCGAGACGGTCAGGTCCCAGTTCTTCCGCGACGGCGGGGCCACGATTTCCACCGGTGCGGACCCGGCCAGGAACTGCGCGACGAGTTCCTTCGGCTCCACGGTGGCCGAAAGGCCGATCCGCTGGGCGGGTTTGGGTAGCAGCGCGTCCAGGCGTTCCAGGGATACCGCGAGATGTGCACCGCGTTTGCTGCCGGCCACGGCGTGGACCTCGTCCACGATGATGGTGTCCACCTCGCTCAATGTCTCCCGTGCCTTGGACGTCAGCATCAGGAACAGCGATTCGGGGGTGGTGATGAGGATGTCGGGCGGGTGGCTGAGCAGCGAGCGGCGGTCCGCGGTCGTTGTGTCCCCGGAGCGGACCCCCACAGTGATCAGCGGTGCAGGCAGTCCAAGGCGTTTGGCGGTCTGGGTGATCCCGATCAGCGGGGCGCGGAGGTTGCGTTCAACGTCTACGCCCAGCGCCTTGAGCGGGGAGATATAGAGCACGCGGGTTTTTCGCTTGGGCGCCTTCCTGCGGGTGCCCTTTCCTGTTGCTGTGCCCAGGCCCGGCAGTTCCTCGGGCTCGGCGGGGGATGAGGCCAGCAGCCGGTCCAGCGCCCAGAGGAAGGCAGCGAGCGTCTTGCCCGAGCCGGTAGGGGCGACCACGAGGGCATGTGAGCCGGAGGAGATGGCGTTCCAGGCGCCGTTCTGGGCCGGGGTGGGCGCCGAAAAAGCGCCCAGGAACCAGTCCCGGGTCGGCCGGCTGAACCGGTCCATGGCGTCGGCCGCAAGTGTGCCGGCGAGCTGCTGCCCCTTCATTCCTCCATCATGCCCTACGGCACCGACAGTATCCGGCGGGCGGCATCCCCAGCAGGATCGGGCCGCTCCGCGCGGTGGGGCCGGTGGCAGGCTGTGGTGACGGGTGCCGGCCGGACCCGGCTGGATGGATCTACTTGGCCTGGAAAGCGCCGATGGTCAGCAGGTTGATGCCGGTGTTGCTGCACGCATCCCGGGGATCCGCGATAAACAGGGAGGCGGTGTCTTCCGGCGGGTAGATGCGGAAGCCGGCCGCGGGGGTCCGGGCGCAGTCGGGGTAGTTGGAGGCCTGCGTGTAGCGCAGCGTCGCGGTGCCGGCCTTGCCAGGCGCCAGCAGCACGTCGGCCACGGGGGTGGAGTCGTCCCGGGTAGCGGCGGCGCCGATCGGATCACCGGTGGCGTCGGCGGTCAGGGAAACCCCGGCGTAGCCCCTAAGCAGGCACGGTCCGGCGCCGGAGTTGGTCAGGATCAGCTGCAGGTACACGCTGCCGGCCGCGCCGCCGCCGGCAGAATCCGTGGCGGCGGTCAGGTTGGCGGCCTTGCACAGGGCGGGTCCGGCCTGGGGCGCTGGCGGCAAGGGGGAAGCAGCCGAGGGTTCCGGTGTCGGGGTTCCCGCGGACGAGGGGGCGGTTGCGCCTTGCGAGGACGGCCCGCTAGCCGAGGGGGAGGCTGGTCCGCTGGCAGCCGGGGCGGGGGAGGGGCCGCAGCCACTGAGCAGGAGCATTGCTGCGGCAGCAATGGTTGTCAGTGCCAGTGCGTTGGTGATTCGCTGAGCCGTCATGGCAACACTCTCGCGCCCGCTATGGGCTTAGTCAACGACGCCGCGTCGGCGCGGCCGGATTGATGCTCGGATTGTGATTCGGACATCGGCCAAGGTCAGCCACTTTTTGGGTACTCTGGGAGGCCGTGGGACTACTGGGCTTGGAAAGCGTCGATGGTCAGCAGGGCAATGCTTGGATTGGCGCAGGCGTCGCGCGGCTGGACGATAAACAGGGACGCGGTGTCTTCGGGTGGGTAGACCCTGAATCCGGCGGCCGGGGTCCGGGTGCAGTCGGGGTAGTTCCCGGCCTGGCTGTACTGCAGCGTCGCGGCGCCCGCCTGGCCAGGTGCGAGCAGCAGTTCCGCAATGGGGGAGGAGTAGTCAGGAGTCGCCGCGGCACCGATGGGTTCGCCGGTGGGGCCAGTGGTCAACGAGACTCCGGCGAAGCCCGTCAGCAGGCAGGGCCCGGCTCCTGCGTTGGTCAGGATCAGCTTCATGCTGACGTTGCCGGCCGCGCCGCCGCCCGTGGAGTCGGTGGTCGCTGCCAGGCTGGCGGCCGTGCACCGCGGGGTACCGGCCGGAACGGGAGGCGGCGCGGAAGTCGACGTCGGCTGGGGAGTTTCCGTGCCGGGGGGTGCAGTGCTGTCCGAGGACGGCGTGCTCGCCGTGGCGGATGCCGGCCCGCTCGGCGTCGGGGATGGAGTGTTGCCGGACGCACAGCCGCTGAACAGGAGCGCGGCCGCTGCGGCGGCGGTGAGTGCCAGTCCGTTTTTGATTCGCTGAGCCGTCATGGCACCACTGTTGCCCCGTCCCGGTGGAGTAGTCAACGGGGCGACGGTGGCCTCTGCGCGATTGATGCCCGGATCGTAATTTCCGGGCATCAACCGCAGTCAGCTACTTTTTGGGAACCGGCACGCGGACCGGAGCGGACTGGCGGCCGCGGCTCCGCAGGAGGGCGATGCTGCCGAGAACCAGACCGCCGAAGCCTGCCACAAGGCCGGCCCAGCTCCGCGCCTGCGCGCCGTCGTCAGCTACCTCACCGGCGCCGGGCGTCGCGCTTGCCGCAGTGACGGAAGAAGCAGCGGCGTGGTCGTCGTGGCCGGCTGTCGCCGGGGCGGCTTCAGTGACGGTCACTGCCGGCGCCGGGGCCTTGAGCGCGTGCGCATCCTGGCCCTCCGGAGCGATCTCGGACCAGTCCGTCTGGCCCTGTTCGCAGTTCTGCAGGGTCGGGAAGTACAGCGTCTTCCCGGCGGCATCGGGCAACTTGACGGAGAGCACCAGGGCGTCGCGCAGTTCGTGGTCCAGCGGCGCCTTGGCCGTGTAGATGATCTGGCTGGTGCGCTTGGTGATGGAGGCGCCGTCTGCCGTTTTCTTTGGCTCGGGCAGCTGCTCGACGATCTTCTGGACCGTCCAGTTCGGGTTGACGGTGGGCTGGGCATCGTCGAGTTCGGCGGGGAGCGTGATGGTGATTTTCGTGGTGCCGGACTCCTCGCAGCCATGCGGAACGCCGAAGGTCAGCAGGGCGTAGGAGTTCGCGGCGGTCTTGTCCGGGGTGACCCCGACGTGGGCCGAGGCGCCGGACATGCCGGCGAGCATCAGCACCGCGGTGCCGCCGGCAATGGCCGTGGCGGAGAGGGTGCGGCGGAGGGCGGAAACATTCCT
>JAODMS010000131.1 GCA_025464925.1 Arthrobacter sp.
TTTCAGCGTTAAACCATTTGACGGTACCAGTAGCCATTATTTTTTGTCCTTCGTGAAGGTGGAGGAAAAGTCCCGACTTTCGGGTCCTCCGGTGTGGGGTGCTCAAAACCGCTGCTTCAGAAGAACATGGTCTTTCAACCATGCGTACTGCCTGAACTACGAACTGCATAAACACAACAACAGGATCAACCCTACAGCACATTTCGCGCGTCGTTTACCAAACCCCTGATCGGGCCAATTATGAGGCCCGTTGTCGGGCCAGGGCCGGATGCTCAGCGAGCACGGGCCCCTCGGTTCTCACCCCGTGATAATGCCCCTATCGCCGGCGCGGAACCTGGGCCACACTCGGGGCAGTACTTTTCAGCGCCGAGGAGGACCATGAAAGCCGTCCGGGTACACGAGTACCACCAGGATCCGCGGATCGACGACGTCGACGAACCCGTCGTCACCGGCCCGTGGGATGTGATCGTCGAGATTGGCGCCGCCGGCCTGTGCCGCACCGATCTGCACGTGATCGAAGGCCAGTGGGATCCTATCCAGCATCCGTCGCTGCCCTACATCCTGGGGCATGAGAACGCGGGCTGGGTGCGGGAAGTCGGTTCCGCCGTCACCAACGTGGCTCCCGGTGACACCGTCATCATGCACCCGGTGGTCACCTGCGGGCTGTGCCTCCCCTGCCGTGCCGGCCAGGACTCGCACTGTGAAAACTCCACCTTTCCGGGCTTGAACGTCGACGGCGGCATGGCCGAGCGGATGAAGACCAACGCCCGCTCGGTGGTGAAACTTGATCCCCGTATGCAGCCCGCGGACATTGCCGCCCTCGCCGACGCCGGACTGACCGCCTACCACGCGGTACGCAAGGCCGTGCCGTTGCTGCCCCCGGGCAGCCACGCCGTCGTGATCGGCAGCGGAGGCCTCGGGCATATCGGCATCCAGTCCCTCAAGGCACTCACCGCTGCGGAAATCACCGTGCTGGACTCCTCCGAGGAGGCCCTGGAACTGGCGGCCTCGCTCGGCGCGGATCACACGGTCCGCACCGCGGACGACGCCGGGAAGCTGCTGGAAATCACCGGCGGCGGAGCCCACGTGGTCTTCGATTTCGTCGGTGAGCACGGCACCGAGGCACTCGGCATCACGGCGCTGCGGAACCGCGGAAGCTACTACAGCATCGGCTACGGCGGGGCCATAAACATCGACACGATCGAGATCATCTCCCGCGAAATCAGCGTGGTGGGCAACCTGGTGGGCAGCTACACGGATTTGGTGGAGCTCATGACGCTCACGGCGCAGGGCAAAGTCTCGCTGCACACCCAGCTCTACAACCTGGAGGACGCCGTCCAGGCCATGCACGACCTCAACAAAGGAAAGCTCGTGGGCAGGGGCATCCTGGTGCCCAACCACAACAAGTAAGCAGCAACGCAATTCCGCTCCACCACCACAAAATGAACCAAGGGGAAAAACAATGGCGTATCCCGCAAAGTACTCCGCTCTCAACGCGCTGAGACTCACCGACGAAGCCAAACGCACGCTCACCCGGATCATCCGCGTGGCCTTCCCGCACCCGCAGGTGCCGGACGGGCCCTACGAGCGGATGGCGGACAGGATCATCAACGAATCGGAAGAATCCACGTGGTTCCGGGTGGCGCTCACGCAGGGGCTGCTGACCCTCGATTCCATGACCGACGAGCACTTCCTCGACCTCTCGGACGAACGGGCCCTGGCGGTACTCAAACGCCTGGGCGATCTGGAATTCTTCGGGTTCATCCGCCGAACCACGGTCCTCAACTTCTACGACGACCCCGAGGTCTGGGAGATTTTCGGCTACGAGGGCGAGTCCTTCTCCAAGGGCGGCTACCTGAACCGGGGCTTCAATGACCTGGACTGGCTGCCGGAACCGCGCGTCGAGGAGTCCGAGGAAGCCCTGACCGAGATCGGCCCGCTCGGCTACCCGATCGCCACCTCGGTTCCCGCCCCGGCTGCCGGCACGCCCACCACGGCGGACCGCCAGGGTACCGAAACCACCGCTGAACCGTTCGATGACCTCTTCAAGGGATCCGACACTGTAGAAGGAGCCACGTCAGTATGACGCAGGAACACTCAGGCCCAGATAACGCAGGCGCAGAAGTATCAGCCAGCTTTGCCCACGACGACGATTCCGTCGTCGTGGTCATCGGCTCCGGTGCCGGCGGCGGCACCCTCGCCCATGAGCTGACGGAAAAGGGCGTCAAGGTTGTCGTCCTTGAGGCCGGCGGCTACCTGCGGAACGAGGATTACGAGAACAACGAGTGGGAAGCCTTCCGCCAGATGGCCTGGCTGGACCCTCGCACCACCTCCGGCACATGGCGGATTGCCCGGGACTTCCCCAACCTGCCGGCCTGGATCGTCAAGGCGGTGGGCGGCTCCACCACGCACTGGTCCGGCGCCACCCCGCGGTTTAAGGCCCACGAATTCAAGACCCGCAGCACCTACGGCCGGATCGAGGGGGCCAACCTGCTGGACTGGCCCATTACCCTCGAGGACCTCGTGCCGTACTACGAGCGGGCCGAGAAGAAGATCGGCAGCACGCACCGCCACGGCCGCCCTGCCCTTCCGGCGAACAACAACTACAAGGTCCTCGCCGCCGGCGCGGAGCGGCTCGGCTACCGGCACTACGCCACCGGCCCCTACGGCACCAACGCCGAGCCCTACGACGGCCGGCCGGCGTCCATCCAGGACGGCTTCAACTTCCAGGGCGACAAGAACAAGTCCAAGTGGTCCACCATGGTCTCGGAGATCCCCAAGGCGCTGCGCACCGGCAAGCTGGATCTGCGCCCCAACAGCCAGGCCGTGCAGATCACCCACACCCCCGAAGGCAAGGCCGACGGCGTGCTGTACATCGACGCCGACGGCAAGCTGCAAGAACAGAAAGCCCGGATCGTGGCAGTCGCCGGCAACTCGATCGAGACCCCGCGGCTGCTGATGCTTTCCAGCTCACCGCTGTTCCCGGACGGACTGGCAAATTCCTCCGGTCAGCTGGGCCGGAACTACATGCGGCACACCACGGGTTCCGTCTACGCTAAGTTCGACAAGCCGGTACACATGTACCGCGGCGAGACGATGGCCGGTTTGGTGGCCGACGAATCGCGGCATGACCCGGACCGCGGCTTCGCGGGCGGTTACTACATGGAGACGATCGCCCTGGGGCCGGCCTTCCTGGCCAGCTTCGCCGACCCCGGCTCCTGGGGCCCGGGCTTCGCGTCGCTGCTGGATAACTACGAGAACACCGCAGGCATGTGGATCGTGGGCGAGGACATGCCGCAGGAGTCTAACCGCATCACGCTGAACACCTCGGTCAAGGACCACCTCGGCCTGCCCGTGCCCAACGTGCACTTCGACGACCATGCCAATGACGTTGCGATGCGCAACCACGGGTACCAGCAGGGCTCGCTGCTCTACGACGCGGTGGGCGCGACCTCCTCGCACCACACTCCGCCGTACCCGTCCACCCACAACATGGGCACGGCCCGGATGAGCGAGCGGCCCGGGGACGGCGTGGTCAACGAATTCGGCCAGACCCACGACGTGCCGAACCTCTTCGTCTCGGACGGTTCCCAGTTCACCACCGGGGCGGCGGCGAACCCGACCCTGACGATCGTGGCACTGGCCATCCGCCAGGCCGAGTACATCGCCAAGCAGATGGCCAGCGCGGAAATCTAGCCCGCTCCCTATTGCGGTGGACAGCCGCTTTGAGGGAACGACGGCGGGACCCCAGTCTCCGGCTGGGGTCCCGCCGTGCGTTACCCCCATGGACGATGCCCTGACAATCTCTCTGGTACGCTCCCCCGAGGAAAACACACTAGGGGGATAACAAAACAATGGCACCTGCAACGGGCACACCCAGCACTTCTTTTCCGATCGGAAATGCCAGGACGATAGCGAAAAGAGGGAGCGTTGTCCTCCTGATTCTTCTTGTCCTCGCTTGGTTGATCATCGGTAGCTCGCCAACTGCTTGGTTCGTAACGCTCTGGCTCGGATACGGCATGGCGGCACTCGTCCGCTTCAGCACCGCCAGTTCCGGCATGGTCTCCGTTTCCGGACGGGCTCTAGGGCGAGCATTCGTAGACGGCCTACCAGAGATCCTCCTGTCGGCAGCGCTCTGCTTCATTGCCTTCACGGAGTTTCAGTTCGATGGGTACGCCTTTGCCGGCGTGGTCATCAGTATTTGCGTGACCCTGCTCAACGGTGTGCGTCCTCAGCCCTAATGCACGAGTAGTCCTTCGCCGGATGATCGCAATCTGCCGTACATGTCGTCCCACCCCGGTGCTGCCGCTACCCCGCCTGCCACTGCGGCAGCACCGAGGTGGCGCGCAGGGCACGGCCGACCCGGTCGGCCGTGTCGCGGAGCACCGGTGCCACTTTGGCGGCCCGGCGGTCAAAGTCGGCGGTCTCCATCGACACGGCAACGGAGCCGACGATCTGGCCCGCGGCATTCGTGACCGGGGCACCCAGACAGGAGGCGCCCAGGATGAATTCCTCGCGCTCAGTGGCGATCCCGTTCTCCCGGATGCGCTCCAGCGCGTCCTCGAGTTCCTCCGGAGTGGTCAGCGTCTGGTCCGTCATGGCCGGCATGCCGTGCCGGGCGAGGTAGGTCCGCCGTCGTTCGGGATCCATGCCGGCGAGCAGGATCTTGCCGAACGCGGTGGCGTGCGCGGCGTCGTTGAAGCCGAAGCCCAGCGGCGTAATCCGGCGTCGGGCCGGCGAATCCACCACATGGGCGACGACGATATGGTCACCGCGGTGCACTGCGTAGTAGGCGGCGGCGTCGGCGTGGGAGTGTAGTTCGAGGATCAGCCGGACCACTGCCGACGGCGTTCCCACCTGCCGCCGCAGGGAATTGTCCAGGGCGTGCACCTTGTATCCGAGCGCGTAGCGGCTCTCGTCCTTGAGGTGGATCAGGTGCTCGGATTCCACCAAGGTCTTGAGCAGGCGGTAGACGGTGGGCAACGGAATTTCCAGCGCGGCTGCGAGTTCCTTGGCGGTCAGGCCGCGTCGGTCGCTGGCCACGACGTCCAGCAGGGCGAAGGCCTTCTGCACCGAGGCCATGCCGGTAGATGCGTCGCTGCGTGCCATGGGTACATCTTGGCGCGTCGAAGGGGACAAACCAAGTTTGGCCCTTCGCATCTGTGAAGTGGCCGAGACCACTGCGCTGGGAGCCGCAGCCCTTGCGGCTGCCGGGTCGGCCTGTACCTGGACGCGCTAACCGCGGCGGCTGCACTGGCCGGGTCCCCTGACATGGTTGAGGCTATTCGAAGGAGGAGCGGCGCGCGTCAGCAGCCCGGGTGTTCCACACATCCGGTTTGTTCACCTTGAATCGGCGCCCGGTCAGGGCGCGCGGCGTCAACCGGATGTAATTATCTTTGGCCCCGGGTTGCCACGGCTCAAGGTAAAGGGCATCCACCATAGCCTTCTCCTCCTCGCTGGTGACGACTTCAGTTTCGCCCCTTGCCACAACGCTCCAGGCCTCTTCCTGCCGGGGATCGTAACCGTCGATCTCGAAGGCGGCCGGCCTGGCTGCCTTCGCACCCCACAGCTTGGTGCCGCCCGCGCTTCGGAAAACAATGCTCCGTCGCTGAAGGACATAGTTGACTGGAAAAATTTCCGGATGTTCATCGACAATCAGGGCGAGCCGGCCCACGATCCCGGCCGCCAACAAGTCCCAGCAATCGTCGTAGCTAAGTTTCCCCGCCGAGGGCGCATTTGTCTCCATGGACAGCCACGATACCGCTCCTGCATGGGAATCAGCGGTGCCGGGATGATGAATTCTCACGGTTCACGGCAAAGGCAAGGCCGGGCCATCGACATCGCCGGAGTGGGCGAGAGACCGTTGCACCTGTCGGGCCCGAAGAATTTATGGTGAAGCCGTATTTTTCCTTTACATTGCTCGACCAAGGTTAGAAGGATGTAACCATGATGTTCCCCCACGATGACCCGATCCTTGTCCTTGACGAAGAGCAGTGCTGGAAGCTCCTGGAGAACACCCAGCACGGACGCCTGGTCCTGAACGCAGCCGGTGAGACAGATATCTTTCCGATCAACTACCGCGCCCATGATGGCGTCCTTCTGCTGCGCACGGCTCCGGGAACCAAGCTCGCCGAGCTGACCATCAACAAGAATGTGGTCTTCGAAACCGATGGCATCACCTCTGACGAAGCCTGGAGCGTAGTGGTCAAGGGAGCAGCCCGAGTCCTTGAGCACAGTTCGGAAATTGCCGCCGCCGAGGCGCTGAACCTCAAGACATGGATCCCCACGATGAAGGACTTTTATGTGGAAATCAGCCCGTCAAGGATCAGCGGGCGGCACTTCAACCTGGGTGAGCAGCCAGAACGCTTCTGACCCGGCACCACTCCCTGCTCAGCCCTGTCACTTCGGAGCCAGTGAGCTTAGGATCGGCAGTATGGAGAACGAGCCGACTGCGCCGATGACCGAGGTGCTGGAGCATCAGGAGTGCTGGAATCTTTTGCGACAGGTGTCTGTGGGCCGCTTGGCAGTGTGGCTTGAAGACGGGCCTGGTATTTTTCCTGTCAACTACACCGTTGATCATGGAACGGTGGTTTTCCGGACAGGGACGGGGACAAAGCTTGAGGCCGCTCTGGCTGGTTTTCCGGTGGCCATGGAAGCTGACGGAGTCAATCCGGAAACAGGAGTGGCCTGGAGCGTTGTCATCCGGGGCAAGGCCGAGCTCTTGACGAAGACCGAAGATGTTGTGAGCACATTCTCGCTGCCGCTATTTCCTTGGGAGGCGGGCAAAAAGGACCATTTTGTTCGGGTCGTGCCCGGTTCCATCTCCGGGCGCCGGTTCGCTGTCGCTCCTCCTGATATGTGGTGGACGCCCGTTGAAGGTGGCAAGCGTTCAGCCGTTGAGTAGCGGGCCGTCGCCGGCCATGGATGCAGCTTGGTGCGTCGAAGGGGACAAACCAGGTTATGCCCCCTTCGACGGCTGGCTCGTGCCTGAACCCCGTGCTTAGGCGACGGTGAGTTCGCCCATCCGGCCCCAGCCGGTAGCGCCGATCTTCTCGCTGATGATCTGCGGAGTTTCCACCAGTGCCTGCGGCATGTCCTGCATGGCCTTGGTGAAGTGCTCGCTGTTGACGTGGTCGCCGGCGGCGTCGTCCTGGAACGCCTCGACCAGTACGAATTCATTCGGGTTGTCCACGCTGCGGGACCAGTCGAACCACAGGTTGCCCGGTTCCTTGCGGGTCGCTTCGGTGAAGTCGCGGGTCAGGTCCAGCCAGCGGTCGGTCCAATCCGGCTTGACGTTGAATTTGACGACGATGAAGATCATCGGGTTTCTGCCTTCCAGCTGAAGTGTAAGTACCAGAGAAGTCTGCCCGGAATGAGCCGTTCCCCCAAGCGGGGTTATCACAAGGTGAGAACGCAGGCAGCCGGATCGCCGCGGGACGTTCTACGCTGAGGCCACCTGCATCACACGATCAAAGGAGATCCCGATGTCCGAAGCAACGCAGCCCGGCCCAGCAACGGTTCCCGTTTCGCCGATCCGCACCATGATCAGCCCCGGCCGCTATGTCCAGGGCAAGGGCGCCATCAGCCGGCTCGGCGAGTTCCTGGCGCCTCTGGGCAGCAAGCCGTTACTCGTGGCTGATGACATGGTCTGGGGCTTCGTGGCACACGAGGTCGAGGTGTCACTGAAGACTGCTGGGCTTGCCACCAACCGGGTGCTGTTCAACGGCGTGCCCAGCGCCAAGGAAGTGGAGCGGCTCAGCGGACTCATCGCCGAGCACGGCACGGACGTCATCGTGGCCCTTGGCGGCGGGTCCACGATCGACGCCGTCAAGGCTGCCGGCTTCGCCTCCGGCATCCGCTGGGTCACCGTCCCCACGGTCGCGTCCACCGACGCCCCCACCTCCGCGCTCGCGGTGATCTACACCGAGGACGGCGTGTTCGAGGAGTACCGCTTCTTTCCCAAGAACCCGGACCTGGTCCTGGTGGACACGCAGCTGGTGGCCAACGCCCCGGCGGCATTCCTGGCCGCCGGCGTCGGCGACGCCCTGGCCACGTGGCTGGAAGCCCGCGCCACGCACCAGGCCTTTGCCAGCACCATGGCCGGCGGGCTGCCGACCCTTACCGGTACCGCCCTGGCGAAACTGTCCTGGGACGTGCTGTGGGAAAACGCCCTGCCCGCGCTCGACGCCGTCCGCGACAACCTGGTGACGCCCGCCGTCGAACGCGTGGTGGAGGCCAATACCCTGCTCTCCGGCCTCGGCTTCGAGTCCGGCGGCCTGGCCGCCGCGCACGCCATCCACAACGGGCTGACCGCGGCAGGGCAGACCCACGGGCTGGCGCACGGCGAGAAGGTCAACATCGGCTCGCTCACCCAGCTGGTGCTCGAAGGCGCACCGAGCGCTGAGATCCGCGACTTCGTCGAGTTCACCACCCGGGTGGGGCTGCCCAATACGCTCACCGAGGTGGGGCTGAAGGTGGACGACGACGATGACCTCCGCCGGGTCGCCGTGGCCGCCACGGTGGAGGGCGAGACCATCCACAACATGCCGTTCGAGGTGTCCGTGGGTGATCTCACGAGTGCGCTGAAATCCACCGAACGGCTCTCCCGCGGCATCCGCGAGCGCGCGGGGCTACCGGAACCCAAGCCCTACCGGGCCAAGCACTAGAACCCCTTCAAAGGAGTCCGGCACAGGTCAAGACCCGCGTGGTGGTGCCGACCTCCCCGGCGGAGGCGGGCCGGGCAGGTCGCTCCGCTACCCCCAGGGATGCGCCGGGGCGGCTTCTCCCCCGGCCATGCCCGCGAGCATCGTCCGGTTCCGCGCCCCGGTCTTGCGCAGGATCGAGCCGACGTGCTTTTCCACGGTCTTGACCGAGATGCCCAGTTCGCGGGCAATCTGCTTGTCCGCCATGCCGCGGACCACCATGTCGTGGACCTCTTTTTCGCGGGTGGTAAAGGCGTCTGCCCCTGACTCGGACTCCGTGGACGAGGAGCCCAGGAGGCGGTCGAAGATGTCGCCCTCCACGAGCGCCTGGCCCTGGCCCGCAGCAACGAGGACGCGGGCAATCGTGTCCCCGCTGGCCCGCCGGTTGATGAAGCCTCGCACCCCGGCCTGCCGCGCCGAACGCACCTGCTCCACGGTGGGGTTGTCCGTCAGCACCACAATCGCTACGCCGGGGTCCAGCTCGCGGGTCCTGGCCAGTATGCCGGTGGTGTCCTGATGGACCATGTCCAGGTCCACCAGGATCACGTCCGGGCGCAGCAGCTCGAACGCGTCGCACAGCTGCTCCGCGGACCTGACCTCGGCGGTCACATGGATGGCGGGTTCGGCGATGCTGAGCAGCCGGACCAGGCCGGCGCTGATAACCGGGTGGTCGTTGGCGATGAGGATCTTCCACTGCGGCTGCCCGGACGCCTCCGGCTCTGGTGCCCGGTCCGGCAGGGTCGCGCGGACCTTGGTGCCCCAGCCCGGAGTGGTGTCAATGTGCAGTTCCCCGCCGAGGTGGATGGCCCGGGAGCTCATGCCGTGCAGTCCCAGGCGGCCGGAGGGCAGGGTCGCGTGGTCACCGTGTGCGGCCGCGAGGTCGAAGCCGTGCCCGTTGTCCTCGACGACGACGGCGAGCGTCCCGGCGTCGTAAATCAACCCGGCGCGCACCGTCGTCGCCCGCGCGTGCGTCACCACGTTGTTCAGCGCTTCCTGGACGATTTTGAATGCCTGGTGCGCGATCTCCGGTGCCAGCGGGCGTGCATCCCCGATAACTGTCAGCTGGGTCACGGCGCCGGACATCGATTCGACCCAGGCCAGTTCGCCGGCGATCGCCTCGTCCAGGGTCCGGCCGGCGAGCGCCGCCGGCCCCATGCCCAGGACGGTACGGCGCGTCTCGGTGAGGGCGTCGTGGGCAATGGTCCGGGCCTTGCCCAGATGTGGCGTCACCGTGTGCTCGCCGCCGTCGAGCCGGCTGGCTTTTTCCGCTTCGTCGAGGCTGAGCAGCAGGGTGGCCAGGGAGCGGCCCACGGTTTCATGGATGTCCCGGACGGCGCGTTCGCGTTCGGCTGCGACGGCCGCCTCGCGTTCCCGAATGGACGCGGTGGCATGCAGTTCTGAGTTGGCCAGGGCGATGGCGGCGTGGCTGGCAAAGAGTTCGGCCAGCCTGGCTTCCTCGGGGGTGAACACACGGCCCGGCTCCGGGCTGAAGACGATGAAGGCCCCGATGATCTGCTCGCCCCATCGGATGGGAACCCCGATCACCGCGCAGTTCAAGCGCGGATCCGTTGGCGGGATGTGTCCGCGCTCGATGCTGCTGTAAGCGTCCAGGATCACGGTGGAGCGGTTGCGCACGATCTGCCCGGTGAAGCCTTCCTTCAATGAGAACGTCTGGCCTTCCTGGCAGCCGACGCCGATGTCCACTTTCTTCGTGTAGGTACCGCTGGCTTCGTTGACCAGGGCGATTGATCCGGACTCACAGCCCAGCAGGGAGGTCGCGTGGCCCAGGATCCGGCCCAGCAGCGGCTGCAGCTCGAACCGTCCGGCGAGGTCACGGGCCAGCGCGGCGACGGAATCAAGCTTATGCTGGGCACCCTCGACGTCGCGCAGGCTACGGACCAGCATGTCGAATCCAGGCTCTGCTTCTGACATTCTTCGTCCTCCTTGACGAAACGCAGGCCCCAGGGCGTGCCGGTCTGGTGGGAATCTACCACCATGACCGGAGGTTCGGACACCGTCTGCGGGTTATCCCGCTCTGCGGGGGTGGGGAAATCCTCATATCGCGGACGCCGGCTCGCTGGTTGGGTGGAAGTCAGGGACGACCACGGCAGCACTAGTTCACACAGTGGAGGGGACAAACTTATGGCCCGCATCGGGATCCTGACCAGCGGCGGCGACTGCCCCGGGCTCAACGCCGTCATCCGCTCCTGTGTGCTGCGCGGGATCCGCGTCCACGGAGACGAGTTTGTCGGATTCACGGACGGCTGGCGCGGGCTCGTAGAGGGCAGCACCATCAATCTGGACTGGATGAGCGTGCGCGGCATCGCGAACCTCGGCGGGACCATTCTCGGTACCTCCCGGTTCAGCCCACTCGGGGAGGGCGGCGGCGTCGAGCGGGTCCAGGCGAACCTGCGGGCGGAGGGCGTGGACGCGCTGATCGTGATCGGCGGCGAGGGCACCATGGCCGCAGCGAAGATCCTCAGCGACGCCGGTATCCCCATCGTCGGGGTGCCCAAGACCGTGGACAACGATCTGTCCGCGACCGACTTCTCCTTCGGCTTCCACACCGCCGTTGAAATCGCCACGGAAGCGATCGACCGGCTCAAGACCACCGGGCAGTCACACCACCGCTGCATGATTGCCGAGGTGATGGGCAGGCACGCGGGGTGGATCGCGCTCTACGCCGGCATGGCCACCAGCGCGCATGCCATCCTCATCCCGGAGCAGACAGCCAGCCTGGAGGAGATCTGCGAGTGGGTGGAAGGCCCGTTCCGGCGCGGCCGCACCCCGCTCGTAGTCGTGGCCGAGGGTTTCATTTCCGCCGACATGACCGCGCCGCATGCCAACCGCGGCCTGGACGGCTTCAACCGGCCCCGGCTCGGCGGGATCGGCGAGCGCCTTGCCCCCGTGATCGAGGACCGCACGGGCATCGAGACCCGTTCCACGACGCTGGGGCACATCCAGCGCGGGGGTGCCCCGAGCGCCACGGACCGGGTGCTGGCCACCCGGCTGGGCCTCGCCGCCGTCGATGCGGTCCATGACCGGGCCTGGGGAAAGATGGTCGCCACCCGCGGGGAAGAGATCGTCCGGGTGAGCCTCGAGGAAGCCGTGGGCAAGCTCAAGACCGTCCCGCAGCGCCGCTACGACGAGGCGACGTACCTGTTCGGTTAGGCATCCAAGTGCGAGGGCGGACCGGCCTGCTGGGCCTCTGGCCCAGCCCGGGGCGGGCCCGGTTCAGGCCAGTGAAGCCGGCCACTGAAAGGTGGCCGGCTTCACCGTCGTACGTGGCTCCCCGGGGGATCCCCCGGAACAGTGTCTAGAAAGTTCGGATCGGAATCTCGGCCGGGTCCATGAGCAGCGATTCGATCTCATCGTCGAGCTTGACCAGGGTGATGGACGCTCCGGCCATGTCCAGGGAGGTGCAGTATTCACCGACGTAGCTGCGACCGACGCTGATGCCCTGCTCGGCGAGGCGCTTGTGGGCCTGGCCGTACAGGAGGTAGAGCTCGCTGATGGGGGTGCCGCCAAGGCCGTTGATCATGAGGGCCACGCGGTCGCCGTCGCCGAATGGCAGGTCCTTCACGATCGGGGTGAGCATCTCCTCGACGATCTCGTTCGCGCTCATCATCTGGGCCCGGCGGCGGCCCGGCTCGCCGTGGATGCCGACGCCGATCTCGATCTCGTCCGGGCCGAGTTCGAACAGCGGGCTGCCCTTGGCCGGCGGGGTGCAGGCGGTGAGTGCGACGCCCATGCTGCGCGTGACGGAGTTGACCTTCTCGCCGATCCGGATGACCTCGTCCAGGTCCGCGCCGCGCTCGGCGGCGGCCGCGACGGCCTTGATGACGAAGAAGTTCCCGGCCACGCCGCGTCGGCCGATGGTGTAGGTGGAGTCCTCCACGGAGACGTCGTCATTGATGAAGAGGGTCTTGACCTGGATGCCCTCGGCGGAGGACATTTCCTGGGCCATGTCGAAGACCATCTTGTCGCCGGTGTAATTGTTCACCAGCAGCAACACGCCCTTGGGCGAGGCCATCATCTTGGTGGTCTCGTAGACGTAGTCGAAGGGCGGGGCGGCGAAGACGTCGCCCGGGCAGGCGGCATCGAGCATGCCTTTGCCGACGATCATGACGTGCGCGGGTTCGTGGCCGGAGCCGGAGCCCTGGACGATCGAGACCTTGTTCTGGTCCGGGGCGTCGGCGCGCATGATCAGGTTGTATTCGGGGACGTATTTCAGGGTGTCGGGGTTGGCGAGGGCCAGGCCTTCGAGCATGTCGGGGACGAACTGCTTGGGGTCGTTGACGAACTTTTTCATGAGGTCTCCACGTCGTTGTGATGGTCAGGTTGATCAACTAAAGACGGACGGGCGCTAGCGCTGGTCCCAGCCCGCGGTGATGCGTTCGGTGATGACGGCGATCGCGACGGCGCCGGCGTCCGGGGAGCCGATGCTGCGTTCCCCGCTGTAGCTGGCCCGGCCGCGCCGGGCCTGCAGCTCGCTGGTGGCGTCCGCACATTCGCGGACGGTCTTGGCGAACGCCGCGCGGCATTCGGCCGGTCCGGCGCCGGCGGCGAGCTGGCGTTCCAGTTCGTCGGTGGCCGGAACCAGCGCATCCAGCAGGGTCTTGTCCCCCAGACTCGCGTTGCCGCGGGCCATGATGCCCTCCGCGGCGGAGCGCAGCATCGCGACGGCGGCGGCGCCGTCGATCGCGTCCACCGTCTTGGCGGCGGCGGACGCGCGCAGGAAGGCGGTCCCCCAGAGCGGGCCGGAGGTCCCGCCGATCCGGGAGGAGATGGCCAGGGCGATCTGCTGCAGGAAGGTGGCGACGTCGTCGCGCTTGAAGCTGTCCCAGTCCTGCAGGACCTTTTCGAAGCCGCGGGCCAGCGAGTAGCCGAGGTCACCGTCGCCCACGACGGCGTCCAGGTCGCCGAACTCCTTCTCCTTGTCGACGGCGGTCTGCGCGAGGGTGTGGACGACGTACTCGACGTCGGCGAGGTCGGTGGCGGTCATGGGGTCTCCGTCGGGGTCGAAGGGGCGGTTGAGGTGTCGGTGCCGGGCCGGGGTTGGGCCAGGATCGCCTGCAGCGTCGCCAGCGTGACGGCGCCGGGGACGTCGACGCCGGCCGGATTGGCGAGCACTTCGGCGGCCTCGCCGGGGTCTGCAGCATCACCGGCATCGGCGGGGTCGCCGAGCGAGCTGACCACGAGTGAGGCGCCGGTGAAGTCTTCCTCCCGGGTGAAGCCGCTGACGGTAACCAGGGTGCGCAGTCCGGCGCCGAGGGCGGCGCGGAGGCCGTTGGCGCTGTCCTCGACCACGACGGCGTCGTCACGGTCCAGGTTCAGTTCCGTGAGCGCGAGCAGGTAGATGTCCGGGGCGGGCTTCTTCTGCGGGACGATGTCTCCGGCGAACACGGCGAAGTGCTTCGCGAGCTCGTCGCCGACGGCGTGCGTGAGGACGGCGCGGACAGCGGGTTCCGCGGAGGTGGAGGCCACCGCGAGGGTCCACCCGGCGTCGTGCGCTTCCTGCGCGATCCGGGCGATGCCGGGCCGGGCGGGCAGAACGCCGGATGCGACCAGCTCCTTGTAGACGGCGGTCTTGCGCTGGTGCCAGGCCAGGATGGCCTGGTCCACGGCGGCGTCGTCCTTGAGGCCGAGGGAGGCGGCGACGTCGGGGGTGAGGATGCTGCGCATCCGTTCCTTGCCGCCGCCGATCTTGACCTTTTCCGCGTACTCCTCCACGCTCCACTGCACGGGGACGTTGAAATCGGCGAAGGTCCGGTTGAAGGCCGGCAGGTGGCCGTGCTGTTCGGTGTCGGCGAGGACGCCGTCGCAGTCGAAGATAAGCGCCGGCATCAGCGGCCGCCCTTGCCGGCGCTGCCGAACTGCTTGGTCAGTTCGTTGACCATGGTCAGAACGTCCGCGCGGGTGTGCTTGAACAGCGACGGCGGGTCCCACTTGTTGTTCTGTTCGGCCTGCTTGAGGAAGGCCAGGGACGACTGCATGAAGGTTTCCTTCAGGGCAGTGGAGATGTTGACCTTCGCGCAGCCGCGGGCGATCAGGTCCGCGAATTGCTCCGGGCTCAGCCCGGACCCGCCGTGCAGGGCGATGGGGATGTTGCGGGCCTCCACGATCTCGGTGACGCGGCCGACGTCGAGCACGGGGGCGGCCTTGTAGCTGCCATGTGCGTTGCCGATCGAGGGGGCGAAGACGTCGATGCCGGTGGCGTCAATGAAGTTCAGGGCGGTCTCCAGGCTCTGCTGCGGGGCGACGTTATCTGAGCCGTGGTCATCCTCGACGCCGGTGATCGCCTCGATCTCGCCTTCCACCTGGGCGCCGTACCGGCGGGCCTCGGCGACGACTTCGATGGTCTGGCGCTGGTTTTCCTCCACGGGCAGGTTGGAGGCGTCAAAGAGCACGGAGTTCCAGCCGGCCTTGAGGCATTCGGTGACCACCTCCCGGTCCGGGCAATGGTCCAGGTGCAGGGTGACCGGGACCTGTATCCCGCGGGTCAGGGACTGCCACATGTCGAACAGCTGGCGGGAGCCGATGCTGCGGACCGTCTTGACCGAGGTCTGCAGGATGACCGGGGAGTTCGCTTCCTCGGCGGCGGCGAGGACCGCCTCCATGGTCAGGTCGTTGAAAATGTTGATGGCCGGCACCCCGTAGCGGGCGTGAAAGGCCGGATCAACTATCTCCTTCAGGGGCACAACACCCACGGGAACCTCCTAGGTTGGCTGCCTTCCACGCTAGGGGAGCTTTCCTGCATCGGGTACGGGGGGAAACCCGCATGCGGGCTTGGGGGTCATCCCCACCTGTTGTGTGAGCCGGGTCCCGTGTTTGAGTTGGCCCACTATCCCCCAGCGAAAAGGATCAGAGCCATGGCCGACGGAACCGTACTGGAAACCATCTCTCTCGAAGAGGCGCAGCAAGTCATCGACGCCGCCGCCAAAAAGGCCGCAGAGATCGGCCAGCCGATGGACATCGCCGTGGTGGACGCCGGCGGAAATCTCAAGGCCCACGCCCGGATGGACGGCGCGAACATCGGCTCCATCACCATCGCAATCAACAAGGCGTACACGTCCATTGCCTTCCAGTGCGAGACCGGCGACCTGCAGGAAGCCACCCGGCCGCACGGGCCGATCCACGGGCTGAGCGACGCCCACGGCGGGCGGCTGGTGGTGTTCCCTGGCGGCATCCCGCTGGTGCGCGACGGGAAGATCATGGGGGCTATCGGGGTGTCCACCGGGACGATTGAGCAGGACCAGGAGGTTGCGGAGGCCGGGGCGGGGGCTTACTGAGGGGGCCCGGTCCTGGCGACGCTTCGGGCTCTGCCGGTCCCGTCACCCACGGTGGCCGGCAGGCAGGGATCCTGGCGCGTCCGGCGCTCCACGACGCGCCCCACGGCCATCGAAAGCCGGTGGGCGGGCTGTTCCACATAGCGGTAGAACAGCTCGGCGATTCCGAACGAGGCGACCACGGAGACGGCGAGCGCCAGCGGCAGCGAGACGGATCGAAGCAAGGTGACGCCGGCCAGGATGATCGGAAGGTGGACCAGGTAGAGGCTGAAGGACACGCGTCCCAGCCATTGCGCGACGGCCGTGTCACCGAGCCTCTTGGCCGATCTGCAGGACACGAATAATAAGACGATCAGCGTCGCACCCGCCGTAACAACGGCTTCGACACCGGGGATCGGTTGCTCGGGGCTGATCCATTCCGCGTTGGCCAGGAAAAGTCCCGCGGCGGCCACGAAGAACCAGACGAAGCGAGGCCAGGTCTGGGTCAGCTCACGGATCCGCTCACGTTCAGCGCCCAGGACGGCCCCGATGGCGAAGATCGGGAGGAAGGACAGCCAGTCCAGGTCCTGCAGGGCACCCACCACGGCCAGCAGGAGTGCAAGGCCGATTTTCACGTGCCAGAAGCGCCTCCAGCGGAGCGCGAGAAAGACGTAGGCCGGGAGCAGGAGGGAGAACGCGACTTCCCATTTGAGGGACCACAGCGGGGTGTTGATGGTGCTTGCATTCAGCAGAAGCAGGCCGTCCTTGAGGACCTGGCCCACGCTGGGCTCGATCACATAGATGTCCGCCCAAGGGCTCTGCAACGGCGACGCCGATCGGGGAATGATGGCCATCAACGCAACAGCCACCGCCAGGGACGCCCAGGCCGGTAAGTAGAGGCGGAAAAAACGCTTGGCGTAGTACTGTGCCCACGTCCTGACCGCCCCCGGCCGGGTGAACGGCAGGACCAGGACGAAGCCGGAGAGCACGAAAAAGACGTGGACAGCCGGAGTGCCATTCCAGAGGACGTGCAATGGCGAGAAAACAGCCCACGTCTCCGCAGTGGTGAGTCCCGCGGATCGGTTGTCATATACAACGCTCCCCATTCCCGGGAGCGTCGACACTACGTGGCAGGCAACAACCACCAGGGCGGCAAGCCCCCTGAGGCCATCCAGCTGCGTGACTCTTGTTTGACCAGACCTAGACCGCATTGACCCTATGTTATCAGTCCGTTACATCGCCCCTCCTGGCTGCCGGACTCTGGAAGGGCCTCGAACTGGCTATCCCACGTTCCGTTTGGATGATCTGCGCCGCAGGAGCACGAACGTGCCGGCGGCCGCTGCGAGCAGCCCGGCAATGCCCAGTCCCCACCACAGCGGGCTGGCGCTGTCCGCCGTCGACGCCGCCTGCGGGGTGCCGGCGACGGCCGCAGCCGAGGGTTGTTCCGAGGGCGCCAAGGAGGGCGCCGCGGAAGCTTCCGTGGCGTTCAACTGCGGCCCGTCCTCGGCGGCGCCGCTGACGTCGATGGCCAGGTCGAACGACAGTTCGCTGCCGACGTCCACCGTGGAACCGTCCTCGAGCGAGGCGGCCAGGTAGTAGCCGCCGGGGTAGGCGATCAACTCGATGCCCGCGTCCTTCGAATTGCGGTTGTTGTAGCGCACCGGGACCGCCATGCTGGCTGCCAGGGTGTCGCCGGTGCCGATGAACGTGTAGACGAGCGAGTTGCCCGAGATGTATTTGTCGCTCCCGCGGGCGAGTTCAGCCTCCTGGCGCAGCGGGTTGAAGAGGGCGAGGTTCAGGCTTTTGCCGATCGCCCCGGCGGAGGATCCGTCGGCTGTCACGGTGGCCTTGAAGCTGAGCCGCTGGCCGTAGCCCACGGGAATTTTGTAGAACTTTGTTTCCGCGCCCAAGAGCGAATCGGAGAACAGGCCGGGCTTGAGCTCGGTCGCGGTGTTGTAGCTGGGGCCGCCGGCCACCGGGGCGGCGGCGCCGCCGGATGCCGGGACCGCTGGGGGCAGTGACGCCGGGTACGCGTCCGGCAGGCCCTTGGTGTCGGCGGCAGGCTGGGTGGCCAACAGGAGCTCCACGGGCAGCGCTTTGGTCCAGGCCCAGCTGCCGGACCGCTCCACCTTCAGGAAGGCCTCACCCTTGGCGTCCGCCCCAAAGCATTTGTCGCCCGCATCCTCGCCAAGGGCGGGCGTGCTGAGGGCTGCCGTCGGCGGAAAAAGGAAGGACTGGTTGGAGTTGGCGTGCTCGGCGTCCTGGATGAGGCACGCCTTGTCTTGCGCGTCCACGAAGGACACCGAAAGGAAGGCCGTGCCCGAGGTGTCCGTTTCGCCACGGCGCGGGACCAGAAGTGTCGCGGCGGCGTGGGCCCGCTCCCCCGGGGCCAGCTGGACTTTGTAGTAGCGGGTGGATCCGGCCTCGGCCGCGCTGTTCTTCTCCGA
>JAODMS010000167.1 GCA_025464925.1 Arthrobacter sp.
TGACTCGCCGGGGCATCGAGTTCGATCTGTTGCCCCGCTGCGTCGGGAGGGGCATCCCGGTGATGGCGTACTCGCCCCTGGAGCAGGGTCGAATGCTGGACGATCCCGTGCTGGTCCGCATCGCAACGGAACACGGCGCCAGCCCCGCGCAGATCGCCCTCGCCTGGGTGCTCAGGCAGCCGCTCGTTCTGGCGATTCCAAAAGCCTCAAGCCCACACCATGTCCAGGAATGCCACCGAGCCCTCGACGTTCGGCTCACGCCCCGCGACCTGGCTGACCTGGATCGCGCCCATCCCCCGCCCACCCACAAACACGTGCTCGAGGTGATCTAGGTGTTCTTCCCATTGACGTTGTGAATGCGGTCGATGGGTGAGTTGCCGCCGATGCCGGTATGGGGTCTGTGGTGATTGTAGCCGTGGATCCAGGCCTGGTAGGTGCCGGCCCTGGCCTGGTCGGAGGTGTAGTGGCGGGCGTAGGCCCACTCGGCGGCCAGGGTGCGGTGGAAGCGCTCAATCTTGCCGTTCGTCTGTGGCCGGTAGGTGCGGGTGTATTTGTGCATGGCCTGACCGAGGGCGTCATTGAAGCAGCGTGAACTGCCGTTATCGGTCATGACTCGCAGCCTGGTGATGCCCTGGGAGGCGTAGAACGCGCTGGCCCGCACCCAGAACGCGGCTGCGGTCTGCTGTTTCTCGTCGGGGAGGATCTCCGAGTAAGCGACGCGGGAGTGGTCATCGATGGCCGAATGCAGGAAGGAGTAGCCGAGGGCACCTGCTTCTTCTTGTTCCTGATACCGCGGTGCCCAGAGTCCGGTGCCCGCCGCCTTCGGGGATTCTGCCCGGTTTCTTCACGTCGACGTGCACGGGCTCTCCCGGCTGGGCGCGTTCGTAGCGGACCGGGGCGGGTTTACGGATGGGAAGGCCGGTGTTCATGTCCAGATGCCCCAGAAGCGGCATGCGGTACCGGTTCAGGACTTTCGACACGGTCGATTGCGGCAGGCCCAAGTGATACCCGATGCGGTGTGGCCCCCAGCGGCGGCTGAAACGCAACGCGATGATCCGCCGTTCCGTGTGCCGGGCCGTCCGCATTGGCGAACGCTTCGGACGTGATGACCTGTCGTTCAGGCCGGACAGGCCCTGGGTCCTGAAACGGGTGACCCACCTGGATACCGTTGCCCGGGAGACCTGGAGTCGCTCCGCGACGCGGGCCTGCGTCCAGCCGTCTTCGAGGACGAGCCGGACGAGCTTCAGGCGGCCTTCCGGTGTCAGCACCGCGTTGGCATGGGTAACGTAAGACCTGAGGGTCTCCGTGGCATCAATTGAGTGTGGTAACCCAATCGATACCGGAGGCCCTCGCCTTTTTACTTCAGGCCACGCTCACAATCTCCGTGGGAAGAACACCTAGGCGGCCCCTTCGGATCTCCATTCCGGGTGCACATGCCCCGTCCATCCACACCACGTCAGGAGAACTGCCATGGACATCATGGGCGTACCTCAGTTCAAACGATTCTTCCGTCAAGCGGCCAGCCTGCACATCGACAAGGATGACCTCCGGCGCATTTTGCGACTTCACCAGCGGCAGAACCTACAAACAGCACGTGCGGGCGGAAGCCGCGGCTAAGGCAAACGGCCGCGACATCATCGAGCCGAGCGACTTGCCCATCACCAAAGGCCTGCAGGACTGCATGCACGCATACCGCGAGATCGACCAGGCAGTTGAACTTGCGCCCATTTTGGCGAGACCGAGCTGCCGCCACGGAACCTCGACTACAGCAAGGAGACCAGAGAGCGGCTCCCGCAGGTCGCCGGCGGCCTCGGCGTCCCCCTGGCGCGGTGCTTCCGCCTCATCGGCGACGTGATCGAGAACCACTAATCGACCCACCGGGATATGGCCGAACAGGTATTTGAGTTCCTGCTGCTGTAAGGCAGCCGGGCATTTTGTCCAAGGGGGCCGAGCGGGTTTACGGACACCCCGATTTGTTCCTTGTCGGCCGCCTTTTTGTTGACTTCGAAGCACCCTTCATGGCCTGGGCCCGGCACCTATTGAAAAGGACCATGTGGTTTGTCCATAGCGCGGCTCGCAAAGGCTCTTGGGAGCGCGTCAGGGGGTACAGGGGAATGGTCCCTTGGACCAACTGGCCTGTCCATCTACACCCAGGGAGTTGGTGCCAGCGCACTTTTCGGGATGCAGGCAGCGGGAACGCTAATCGAGTGGTTCGATACGGTCCACAGATGAGGTCGTCCGTGAGGTGGGGATGTGATCATTGCGCACCTGGACCCAGAAGAGCGCAGAGCCCCCGACCTCAAAGCTGGGAGAATCCAGCTTCTAAGAAGTCCGCTAACGGCGCGGTCGCCGCCATCTTCCGTGAGACGGTGCGGTCGTCGAGATTGATGACGTACTGGCTCCCCGTAGCTGTCGTCACCAGATAGCGCCCAGTACCGTCGTTGGAGATTGCGCGTGGCATGCGTTTCTCCTATGTCAAGCGGCCGCGGGTATGCGAGTCGCGCTGCGTGCTTGATGGTCGGTTGTCAGGTGATTGAAGACTATGCGGGCGAGTCGTCGTTCCAGGCAGCGCAGGGCTTCGGGCTTGCTGTTTCCGGAGGAGAGGCGTTTGCGGTAGTAGGCCTGTCCGAGTCCGTCGAGCCGGGCCTGGGTGATGGCGATGCGGTGCAGGGCGGCGTTGAGTTGTCGG
>JAODMS010000174.1 GCA_025464925.1 Arthrobacter sp.
TGCACCCGGCCATGACGTTCACCGGCATGAGCCTGGACCTGACGAGGCTGCTGGATTCCACCTTCGGCGTCACGGCGGACGCCGCGATGCTGCCCATCGCCCAGGCCCTGGTGGTGGAGATGGGTGCCGAGCCCGTAGCCATTGCCGAAGCCGACCGCGTGCTCTATCACGCGGCCCTCGCGCATGGCTCGAACCACCTGGTGACCCTCGTGGCGCAGGTCTCGCAGCTGCTCCGGGACGTCGGCGTCGACGTCCCGGAGCGCATGCTGGGACCGCTGCTGCGCGCCAGCCTGGAAAACGCCCTCGCCTCGGGGGAAGCGGCCCTCACGGGCCCGGTGGCCCGCGGCGACGTGGGGACTGTGGCGGCGCACGCGGAGGCCCTCCGGGAGCACGACGGCGGTTCTGGCGGCGATATTCTGCAGGCCTACCTGGCCATGGCCAGGGCGACGGCCCGCAGGGCAGGAAGCCGCGGATTGCTGAAACCGGAACAACTTGACGGCATTCGGCATGCGCTCGAAGGCCCGGAACCCGGCGGTGATTCCGACGGTGACTATCGACAATGAAGGGGCGCAACCCCCGGAAGGACCATGACATTGGCTATCCAACTCGTGACCAGTGCAGACCAGCTCCGCGCCGAAAGCGCACGCCTGCTCGCGCAGAAACGCGGCGCATCACAGGGGCTGGTTCCCACCATGGGTGCCCTGCACGAAGGCCACGCCCGGCTGGCGCGGACCGCCGTCGCGCAGAATGACGTGGTGGTGGCCAGCATCTTCGTCAACCCGCTGCAGTTCGGTGAGGCCGCGGACCTGGAACGGTACCCCCGGACGCTGGAAGCGGACATGGCACTCCTCGACGCCGAAGGCGTGGACCTGGTGTTCGCGCCCTCGGTGCAGGAGGTCTACCCCAACGGAGAACCCCTGGTGCGGGTCAGCGCCGGGCCGCTGGGCGGAAAGTGGGAGGGCGCATCCCGGCCGGGACACTTCGACGGCGCTCTGACCGTGGTGGCGAAGCTGCTCCACTACGGAATGCCAGGGACTGGATTCTCCGCCGAAGGACGGTCCGGCGCTGGCCTTCCGGCGTACCGGGCGTATTTCGGCCAGAAGGATGCCCAGCAGTTGGCCTTGGTCACGCGCATGGTGGAGGACCTGAACTTCCCGGTGGACATCGTGCCCGTGCCGATCGTGCGCTCCGATGACGGCCTCGCACTGTCCAGCCGCAACCGCTTCCTCTCAGCCGAGGAGCGCCAGGCCGCGCTGGTGCTCTCCCGTGCCCTGCGGCTGATCGGGCAGCGGGCCGACGCGCACGAGCCCCTCGACCTGGATTCCGCGCAGGCGCTCGTCGAATCGCAGCCGCTCGTGGAGCTGGACTACTTCGACGTCGTGGATCCGCGCACCCTCGAGCCGCTGGCGGAGAACTGCAGGCAGACCCCGTTCCGCGGCGAAGGGCTGGCCATCATCGCTGCGAGAGTCGGACCGGTCCGCCTGATCGACAACATGCCGCTGAGCTCCTGAGGACAAAAACCCGGTTCTTGTCCATCGACGGGAATTACCCCTGGGAATACACTGTTGGAACCTGCAGCAGCGACGACGCTCGCCGGACCCCACTTCAAACTCCCCGAGGGAACCCCCATGTCAACAGACGTCTCTTCGAACGCCTCTGGCGATCAAGCGCAGGCTCCCACCGCGCACCCTCAAGCTGCAGCGGGGACGCCGACAGCGCCGCCGCCGGCGAAAATGTCCCGCGAATCCGTCACCATCATCGTCACCTTGCTGGTCGCCACGTTCGTCGTAATCCTCAACGAAACCATCATGAACGTCGCCCTGCAGCGGCTGATGGTGGATCTCAGGGTGGACGCCTCCACCGTGCAGTGGCTGTCCACGGGCTTTATGCTCACCATGGCCATAGTGATCCCCACGACGGGCTTCATCCTGCAACGGCTCTCCACCCGGGCCGTGTTCATGCTGGCCATGGGCCTGTTCTCCGGCGGCACGCTCCTCGCCGCCGTGGCTCCGGGGTACGAAATCCTCCTGCTCGGCCGCATTGTCCAGGCCGGCGGCACGGCAATCATGCTGCCCCTCCTGATGACAACCATCCTGACCCTGGTTCCGGTCTCCCGCCGCGGCGCCGTGATGGGGAACGTGAGCATCGCCATCTCGGTGGCACCGGCCATGGGCCCCACGGTTTCCGGCCTGATCCTTGAACACTTCTCGTGGCGTTTCATGTTCGTTTTTGTCCTGCCGATCGCCCTTGCCGCGTTCGCCATCGGCGCCAAGTACCTGACCAACATCGGCGAAACGGAGAAGACCCGGCTTGATGCCCTGTCCGTGCTGCTGACGGTTCCTGCGTTCGGCGGCCTGGTGTACGGACTGAGCCAGGTCGGCGGCGGCCAGGGCGGTCCCGGTTCCCCGGCCCTGGTAGCACTGGCCGTGGGCGCGGTCGCCATGCTGGCGTTCGTACTCCGGCAGTTGAAGCTGCAGAAGTCCGAGGCACCCCTGCTGGATTTGCGCGCGTTCAACTTCCGGATGTTCACGGTGTCCGTACTGCTGCTGGTGGTTGCCATGATCGCCCTGTTCGGCGCGGTGATCCTCCTGCCCCTGTACCTGCAGGAAATCCGCGGGCTGAAATCCCTGGAGACCGGCCTGACCCTGCTGCCCGGAGGCCTCGCCATGGGACTGCTGGGCCCGGTGATCGGCCGGCTCTTCGACAAGGTCGGCCCGCTGCCCCTGACTGTCACGGGCTCGTCCCTGCTGGTGGTGGCCCTGTTCCAGTTCTCCCTGCTTGACGCGGACACGCCGGTCTGGTGGATCGTCGTGCTGCACGTGGGCCTGAGCCTGGGGCTGGCGCTGCTGTTCACCCCGGCCTTCACCACCGGGCTGAATCCGCTGCCGCCGCATCTTTATTCACACGGCTCGGCCATGATGAGCACCCTGCAGCAGGTGTCCGGCGCCGCCGGGACGGCCCTGCTGGTCTCGATCTACGCCGTCGTGTCCGCGGCCTCCGGAATGATCGCCGGCATGCATGCGGCGTTCCTGACGGCGGCCGTCATAGCGCTCGCCGCCGTCGTGCTGTCCACCATGATGCGCAAGACCGCGGGAGCGGAACAGCCTGCTGCGGCAGCGCACTAGGAGACGGGCGGCTCAGCCGGCGAAGAACTCGCTTAGCTCGGTGATGAGTTTGTCCGGAGCCCGGTTGACGCCGTCGTGCCCCATGCCGGGCAGGATGGTGTAGCTGGAGCCGGAGAGCACGTCGTGGATCTGGGCGCAGGCGACGCCGAAGTAGGCGGGGCTCTTCTCGCCCACCACGATCAGCGTCTCCAACGGCAGTTCCAAGAACGGTTCGGCCGGCATGTCGGCGCCGATGATGGCCTTGATCTCACGGACGCCGGTCTGCATGAGCTCGCGCAACTGCTTGCCGATCGGTGTTCCGGCGGTCAGCTTGTTGGCCAGGGTCAGCATAGACAGCGGCATCCGGGACAGGGCGCTGCCGGTTTCGAGGCCTCTGACCAGCACGGCGAGGGCGCGGTCATCGTCGCCTGCCGCCGTGGCACGCTCATATTCGGCCGTCCAGTCCGCGGTGACGCTGTGGTTCACCGACACGGCGGGGTCGTACACGGCCAGCCGCTCCACCGGAAGCGTGCGGGCCGCATGCAGCGCCACCGCACCGCCGAAGCTGTGTCCGAACACATCAGTGCTGGAGGTGTGTTTCATGACCGTATCGAGGTCACTGATGTCCACATCCAGCGTGTAGTCCTCCGGCTGCGCAGAGGAGGAGCCGCGCCCGCGTCTGTTGAACGTATGGACCGGCCTGCCGAGGGAGGCGCTGAGCTTCTGCGCGAAGCGGGTGTAGTCGGCGGCTGTCACCATCGAGGCCGGTACGACGACCACTCCGGAGCCCGCCGAGGTGAGTTCCTCACCTGTGCTGAAAAGCTCAATTGTTCCGCCGTCGGGGGTTCTGATGTTCTCGCGGGTCATGTTCCGAGCCTAGCCGAGCATCCCGAACCGCGCAGTCCACCATGCCCGCTGGCTGCCTGCCTGGTTGCTGCGTGATTCCGGCTGCTTCCGGAACGGTCGGCCTGCTTAGCGGCTTCCGCAGAAGCGGCCGAGGCGTCCCGGGAGCGGGGAGGTGATGCCGGCTGTGCCGAGGAGGAACCGCGCTGTCGTCCGGACGAGCCGGTTGCCGGGCCGGATGGGGCCTTCGTGCAGCTGCCCCGGAACCACGGCAAACTCCACGGCGGGGACCGCGGCCGCAAGCTGCCGGCCGGTCTCGGCGAAGTACGGCGGGCTCCAGCCGCCGCTGAGCATCAGGGTGGGGGTGGTCAGGGCAGCGAACTCGGCCAGATCGGCATCGGCTTCCAGCACGGCCCGCATCTCGGCGACGGCCGTGGGCAGCAGCTTCCGCATCTCTGCGCCCAGAGTCGTCCGGGCGGACAGGATGCTGAGCATGCGCAGCGCCCCCAGCGGCAGCCTGGAAACCGGCCCCGCCGTTTCGAGCCCCTGGATTAGGTGCGCCCAGGCATCGTCGAGCTGCCCGGCGGCCACCGAACTCTCCAGTTCCGGCCGCCAGCGCCGGCTGAGGTTCCCGGCGAGGGACACCGCCGCGTCATAGGTGACCATGCGTCGGATCGGCACGGTTCGGGCCGTCTGGAGGGCCACAAATCCGCCGTAGCTGTGCGCCACGACGTCGCTTGCGCCGGTCTCACGCAGCACCGCAGCCAGGTCCGCGGTTTCCGTCGCCGCCGAGTAGCCGGCGGGCTGGGGCGAGGATCCGGCACGCCCCCGCCGGTTGTAGCAGTGCACCGGCCGTCCCAGCAGGCGGCTGAGTTTCCGGGCAAAGGGCCGGTAGAGCGCGTCGGTGACCAAGGTCCCGTGCACCACTACGACGCCGGGCCCCGCCGGGGATGCGGCTCCGGCACCGACCCGCGCGCCGGCCGGCGCTGCGGCCGGACGAAAGCTGTGCAGCTCGAGTTGCCCCTCGCCGTCGTCGGTGCCCATGGTCCACGTCTCCACAGTCCGAGTCTATTCCCACACGCTTCCCGGCCGGGCAGGACCCAGGCGGGCAGAACTCCCGGTAAACTTGGGGATTGTGACTTCCCAAAACACCCCCTCCCCAAACACCGCCGCCGAGCCCGCCGACGCCAGCGAACAGATGCGCATCCGCATGGAGAAGCGCGCGAGGCTGATCGAACGCGGGAACGAGGCGTATCCGGTGGGTGTTGAACGCACGCATTCGCTGGGGGAAATCCGCGAAAAGTACGCCCATCTGCAGGCTGATGAGACCACCGGGGACGTCGTCGGGGTGACCGGCCGCATCGTGTTCATCCGCAACACCGGAAAGCTCTGCTTCGTCACCCTCCAGGAGGGCGGCGTCGACGGCAGGGCTAACCGGCTGCAGGCCATGATCAGCCTGGCCAACGTCGGGGAGGAGGCCCTCGCGGACTGGAAGGCCCTCGTGGACCTCGGCGACCAC
>JAODMS010000210.1 GCA_025464925.1 Arthrobacter sp.
AGTGGCAGATGCCGGCGTACCTGATCTCGATCAGCACGTCGTGCGGGCCGACGTCGCGGCGCTCGATGGTGGTCGGGACCAGGTCCCCGGTGGCGGACGGGGCCGCGTAAGCATTGACGGTAAGCATGTTTCTCTCCTGTGATTCTTGGTAATGAGGATAGGTGTCGGTGGGGGTTATCAAGCGCGGAACTTTACCAGGTCCTCGCGGACGGGAGCGGGTTCCTTCTCCAGCGGCAGGTTGCCGGTGTCCCTGGCACCGTCCAGGGCGCCGGCGGCGTCGGGGACAGCGGTGTCGAACAGCCCCGTCCAGTCTGTGGTGACCGCGCCGGCGGTGGCGTAGAGCTCGAAGGTCTTGCCCACCGCTTCGTCGGTCAGCAGGCTGCGGATGAGGGTTTCCGCGACCTGTTCGCGGCTGACGGCGCCCGAGCCGGTGTCGCCCTGTTCGATCACGAGACGCTTCCCCGCGCCCGGGTCGAACCAGCTCGGGCGGATGATCGTGTAGGGGGCGCCGCTGAGCCTGACGAGCCGCTCCGACCGGCGCTTCCAGTCCAGCAGGTCCTGGTAGGCGCCGTTGTCACTTCGGGTGACGTTGATCGACGTCATCAACGCTATCCTTGGACGCCGCCCGTCCAGCGCGCGCAGCGTGTTGGCGACACCTCCATAGTCTATGCGCCTGGCCGAGTCGGAGCGTCCGTCGCTGTCCGAGCCGTGGGTGAAGAGGATTGCGTCGACGTCCTGAACGGCTGCCGTGAGGCTGGCCGGGTCTTCGAGGTCGCCCCGGACGATTTCGACGCCGGGAAGACTCGTCCGCGCCCGCTGGGGGTTCCGGGCGAGGGCACGAACCTCGAGTCCGTGCCGGACCGCGGCGGCAGCGGCCAGACGCCCGGTCCCGCCGGTCGCGCCGATGAGTAGGACGCGTTGTGGCATTGCTGTGGTCATGGAGTTACTCCATCAGATTTGGTTGTTGTGTCGGGAGTGCTCCCGCCGAACGAGTGTGCGCCCGAGCAGCTGCAATGACTGCTTGCTCAGGCGAAGTACGTGGGCGTGCGCGGTACATATGGTTCTGCGAGCGAGCGGATTTCGTCGCCCGTGAGGTGGATGTCGAGGGCGGCCACGGCGTCACTGAGGTGGTGGGGCTTGGTTGCGCCGGAGAGCACTGAGCCGACGACGGGGCTCCTGAGCACCCATGCCAACGCGATTTGCGCCATGGATACGTCGCGGTCCTTGGCGATGCGTTCGGTTGCGTCGATGATGGCTTTGTCGCTGTCGAGCCACAAAGGGTTGCCGAACCTGTCCGTTGACGGGTTGCTGTTCGCGCGGGTGGTGCTCTGCAGCCCCCAGGGGCGGGCGTTCAGGCCGGCGTTGAGGGGGCTCCACGGGATACTCCCGACGCCCTGGTCGGCGAGCAGGGCGAACATTTCGCGTTCTTCTTCACGGTGGGTGAGACTGTACTGGTCCTGCATCGAGATGAACTTTGTCCATCCGTTTTTCTCGGCGGTGTGCTGCAATTTGGCGAACTGCCATGCCCACATCGATGAGGCACCGAGGTAGCGGACCTTGCCGGCTTTGACCACGTCGTGCAGGGCGTCCATCGTCTCTTCGACCGGAGTTTGGGGGTCGAAGCGGTGGATCTGCAACAGATCGATGTAGTCGGTGTCCAACCGGCGGAGGGATGCGTCGGTCTGTTCAAGGATTGCTTTGCGGGAGAGCCCGGAGCCGCCAGGACCTTTGTGCATCGGCCAGAACAGCTTAGTGGCCAGGACGACGTCCTCACGGCTGCTGTACTTGCGGACCGCCCGTCCAACGATCTCCTCTGAGGTGCCCTGGCCGTAGACGTTGGCGGTGTCCCAAAATGTGATGCCGAGCTCGAGGGCCTGCCGGAAGATAGGTTCCGCGGCGTCGTCATCCAGGGTCCAGTCGCGTCCTGTGCCGGGGGCTCCGAAACTCATGCAGCCGAGCGCGATGCGGCTGACCTTCAGGCCGGAGCTGCCTAGACGTGTGTATTCCATGGGTGTCCTTCAGTCGGGGGTGTTTAGGAGAACGGAGCGGGCGGGGCCCGGCTGGCCGGACATGGTTCTGGCGGTGCGGCGGGCGGCGCGTTCCGCGGGGACGATGAGGACCAGTACTGCCAGCAGCGCGGCGGCCAGCAGAACGGACCCGCCGGTGTAGGCGATGGCCACGCTGCCGGCGAGTGAGCCGGCGTTGGCCGAGAGGGCGACCAGGACACCGACTCCGAGGGCGCTGCCGAGCTGGTGTGAGGTGTTGACCAGGCCGGAGGCGGCTCCGGCGTCTTTGGCGCCGACTCCCGCGATGCCGGCCGCTGTGAGCGGGGCGAAGGCGATGCCCTGACCGATACCGATGAGCACCAGCGGGAGCGCGACGCCGGTGAGGTACGGCGTCGCGGCGGTGATGGTGGACAGCCAGGTCATCCCGGCGAGGGCCAGGGCGAGCCCGGCGGCCAGTAACGCAGCGTTGCCGAAGCGGTGCGTGAGCCGCGGGACGGCCAGTGCGACGAAGAAGTTCACGACCGTCATGGGGAAGAAGGCGACGCCGGCCTGTAACGGGTTGTAGCCGTAGACCCCTTGCAGGAACTGGGTGGTGAAGAAGAAGAAGCCGATCATGGTGCCGGCAAAGAGGAGCCGGGCGGTGTAGGCACCGGCACGTTCCCGGCTGGCGAACAGGTGCAGCGGCATGATCGGCTGCTGCACCCTCCGCTCGTTGACCACCAGCAGGGTCAGCAGCACGACGGCCGCGACCAGGGCGGTGACCGTTTCGGGTGCGGCCCAGCCGGCGTCGGTGGAGTGGACGATGGCGAAGACGAGGGCCCCCACGCCCAGGGTCGAGCAAACGGCACCGAGGACGTCGAAGCGCCCGGCGGCCCGGGGGGACTCCGGGATGAATTTGACCGCGGCGATGACCATGGCGATACCGATCGGCACGTTGAGGTAGAACCCGGCCCGCCAGGAGACCCATTCGGTGAGGGCTCCGCCGACGAGGAGGCCCAGGCTGGCGCCGATCCCCGCGACCGCGCCATAGGAAGCGACGGCGCGGGTGCGTTCCCGGCCCGCGGCGAACGTCACCGTCAGCAGCGACAGGGCCGAGGGCGCGACGACGGCGGCGCCGGTCCCCTGGAGTGCCCGGGCGGCGATGAGCCACCAGTCATTTGGGGCCACCCCGATCAGGAGGGAGGCGAAGGCGAAGACCGTGAGGCCTGCGATGAACACCCTGCGCCGGCCCAGGATGTCGCCGAGGCGGGCACCTAGCAGCAGCAGGCCGCCGAACACCAGGGTGTAGGCGTTCTGCACCCAGGACAGCCCGGTCGCGGACAGGTTCATCTCGGCCTGGAGCCGGGGCAGGCCGGTGAAGATGATCGAGTTGTCCAGGATGATCATGAAGTAGCTGACGAGGATGATCGCCAGGATCGCCCTCGGGCGGACCCGGGTGGCCGGCGCGGCCGTGGTGGTGTTCACGAATGTCCTTCTCGCTTGGAGGATCGACGGCAGCCTTCTAATCGCCTGCTTTATCAAGCTGACCACCCCGGAAGGCACCGCGGGAGTGCCTGCTGTTCCCTGTACTGCCAGACCACCCTTCAGTCCGGGCGTCCGGACTGAAGGGTGGTCTGGCAGGCCCTCCCGTGGTTCCTTTACCGGCCGTAGCCTGAAAGCATGGACAGTCGAAATGATGTGAGTGAGTTCCTGCGTTCCCGCCGGGCCAAGGTGACACCGCAGCAGGTGAATCTGATCGTCGGGGGCAACCGCCGGGTGCCGGGGCTGCGCCGGGAGGAAGTCGCGACCTTGGCCGCGGTCAGCGTCGACTACTACGCCCGGCTGGAACGCGGGAACCTCACCGGGGTGTCCGATGAGGTGCTCGACTCCATTGCCCACGCCCTGCGGCTGGACGAAGCCGAAACCGCACACCTGTTCGCCCTCGCCCGCGCCGCCCAGCCCAGCCCGGCCCGCCGCAGGCGTGCAGCCAAGCCGTCGGAACTGCGCCCCAGCCTGCAACGGTTTCTGGACGCCATCACCGGCGCCCCGACCTGGGTGCGCAACGAACGCATGGACTTCATCGCCGCCAACGCCCTCGGCCGCGCCCTCTACGCCCCGGTTCTCGTCGACCGCGTTCAACCGGCGAACACGGCCCGCTTTATGTTCCTCAACCCCGAAGCACCCAGCTTCTTCCCGGACTGGGAACAGAACGCCAACGATGTCGTCGCCGTCCTGCGCGGCTACGCCGGCCGGAAGCCGCACGACAAGGGCCTCAGTGACCTGGTCGGGGAGCTCGCGACCCGCAGCGAGGAGTTCCGCACCCGCTGGGCCGCCCACAACGTCCGGTTCCACCGGACCGGCCTCAAACGCATCCACCACCCCGTCGTCGGAGACCTCGAACTCAGCTACGAAGCGATGGAGCTGCCAGCCAACCCCGGCTGGACCATGTTCGCCTACACCGCCGAATCCGGCTCGGCAAGTGACGAGCGCCTGAAACTGCTCGCCAGCTGGGCCGCGACCACCACCAGCGAACTCCCCGCCCCTGCTTCCCTCTCCGACTGATGCGCTGACACCTCCCCGTTCATCACCGCAATCCTCTGTGAGCTGTCCGAAAGCGGAATCAATGCCTTACCCAATCAAAAACCTCGTCCCCGCCGCCGCTGCCGGCATCGCGGTGGCGGCCGCCCTCGCCGCCTGCACCCCGACCGCCGAGAACGCCGCCGGGCCGGTGCCGCCGGTTTCAGGGTCGGACTATGCCGACGGCCAATACCGTGCCGACGGCCCATACGGCAGCCTTCCCTCCTCCATCGGGGTGACCGTTACCCTTGCCGACGACATCATCACCGACGTCACCGTCGCCCCGCATGCCACCGACCCGACCTCTCTGGATCTGCAGAACCGCTTCGCGGCCGCGGTCCCCGCTGTCGTCGTCGGCCGGGACATCGACGAGGTAAAGGTCGCTCGGATCGCCGGTTCCAGCGGTACACCCGAAGGATTCAACGCCGCCCTCGCACGCATTAAGGCCGAAGCCACCATAAGAAGGACACCGTAAACGCGCAGCATGACCAGTTGGTGAACCTCCACACCTGCTCCGGCAGCTTGTCGCCGGTGGTGAGACGCGAGCTGGAAAGTTGGCAGAGTCACGCCAGCCGACCGGCTGACGAGACACTGTGGGGTGGTCAGCCGGTACCTGTATCAGCAGCAACTCCCTCCGGCACCACGGCAACGAGAGCTGCGCGGGAAAAACCCCGAGATCCTACTGAAGGGAAGACAGAACATGAACAAGGAAATTGCGGTCCTCATAGGCACGGGCAGCATTGGCCTGGCGATCGTACGCCGCGCCGGCGTCGGCCGCATGGTCCTGCTCGCTGATTACAACGAGACGGCGCTGAATACCGTCGCCGGGCAGCTGCGCGACGAAGGCTATGAGGTGAGCACGCAGGTCACCGACGTCTCGGATCGTGATGGGGTGGCCGCCCTCGCCGATGCCGCCGCCGCATTGGGACCCGTGACGCGGGTCGTGCATGCCGCGGGTGTGTCGCCCATTCAGGCGACGACAGCGCGGGTCCTGCACGTTGACTTACTGGGCACCGCGTTCGTCCTGGAAGAATTCGGTCGCGTCATCGCCCCCGGTGGCGCCGGCGTCGTAATCTCCAGCATGGCCGGCTACATGGGCGAAGGCTACCCGCGTGACGCGGAGTTCGCCCTGGCCTTCACACCCGCCTCGGATTTGCTCGCTCTGCCGTTCCTGGCAGCTGAGCTGGTCGGCGATTCCCGCGAGGCCTACATACTGGCCAAGCGGGCCAACGCGCTGCGCGTACAGGCAGCGGCGGTCATCTGGGGAGAGCGCCAAGCCCGCGTCAACTCCCTGAGCCCCGGCATCATCTCCACCCCGTTGGCTCAGGAAGAGATGTCCGGCCCCAACGCGGAGGGATACCGCCACATGATCGAGACATCGGCGTCCCAGCGCATCGGTACGCCCACCGACGTCGCCGACGCGGCGGCCCTCCTGCTCGGGCCAGAGCAAAGCTTCATCACAGGGGCGGACCTCTTGATCGATGGCGGCGTGATCGCGGCCATGCGCGCGGAGGAGTGGACAGCCCGGCAGCAGGGCTGAGGGACCGCCGTCGCTAGCGGACCTCGGCGCCGACGGATGCTCCGCCCCCGCACCGCCGGGCACTCATCGCCCCGGCCGGATGCCGCTGCGACGTCCTCTACGGAACGCTCGGAGACGGAACCCTCTACCAGGAAAGAACTGCTTCAGCCGACTCCTAGGTACCTGCGATGCAGCATCTTTTGCTAGATGCGGCGGAATTTTAGGACGGATGATTCGGTTGCCGTACGCAGGGATGGCACTCTGACACATCCTTGTGGCACGGGAACATTAGCTGCCCACCTGAACCGCAAGGCGAGGAGAAATCGTATGACATCGACTGCATCGACCACAGAATCGGATGATCCAGGAAAGCGGACCGCTCTGGTTGTCGGCGCATCCGGGATCGCCGGTTCGGCACTGGTGGACAAACTGACGGCTGAAGGCTGGCAGGTACTGGCCATGTCACGAAGTGCCGGTCGCCCGAGGTACAACGTTCACTACATTGAGGCGGACCTCTCTTCTCCGGAATCTGTGGCGGAGGGCCTGACCTCTGAAAGTCCCACCCATGTTTTCTTCACAGCGTGGGCGCGGCAGGACACGGAGGAGGAGAACATTCGAGTTAACGCAGGCATGCTCCGAAATCTCCTGACAGCCCTTGAAGGGAAACCCGTTGCACACGTGGCCCTCATGACTGGGCTCAAGCACTATCTCGGCCCCTTCGAGGCCTACGCCGCGGGAGAAATGGCGGACACTCCATTCCATGAAGAAGAACCCCGCCTTTCCGTCAGGAACTTCTACTACGCGCAGGAAGACGAGCTATGGTCAGCGGCCGCAAACCAGGGCTTCACCTGGTCCGTACACCGCGCACATACCGTCATAGGCCACGCGGTTGGAAACGCGATGAACATGGGATTGACGCTGGCCGTACAGGCCACGATCTGTAAAGAGACAGGACGACCATTTATTTTCCCTGGCTCCGAGGCCCAATGGAACAGCCTCACGGATATGACGGACGCCGGCCTTTTAGCGGACCACATGTTTTGGGCTTCAACAAACCCGGCGGGATCAAACGAGGCCTTCAATGTAGTCAACGGCGATGTGTTCCGTTGGCGCTGGATGTGGCCGCGCCTCGCCGCCTACTTCGACGTCCAGCCCGAGGGCTATCATGGTCAGCCAAGGCCGCTGGAGGTCCAAATGGCCGGATCAGAAAAGCTATGGCAGGAGATAGCCGGTGCCCAGAAACTTGCGGAGTCCCGCCTTGAACGTGTGGCATCTTGGTGGCACACCGATGGTGACCTTGGCCGGAACATGGAGGTCGTAACCGACATGAGCAAGAGCCGCGTCGCCGGCTTCACCGGATACCGGCGAAGCCTTGATGCCTTCACCAGTCTCTTCGACCGCTATCGGGCAGATCACCTCATCCCCTAAATCCATTCACGGGCATCGTCCGATCTCATCCCAGACGGCGCGCTCACCCTTCCGGGGGCGTCCGGCCACGGAGTACCCTCTTCTGACATCCGAGGGCGTTTGGTACTTGATCGTGTCCGCCGCCGTCCTCCTTCTTGCCGGAGTTGTCTTCGCGTCCAAAGCAGTTCTGGCCGTGAGGCCAGCGCTTGGCCAACGCGCCGAAGGTGCCGGCATCCAGAAGGTGGACGACGGGTGGTTGGTTTACAGGTCGGATGAACGGGCGGCTGCGCGCTACGAACAGCACTTTTCAAAAAGTCCAAGGAATGGCGGGCCAGCCAGGACAAGTGATCGGATTGTGCCCGCTCGGGGCTGGCGGAGTCCTCCGCACAACTAAAAGCCGGGCCGGTGGAACCCGTTGTTGCCGGTACCGCGGTCCATACGGAATCGAGCGGCTTTCAGGCGCCTTGAAGGGAACGTCACATTTAGTTGACAGTTCAACAAAAACTGGAGACAGTGGAAGAGAAGCTTTAATCACGCAGTCCGGACCGCGTATGCAAGAGACAGTCCCAAACGATCCGAACGGCGCAATCACCATGAACCAGTCCACCTTAACCACCACGGCGCTGACTGTCCTGCGTGTCAGCATCGGATTCATCTTCGCCGCGCACGGCTGGCAGAAGTTCAACGAATTCACCATTGCCGGCACGCAGGCATCCTTCACGAAAATGGGCGTTCCGGCAGCGGAGATTGCCGCCCCCGCCGTCGCCACGCTGGAACTGGTGGGCGGCATCGCCTTGATCCTCGGCGTGCTGGCCCGGATTTTCGCCGCATTGCTCGCCCTGGACATGCTCGGCGCCCTCGTTCTG
>JAODMS010000030.1 GCA_025464925.1 Arthrobacter sp.
GAAATGCACCATCTGCCGGGCCTGGACAGGATCCTGGACGGCGTCGACCGTGCCCTTGGCCGCCCCAACTCCCTCAGCGGGCTGGAAGGATGACCGCCACCATGATCAAGGAATTCAGGCTGCCGGATCTCGGCGAAGGTCTCACCGAATCGGAAATCGTTGCCTGGAGGGTCGGGGTGGGGGACACTGTCTCGCTCAACCAGATCATTGCCGAGGTGGAGACAGCCAAGGCGGTTGTCGAGTTGCCCTCCCCGTTCGCCGGCGTAATCACTGCCCTGCACGAGCAGCCGGGCACTGTGGTCGAAGTGGGGAAACCGATCGTGTCCTTCGAAGTCGAGGGCGACGCCGCCGCCTCAGCTGACCCGGGCGGCGGTCCGGCGGCCAAGCGCGAGCCGAACCTCGTCGGGTACGGCGCCGTCCTGGAAGCCTCCGGCCGTCCGGCCCGCCGCGTCCGCAGTTTCGCGTCCCCGGCCGTTGTGCCCGCGCCCTCCCCTGTGGCCGCCCCGGTGGTCGAGCCCGTAGTGGCCGCCCCGGTGGTCGAGCCCGCTGCACCTCAATCCGCCGCGCCGGCAGCAGGCCGCCCGGCCGAACGCCCACGCTCCACGCCGCCGGTCCGCAAACTGGCAAAGGACCTCGGGGTCAACCTCGAGGACATTGCAGGCACCGGCGACCACGGGTTGATTACCCGGGATGATGTCCGGAACTTCGTGGGTGGAGGGGACCTGCCGGTGGCACCTCGCGACCTTGCCGGGGTCGTGGCGTCAGGTACGGCAGAGGAGCCGGCTGCGCGGGAAACGCGCACACCGATCAAGGGCGTCCGCAAGTTCACGGCCGCCGCCATGGTCGCCAGCGCCTTCACCGCGCCGCACGTCACCGAGTTCCTGACCATCGATGTCACCGCGACCATGGAACTGCTCGCCCGGCTCAAGGCCAGCCGTGCTTTCGCCGGCTACAAGCTCACACCGCTGACGCTGGTGTCCAAGGTGGTGCTGATCGCCCTGCGCAACCATCCGACGCTGAACTCCCGGTGGGACGAGGCCAACCAGGAGATCGTCCAGTTCAACTACGTGAACCTGGGCATTGCCGCGGCGACTCCGCGGGGACTGACGGTGCCGAACATCAAGGACGCTGACCGGCTGTCCCTGAAGGAACTGTCCACCGCCCTGACTGAACTCACCGACACGGCCCGCGCGGGCAAGACCGCTCCGGCCGACCTCGCCGGCGGAACCATCTCCATCACGAACATCGGGGTCTTCGGCATCGACGCCGGCACGCCGATCCTGAATCCCGGCGAGGCCGCCATCCTCGCCCTCGGCGCGGTCCGTAAGATGCCGTGGGAGTACCAGGGCGAGGTGGCCCTGCGCCAGGTCATGACCCTCAGCCTCTCCTTCGACCACCGGCTGGTCGACGGCGAGCAAGGCTCACGGTTCCTTCAGGACCTCGGCACCCTCCTGGCCGACCCGGGCATGGCACTGGCCATGGTCTAGCATTCCCGGCCCACCAGGCTGCCGGTCGTTCCCTTCGGCGGCCGGCAGCTGTGTTGTGTGCCGGGTTGTGCTGGGCCTGGTTGATTCCATCCGGGGGCACTTTGAGGGCAAAATCCGACGGCGGGGCCTAAGTTCACGGCGTGTCCGCGCCAAAGTGCCCCCGGACCGCGCCGCGGTGCGGAGAAGCGGTCAAGGGCGGTGTCAGTCCTGGCCAGGGGTGGCCGGGGCCATCAGGGCGGCCAGGGCCATGCTCTCCAACAGCGGGCGGGCGCGCTTGACGGCGATCCTGCGGCCGTGGGTACGGACCGAGTGGGGCGTGGAGTTGATCAGGCCGAAGGAAGCGTGCGCGCGCATCCGCAGTTCGGCGGCCTCGGTGCCGGCATGCAGCCTCGCCAGCACCTCGACCCAGAGCTCCACATAGTTGCGCTGGAGCGTGCGGACTTCGGTCTGGTCGTCCGGGGCGAGGTTGCTGAAGTCCTGGTCCTGGACCCGGATGACGTCGGGGTTGCTCAGGGCAAAGTCGACATGGAACTCGACCAGGCCGCTCAGCGCCGCGGCGGCGCCGCCGGACTCCGCCACCACCCGGCGGCCGCCGTCGAGCAGTTCCTGGCTGACGCTCAACAGCAGGGCGCCGAGGACGGCCTGCTTGCCGGCGAAATGCCGGTAAACGGCCGGGCCGCTGACCCCCGCCGCGGCACCGAGATCCTCCAGCGACACCCGGTTGAAACCGTCCGCGGCGAACATGGCGGCGGCGGCGGAAAGCAGTGCCTGCCGGCGGTTCTCCTTGGCCTGGCTGCGCTGGGTGCCAATCTGGGCAGTCTGGCTGGGCTCGGTCACCGGCACATCCTCATCTCAAGATCCAGCTGCCCACAAAGTTCCGTGGTGGACATCACAGTTAATAGAGACTAACCTAAATCTCAGTTATGCGGTACTAACCCAAGTGGCTGCAACGCCGCAAAGGTGGGCCTCCAGCATGGGGCCGGGAACGGAAGCAGTCAATGGAGACAATCGCCAGCCAGGTGGACGCCACGAGCACCGCCTACGCCGCGAACCGGGAGGCGCAGCTGGGGCTGGCCCGGAAGCTGAAGGAACGGCTCGCCACGGCGGCGCTGGGCGGGCCGGAGAAGTCCCGGCAACGCCATGTTGCCCGCGGCAAGCTCCTGCCGCGGGAACGCATTGACCAGCTGCTCGATGACGGCAGCCCGTTCCTGGAAATAGCCCCCCTGGCTGCCAACGGCATGTACAACGACGATTCGCCCGGCGCCGGTGTGATCGCCGGCATCGGACTGGTCCACGGCCGGCAGGTCCTTGTCATCTCCAACGACGCGACCGTCAAGGGCGGCACCTATTACCCCATGACGGTGAAGAAGCACCTGAGGGCACAGGAAATCGCGCTGGAGAACCGCCTGCCCTGCATCTACCTGGTGGACTCCGGCGGCGCCTTCCTGCCCAAGCAGGACGAGGTCTTCCCGGACAAGGAACACTTCGGCCGGATCTTCTTCAACCAGGCAAAAATGTCCGCGGCCAAAATCCCGCAGATCGCCTCCGAGATGGGCTCGTGCACCGCCGGCGGCGCCTATGTTCCTGCGATGAGCGATGAAACGGTCATCGTCCGGAACCAGGGCACCATCTTCCTGGGCGGCCCGCCGCTCGTGAAGGCCGCCATCGGCGAGATCGTCACGGCAGAGGAGCTCGGCGGCGGCGACGTGCACTCGAAGATCTCCGGCGTGACCGACCACCTGGCCGAAAACGATGAGCATGCCCTCCAGATCGTCCGGGACATCGTCTCCACCTTGCCCCGACCAGCCGCCCCTGCCTGGGAGGTGGACACCGCCGTCGAACCGCTCGCGGATCCGGACGAGCTGTACGGCGCGGTCCCTCCGGATGTGAACGCCCAGTATGACGTGCGGGAGGTGATCGCCCGGCTCGTGGACGGCAGCCGCTTCCACGAATTCAAGAAGAACTACGGCACCACCCTGGTCACCGGCTTCGCGAGACTGCACGGCCATCCGGTGGGGATCGTCGCGAACAACGGCGTGCTCTTCAGCGAGTCCTCGCTCAAGGGCGCCCACTTCATCGAACTGTGCGACCAGCGCGGGATCCCGCTGGTCTTCTTGCAGAATCTCTCCGGCTTCATGGTCGGAAAGGACTACGAGCAGGGCGGCATCGCCAAGAACGGTGCCAAGATGGTCACCGCCGTCGCCACCGCCCGGGTCCCCAAGCTGACGGTGGTGATCGGCGGGTCGTTCGGCGCCGGCAACTACTCGATGTGCGGGCGGGCCTACTCGCCCCGGTTCCTCTGGATGTGGCCGGCCTCCCGGATTTCCGTGATGGGCGGCAACCAGGCCTCCAGCGTGCTCGCCACCGTGAAGCGGGACCAGTACGAGGCCCGCGGCGAGGAATGGTCCGCCGAGGACGAGGAAGCCTTCAAGGCCCCGATCAAGGCCCAGTACGAGGACCAGGGCAGCCCGTACTACTCCACCGCCCGACTCTGGGACGACGGCGTGATCGACCCGGCGGACACCCGCACCGTCCTGGGACTGGCGCTCGACGTCGTCTCCCGCACCCCGCTGCCGGAGACCTCCTTCGGCCTTTTCCGGATGTGAGCCCGCAGTGACTACTAACTCCCCGATGCCGCACCCCACGTCGCCGGCCAGGCAGCCCCTGTTCGGCACCGTCCTGGTGGCCAACCGCGGCGAGATCGCCTGCCGCGTCATCCGTACCCTCCGCGAGCTCGGCATCCGCTCGGTCGCCGTTTATTCTGACGCCGACGCCGGCGCCCGGCACGTGCGGGAGGCCGACGTCGCCGTCCGGATCGGCCCGGCGGCCGCCACCGAGAGCTACCTCAAGATCGAGGCCATTCTTCAGGCCTGCCGCGACACCGGCGCCGAAGCGGTCCACCCGGGCTACGGCTTCCTGAGCGAAAACGTCGACTTCGCCCGCGCCCTCGCCGACGCCGGCATCACCTTCATCGGCCCCGGCGTCGAAGCGCTCAACGTCATGGGCGACAAGATCCGCGCCAAGAACCACGTCGCGGGCTACGGCGTCCCGGTGGTACCGGGCATCGCCGAGCCGGGGATGACGGACGACCAGCTGATCGAGGCCGCGGCCGGCGTCGGCTTTCCACTGCTGATCAAGCCCTCCGCCGGCGGCGGCGGCAAGGGCATGCACATCGTGGAACGGCCCGGGGAGCTGGCGGCCACCCTGGCTACCGCCCGACGCGTCGCGGCGAGCGCCTTCGGCGACGACACCCTCTTCCTGGAACGGCTCGTGCTCGCGCCGCGCCACATCGAGGTCCAGGTCCTGGCCGACAACCACGGGAACGTCATCCATCTGGGGGAGCGCGAGTGCTCGCTGCAGCGCCGCCACCAGAAGGTCATCGAGGAAGCCCCTTCGCCGCTGCTGGAGGCACTGGACGACGGCGGCGCCACCCGCGCGCGGATCGGCGAGGCCGCCTGCAACGCGGCGCGCAGCGTGAACTACAGCGGCGCCGGCACCGTGGAGTTCCTGGTCTCCGACAACGCGCCGGACGAGTTCTTCTTCATGGAGATGAACACCCGGCTGCAGGTCGAACACCCCGTCACCGAGATGGTCACCGGAACCGACCTCGTCGAATGGCAGGTGCGGATCGCCGCCGGTGAGGAACTCACCGTCCGCCAGGACGACGTCGAACTCAAAGGCCATGCCGTAGAGGCACGCGTCTACGCCGAAATCCCGGAACGGAACTTCCTGCCCTCCACGGGAACCGTAGTGCTGCTGGACGAACTGCCCGGAGACGCAGCTGGCAAGGTCCGGGTGGACTCGTCCCTTGTCGAGGGCCTCCAGCTCTCCTCCAACTACGACCCGATGATCTCCAAGGTCATCGCATGGGGGGAGGACCGCACCGCCGCCCTCGACACACTGGACGGGGCGCTCGCCGGGTACACCGCGCTGGGCATCGACACCAACGTCGAATACCTGCGCCTGCTGATCAACGACGCCGACGTCCGCGCCGGGCACCTCGACACCGGCCTGATCGAACGCAAGATGCCGGACTTCAGCTTCCGCCGTGCCGCCGACTTCGAGGTGGCTGCCGCTGCCGTCTACGTCGCTGCTGTGCAGGACCAGAATGCGCAGGCCGCCGGGACAAGCCCCTGGGACCTCCGCGACGGTTGGAGGCTAGGCGCTCACGCCCCGCGGCGGATCAGCCTGGGAACGCCCGACGGTGCTGTATCCACGGTGGAGGTGTCCGGGACGGTAGGACAGGGCACGGCGACGGTAAGCGTCGACGGCGGGCCGCAGCGCACCGCATTACTTCGTTTCCCCAGACGCGACCACGCCGAGGTGGTTCTCGGCGGCGAAGCCCGGGAGTACGCGCTCGCCCCGGTGTCCCCGGGACCCGTCCGCCCAGACCCCGACAACACGACCCCGACGGAGATTTTCCTGGGCAACGAAGGCTGGTCCTGCCGGCTTGAAGTGCTGAGCCGGGAAGCGAAACTGGCCCGGGTCCTCGCGGCCGTCGAACGCGAGGAAGGCGCCGCGGACCCGGCCGTGCGCTCGCCGATGCCGGGTACGGTCGTGTCCGTCCCGGTCAGCAACGGGGACTCCGTGGAGGCCGGCCAGGTGCTCGTGTCCGTGGAGGCCATGAAGATGGAACACCAGTTGGTGGCACCGCTGGGCGGGACCGTGCACATCAGTGTCGTGCCCGGTGAACTCGTCAAGGCGGACCAGGTGCTCGCCACCATCCACGCCGGTGGCCCCCGCCAAACGCCCTCCCCAGCGGAAGACACGATCGAGGAAGCGGTCCTCGCCCTGGGGGCCGCGGAGTAGCAAGCGCCGCAGCAGGCGCAGTAACAGACCACAGCCACGCAGTACAGGCAAGCAGGACAGACAAAGGAGTCCCCCCCAATGGCAAATTTTGAACTCAGCGAGGAATACCAGGACCTCAGCGACACCGTCCGCGAGTTCGCCGACGAAGTGGTGGCCCCGGTCTCCGCCAAGCATGACGAGGAACACAGCTTTCCCTATGAAGTGGTGTCCCAGATGGCGGACATGGGCCTGTTCGGCCTGCCCTTTCCGGAAGAGTTCGGCGGCATGGGCGGAGACTACTTCGCCCTGGCGCTCGCCCTCGAACAGCTCGGCCGGGTGGACCAGTCCGTCGCGATCACCCTCGAGGCCGGCGTCTCCCTGGGCGCCATGCCCATCCACCGTTTCGGCAGCGAGGCGCAGAAGCAGGAATGGCTGCCGCTGCTGGCCTCCGGCAAGGCGCTCGCCGGTTTCGGCCTCACCGAGCCCGAAGCCGGCTCCGATGCCGGCGGCACCAAGACCAGCGCCCGGCTCGAAGGCGGGGAATGGGTGATTAACGGCAACAAGGAGTTCATCACCAACTCCGGCACGGACATCACCCGCCTCGTCACCGTCACCGCCGTGACCGGCCAGGAGGAGCGCCCGGACGGGAGCATCAAGAAGGAAATTTCCACCCTCCTGGTCCCCACGGACACCCCCGGGTTCAAGGCGGAGAAGGCCTACAACAAGGTCGGTTGGAACGCCTCGGACACGCACCCGCTGACCCTGAAGGATGTCCATGTCCCGGAGGCCAACCTGCTGGGCGCCCGAGGCCGAGGGTACGCCAATTTCCTGTCCATCCTGGATGAGGGCCGGATCGCGATCGCCGCGCTGGCCGTGGGCGCCGCCCAGGGCTGCGTGGACCACTCGGTGAAATACGCCAAGGAACGCAGCGCCTTCGGACAGAACATCGGCAAGCACCAGGCCGTCGCGTTCAAGATCGCCCGCATGCAGGCCCGCACCCACACGGCCCGCCTGGCCTATTACGATGCTGCCGCCAGGATGCTCGCCGGGAAGCCGTTCAAGACGCAGGCGGCCATCGCGAAGATGGTCGCAGGCGAGGCAGCCATGGACCCCGCGCGGGATGCCACCCA
>JAODMS010000061.1 GCA_025464925.1 Arthrobacter sp.
CCCGGAAGCTAAGACCCACAGCGCCGATGGTACTGCACCCGGGAGGGTGTGGGAGAGTAGGACACCGCCGGACAACACTTAAAAACGCCCAGGCCCCGACACCACGTCGGGGCCTGAGCCATTTAACACCCCATATTGAACGTCGTTGCCAGCGTCTTTTAGTTCGGTATGTTCGGTGACACTGGTGTAACCTCATGATCGTGTAGCGATAGCTCGCCGTGCGCGGCGTCAGTATGGGGGACCAATTTAATATGAGATTTTCTAGGAAATTAGCCACATCGGCTGTGCTTGCTGTAGTCATTGCGGCTGCGGGTGGTCAGACCGCCGTGACGGCAAGCACGCGATTTGAGGTCCCGGCCACCATAGGGGTTGCCTCGACGGCGCCTGGTCCTTTGACCACTCCGTCCCCGGCGGCTTCTCCTTCCTCTTCTTCCAAGACGTCTCCCGCGGCTACTCCGGTCCCGTCCGCCACGCTGGTTCCCACACCGCTGGCGTCGCCCGGCCCGCTTGCCACACCGTCCCCTTCGACTCCCTCTCCTACCGCCGCCCCGCCGGCGGACGTCGTACCGGCGCCCGCCCTGGAGACGGCACAGGCGGCTCTCGGTGCCGGGGAGACTGCCATCAGTGCCCGCTGGAAGGCGTTGGGAGGTGCCACCGGGCAACTGGGCAAGGCGGTTTCGAAGGTGGCCTGTGGGCTAAAGGACGACGGATGCATGCAACGCTTCACGGGCGGAGCCATCCACTGGTCAATCGACGCGGGCGCTCATCCCACACGCGCTGCTATTGCTGCTCGTTGGGCAAGCCTGGACTCGGAAGCCGGTCGACTCGGATACCCGTTGAGCGCTGAGCGCTGCGGACTTCGGGGAGACGGCTGCGTTCAGAACTTCCAGGGTGGGGCGATTCACTGGTCCAACGCCTCCGGCGCCAATCCGACCTGGGCTGCAATCGCTGGCCGTTGGGCGAGCCTGAACTGGGAAGGCGGTCAACTCGGGTACCCGTTGAGCGCTGAGCGCTGCGGACTTCGGGGAGACGGCTGCGTTCAGAACTTCCAGGGTGGGGCGATCTACTGGTCTCCGGCAGGCGGGGCGCAGCCGGTGTGGGGTGCCATTCTGTCTAGCTACCGTGACATGGCCTGGGAGTCAGGACGCCTCGGATACCCCGTGAGTGGGGAAATTTGTGGATTGCGCGGCAACGGCTGCCTGCAGCGGTTCGAGCACGGCGCCATACACTGGTCCCCGGCATCCGGAGCCTATGCAACAACGGCTGGCATCGCTGGCCGGTGGGCCACCCTAAACTGGGAATCAGGGCGGCTTGGCTACCCCGTGAGCCAGGAAAGGTGCGGCCTTAGGAATGACGGGTGCGTGCAGCGGTTCCAGGGCGGGGCTATCTATTGGTCCCCGTTCGGCGGGGCGCAGCCAATGTGGGGTGCCATTCTTGGGACCTACGGCGGCCGCGGCTGGGAGGCCGGTTCCCTGGGCTATCCAGTATCGGCTGAACGATGCGGGAGCTCGTGCGTGCAGGAATTCCAATACGGCAGGTTGACCTGGAGCGCGGCGAAGGGCATCGATTTTCATCTCCGCTCCGACGGGTACTGCGAGGCCTTGAACCGCGGAAGCGTGCGCTATGATGCCGCTGCTTCACGCGTCTCTTTCGCCATCGCCGAAGGCTACCCGGATACAAACGTATCCTTCACAACTTGTGTCCGTGAGGGCAGCGCTTTCCGCCTGGAGTGGGTGGTTGGTGGTTATGCTGGCGAAAGCGGCTTCGCAAGACCGGGAGTAGCATCCGGCCCGACGATAAACAAGTACTCTCCGACAGGGGCCTTCACCGTAACCGAGGCATTCGGGTTGGGAAATCCCGGCACAGCGTTGTCCTACCGGCAGCTGAACAGCTATTCACGGTGGGGTGGAAGACTCAACGCTAATTACAACAAGTACTTTGAATCCAGCGCCGACGTATTTCCGGACGAGAACATGTGGTACTACGCCACCCGGCCGTCCCACGACTACAGGCAGGGTGTGGTGATTAACTACAACAGGCCGCCGGACTCACCCATAGTTATGAATGCCGGGTTCGCCATTTTTCTTCATGCCAACAGGGTTCCCACGTGGGGTTGTATTTCCCTGAACGAAACTGACATCGTGAGGTATCAGCGCTCGGCCGTTCCGGGCGACAAGATCGTAATGGGAGTCGTCGACGATGTTTTCCGCTGAGCCGCAGCGGGGCCTGTGGGTGGCCGTGTTCCTTGCCGGCAGTATTGGCCTGGCCGCTTGCACCGGAGCGCCGCCGGCGGCTGGGCCGGGAACGTCAGATCCGGCCAGCAGCGTTCCGAGTCCGTCTACTAGCAGCGTTCCGGGTCCGTCTACCAGCCCAGGCCCGATTCCCAGCACTGCTCGTGACGGTTCGACGGTGCTGCCGACGAACGAAGTTTCGTCCTGCGAGGTGCTTGGGCAGGAACGTATCCAACAAGTACTGGGGGACGCCGCCTCAGACATCCAGCCAGGCGAATCTTCCGGTAGCGTCGACCCTTCCGGCATTCGACGCGAAAGTTGCGTCTACCCGCTGGATGCCGGTCGAACGACGACCCATGCGGTCGTCGTGGAGGTCACGACGTTTAAGTCCGCGGAGGAACTTGCGGCTGCGGGGCCCTTTGCCTCGATGACGGACGCAGTCGACGTGGGTGATCTTTCGGGGCCCGCCAGGTTTGCCGTGGTCCGACTCAGCGGTTCGACCGAGTACGTTCTTGTCATAGCGAACGGCGCCAAACTGACCAGACTGATTGTGTCGCGACCCGACGCTCCATGGAGCTCGGCGGATGGCCTCGTCGCCTTGAAGGAGCTTGCAAAGTCGGACAAAACTTAGCGCGCCCCCTCGACTACAATAGAGGCTGGCCTTGAGGTGCCGCGATCCGCACGGACCGCCGCCTGTAGGCAGAACGCAACTAGAGTAGTACGGCTGCAAGCGCGCCAGTCGGGGGCTCGCAACAGGAGGAATCCAGCATGGCTGAGCACAACGACGGCAATCGCGGCGGCAAGGGCCGGGGCAACTCCGGTGGAGCACCTTTCCGTGGAACAAATAATTCAGGTGGCGAGCCGCGCGGTTTCCGCGCCCGAGACGACCGGGGCTCCGACGGGGCGCGACCGGCCTACAACGATCGTGATCGTAAGCCGTTTGGTGACCGTGCGCCGCGTGAAGGTGGTGAGCGTCGCAGCTTTGGTGGCGATCGTGATCGTAAGCCGTTTGGTGAGCGTCCGGCCCGTGATGGGGATCGTAAGCCGTTCAGTGGTGGTGGCGATCGTGATCGTAAGCCGTTTGGTGACCGTGCGCCGCGTGATGGGGATCGTAAGCCGTTTGGTGGTGGTGGCGATCGTGATCGTAAGCCCTTTGGTGACCGTGCGCCGCGTGAAGGTGGTGAGCGTCGCAGCTTTGGTGGCGATCGTGATCGTAAGCCCTTTGGTGACCGTGCGCCGCGTGAAGGTGGTGAGCGTCGCAGCTTTGGTGGCGATCGGGATCGTAAGCCCTTCAGCGGCGGCGACAACCGGAAGCCCTTCGCCAACCGCGAGGATCGTCCGGCCAGGAGTTTTGACCGCAGCGACTCCGGCCCACGCCAGTTTGGCCGCGACCGCGAAGAAAACCGTCCGGTGCGCGTACCGAACGCCCGGGATCTCCGCAGTGCCAACCGCCCCGACCGGGAGCGTTCGCCCCAGATCGACGAGGACGTCACGGGCAAGGAACTGGACCGCGCAACGCAGCACCAGATCAAGACGCTCGAAGACAACAGCGCCGAGTGGGTTGCACGCCACCTGGTGATGGCCGGGCGCCTGATTGACGACGAGCCAGAGCTCGCTTTCCAGCATGCCCTCGCAGCCAGCCGTCGAGGTGGACGCCTCGCAGCAGTCCGCGAGGCCGTTGGCCTGACCGCCTACGCCGCCGGACACTACGGCGAGGCCCTGCGCGAATTCCGCACCTACCGGCGGATCAGCGGCTCCAATATGCATCTGCCCGTCATGGCTGACTGTGAACGTGGCCTCGGTCGCCCGGACCGCGCCCTCGACATGGCGCGCTCCGACGAAGCCAAGGATCTCGACGCCCCCGGTAAGGCGGAGCTCGCCATCGTGGCTGCCGGCGCCCGTTCCGATCTGGGGCAGCTTGACGCCGCCGTCTCTGAGCTGGAGATCGTCCAGCTGGACATTAACCGGGCCTTCTCCTACAGCCCGCGCCTGTTCCGCGCCTATGCCGATGCCCTGGCCGCAGTGGGCCGCACCGCCGAGTCCGAGAAATGGCAGCGCCAGGCCGTCGTTGCCGAGAACGCCCTCGGCCTCGATGTCTCGGACGATCCGGACATCATCGACCTCGGCTGGGATGAGGAAGAGGAAGCCCGCGAGGAAGAGCAGCAGCGCCGGCTTCGCGCCCAGCAGTCCGCCGCGGCGGCTGAAGAGCAGGCCCCCCGTGCGGCGACCGCCGAGGCCGTTGCCGGACTCCCGGAAACGCATGTAGCTGGAGAAGGCTTGGACGCCCTCGAGGCAGGCTCTGACGATGTCGAATCCGGCTTTTTTGAGTCCGACGATGCCGAGTCCGATGAAGACTCTGTGGAAAAGGACGCCCTAGACCGCTCGGAGGTTCTGGCAGGGGAGGACGCCGAAGAGACCGGCCACGGCGATTCCTCCGACGCGGCGGCCTTTGGCGCGGAGTCGGACCAGCCGGAACGCACCGAGGACTAAGCGCATGGCCGGTACGGACCTGATCTCAACGTTCGATGCCCTGCTCGCCGATCTCGACGGCGTGGTCTACGCAGGACCCTTCGCCATCGCCGGGGCCGTGGAGTCACTGCGCAGACTCGCCGGAATCGGCGTCGGCCTGGGCTACGTCACGAACAACGCGTCCCGGACGCCCGCGCAGGTGGCGCAACACCTGCGCGAGCTGGGGGCACCGGCGGAGGATTACCAGGTGGTCAGCTCCTCGCAGGCCGCCGCTGCGCTGCTGGCCTCGCGGTTGCCTGCGGGAGCGCCCGTGCTCATCACCGGCAGCGCAGCCCTGGCCCACGAAATTGAACTCGTCGGGCTTGTTCCGGTCCGCAGCGCAGGGGACAAGCCTGTCGCCGTCGTGCAGGGATTCAGCCCCGATATCGGCTGGAAGGATCTCGCGGAGGCGTCGTACGTCGTCGCCGGCGGGGCGCTGTGGGTCGCGACCAACACGGACATGTCCATTCCCCAGGCCCGTGGCATTGCCCCGGGTAACGGAACGCTTGTGGCCGCCGTGGCCGCAGCCACCGGCCAGGCGCCGCTGGTCGCGGGCAAGCCCGAGGCGCCCCTCTTCCACACGGCCGCCAAACGGCTGGCCGCTGACCGGCCGCTCGTCGTGGGCGACCGCCTGGATACTGACATCCTCGGGGGAAACAACGCCGGGTTTGCTACGGTGGCGGTCCTCACGGGCGTCGACACCCGGGAATCGATCCTGGCCGCGCGGACCCGGGAGCGCCCCGATTTCCTTATCCAGGATCTGACGGAGCTGTACCTGCCCTACCCTGTGGTGGAGCACGACGCCGGACGGTTCCGCAGCGGCTCGGCCTCCGCCGTCGTGCACGGACAGGCTGTCCGCATCAGCGGCGATCCCGGCCACCTTGATTCCTGGCGTGCGGCATGTGCGGCCTGGTGGGCGGCGAATCCCGAGACGAGCATCGCCCTGGCGCCGGTTGTCGAATGGCTGGACCGCTAGGAATGGCTTGATCACTAGACTGGGCACATGACCGAGCCGAATCACGCCACCGCCACGGAAGTACCGGAAACGGAGGAAGCGCCGGCCAGGGTCTCGTGGCCTTCGCTCCCGTCCGAGCTGCCCGAAGCCGCGAGCCGCGGGCCGGGCGCACCCGGTCCAGCAGCGCAGAGCTCAGTACGCCAGGGTCCAGCAGCGACGGATCCGGCCATCAGTTCCCTGCTGGAACGCCTTGGCGCGCTGCCCGGGATGGCCGTGTCCGCGCACGGCGAGGTCTACACGGGACTCCATGACGACTTGATGGATGCCCTTAACGAGGACATAGCAAACCAAAGAAATGCAACGGGGGATGCCGCATCATGACCAGGCTTGACCAGACCCTCGTCAGCCGCGGGCTGGCGAGGTCCCGCACCCATGCAGCCCGCCTCATTGCCGAAGGCAAGGTCAGTTCCGGCGGTTCAGTGCTGGCGAAGGCTTCGCTCCAAATCCAGGACGACACTGCGCTGGACGTGGCAGCCGCGGATGAGGACAACTACGTCAGCCGCGCAGGACACAAGCTGGCCGGAGCGCTGGACGCCTTTCCCTCCGTCCAGGTCCCGGGAAAGCGGTGCCTCGACGCCGGCGCTTCCACCGGGGGATTCACCGAGGTCCTGCTCCGTCGCGGTGCCGATCATGTCGTGGCGGTGGACGTCGGGCACGGGCAACTGGTCCCGCAGATCCGGAACGATCCCCGGGTATCCGTCCACGAAGGCCTCAACGTTCGGTACATGACGGCGGAGGAGATCGGCGGTCCCGCCGCGCTGACCGTGGCGGACCTGTCCTTCATCTCCCTGACCCTGGTGGTCGCATCCCTCGCGGCCTGCACCGAGCGGGGCGGCGACCTGGTCCTGATGGTCAAGCCGCAGTTTGAGATCGGCAAGGACCGGCTGGGACGCACCGGGGTGGTCACCTCGGAGCGGGAACGCCGGCTCGCGGTGGGTAAGGTCGCGGCCGCAGCCATGGATGCAGGCCTTGAGCTGAAGGGTCTTGCCAGCAGTCCGTTGCCGGGGCAGGACGGAAACGTCGAGTACTTTCTGTGGATAAAGCGCGGGATTGGAACAGACCTGCCTAAGATCGAACAGCGGGACGCAGCCGTTGCTGCGTTACTCGGAACAATCTGGCCAACCCACTAGAAGGCGGAACCCGATGAGCAGGCGCGTCCTCATCCTCGCCCACACAGGCCGCGAGGAATCCCTCAAGGCTGCCTGGGAAGCATGCGCCCAGCTGCATGACTACGGCATTATACCGGTGATGCAGAAATCGGAGCTCGGGGACATGGTCCGCTTCTTCGGCCGGCTGGACCACCCCGTGGAGGTCCTTCACGACCATGTGCAGCTGCCCGACGTCGAACTGGTCATGGTGCTCGGCGGGGACGGCACCATCCTCCGGGCCGCGGAGCTGGTGCGCGAAGTCGATGTGCCGCTGCTAGGGGTCAACCTCGGCCATGTGGGCTTCCTGGCCGAAAGCGAGCGGGCCGACCTCGCCCAGACCGTCGAATGGATCGCCAGCCGCCAGTACACGGTCGAAGAGCGGATGACGATCGATGTCCAGGTCTGGGTCCGCGGGCAGAAGATCTGGCACACCTGGGCGCTTAATGAGGCCGCCATCGAAAAAGGCAGCCGGGAGCGGATGATCGAGGTGGTCACGGAAGTGGATGAACGCCCCCTGACCTCGTTCGGCTGTGACGGCGTTGTCCTGGCCACGCCCACCGGCTCGACCGCCTATGCTTTCTCCGCCGGGGGCCCGGTGGTGTGGCCGGAGGTCGAGGCGTTGCTGATCGTGCCGATCGCCGCCCACGCGCTCTTCGCCAAGCCTCTGGTGGTCTCACCCCGGTCCCGGCTCGCCCTCGAGATCCTGAACCGGACCGACGCCCAGGGGGTCCTGTGGTGCGACGGCCGCCGTTCCGTGGACCTGCCGCCCGGCGCCCGTGTGGAGGTGACACGGTCCGCCACGCCCGTGCGGCTGGCGCGCACCCACCAGACACCCTTCTCGGGACGGCTGGTCCGCAAGTTCGAACTTCCGATCCAGGGCTGGCGCGGCCCCGTGCCGCAGACCAGAGCCATCCACACGGGGCCAGTGCCGGTTATCCGCACACCCCGGCCAATGCCGCCGCTGCCCACACCCCGAGACGCGGGCCCCGGCGAGGCAACTGATCCATCGACTGCGGAGTGAGCCATGCTTGAAGAACTGAGAATCCGGGACCTCGGTGTCATCACCGACGCCACCCTGCCGCTGGGCCCTGGCCTGAGCGTCGTCACCGGGGAAACCGGTGCGGGCAAGACCATGGTGGTCACAGCCGTCGGGCTGCTGCTCGGCGCGAGATCCGACGCCGGCGCCGTGCGCAGCGGCGCGAAAGGCGCCTCCGCGGAGGCGGTGCTCCGACTCGATGCCGGGCACGCCGCTGTCGTGCGAGCGCGTGAAGCCGGGGCAGACGTCGAAGAGTTCGACGGCGGTGCCGAGTTGCTGCTCGCCCGCAGCGTGGGCGCCGACGGGCGGAGCCGGGCGTTCCTCGGCGGACGCGCCGCACCAGTGGGTGTGCTTGCCGAAATCGGCGAGGCACTCGTCGTGGTCCACGGACAGTCCGACCAAATCAGGCTTAAAAGCCCGGTGGCGCAGCGCGGCGCCCTCGACAAGTTCGCGGGCGAGGCTCTTGCCCGGCCGCTTGCCGCGTACCAGGAGCTGCACGGGCACTGGAAGGCAAGCCGGGCGGAGTTGGACGAGCTCCGCAGCGCCGCCCGTGAACGCCTGCGAGAGGCAGAATCGCTGGAAGCCGCCCTGGCCGAGATTGACGCCGTCGACCCGCAACCGGGGGAGGACGAATCGCTCAAGGCCGAGGCCGTCAAACTCGCCAACGTTGAAGAACTCCGGATCGCCGCCACCACGGCGCATGAGGCCCTCATCGCGGAAGATTTCGGCGAGGATGCCGACGCGACCACCCTGGTGGACGCCGCCAAGCGCACCCTGGAACACGTCGCCGAACACGATGAGGAACTCGGCTCCGCGGCTGCCCGCCTGGCCGAGGTCGGCTTCTTGCTCAACGACATCGCCTCCGAGCTTGCCAGCTACCAGGCCGCACTCGATACCGAAGGCCCGGAACGGCTCGCGGAAATCGAGGAGCGTCGGGCCGCGCTGGCGAAGCTGGTGCGCAAGTATGCGCCGAGCATCGACGAAGTGCTGGTCTGGGCCGAGGCAGCGCGGGCACGGTTCGAGGAGTTGCAGGACGACTCCACCCGGATCGAGGCGCTCGAGGCCGAGGTCACCCGCGCCGAGGCCGAGCTCCGCAAGCAGGCCGCGGCCATCAGCAAGCTCCGCAAGAAGGCCGCCAAGGAGCTCTCCGCCCGCGTCAGTGCCGAACTGAAGGCCCTGGCCATGGCGGACGCCACCCTGGTCATCAACGTCGACCCCGGCGAGCAGCTGGGCCCACACGGCACGGATGAGATTTCCTTCCTGCTCCAGCCGCACTCCGGCGCTCCCACCCGCCCCCTGGGCAAAGGCGCGTCCGGCGGTGAACTCTCCCGGGTCATGCTGGCCATCGAAGTGGTGCTGGCCGCGGTGGACCCCGTCCCCACTTTCGTCTTCGACGAGGTCGACGCCGGCGTCGGCGGCCGCGCCGCCGTCGAGATCGGGCGGCGGCTGGCAATGCTCGCCCGGCACGTCCAGGTGCTCGTGGTGACCCACCTGCCGCAGGTGGCCGCCTTCGCGGACCAGCACATCCGGGTGATCAAGACCTCGGTGCGGGGTGCCGACGGGGCAACCGCGACGGGCTTCACCTCCAGCGACGTGCAACTCCTGGACGAGGCCGAGCGCGTCCGCGAACTGGCCCGCATGCTGGCCGGCCAGGAGGACTCGGAATCAGCCCAGGCCCACGCCCAGGAGCTGCTGGACGACGCCAAGCTTCTGCCGCAGTAGATCTGGGAGGACAATCACATCGGCATAGTCCGGGCGCCGCAAGGCCCTGAACGCCAGGGAACGGAACGCGGGGCCTTGATCGTACGGCCGGCGCCCGGAAGTCTAAATGCCTTGGAGCGGGCGATTCGGCCCTCGACCGGCCGAATTGATGATAGGCTCGAATTCCGTGGTGCAGCGATCAAATTCCCGTGTAAATTCCCGGTTTCCGGGCTCGTCCAAGACGACCAAACACATCTTCGTCACCGGCGGTGTGGCGTCCTCGCTCGGCAAAGGACTGACGGCTTCAAGCCTCGGCCACCTGCTGCGGGCACGCGGTTTGTCTGTAACTATGCAAAAGCTCGATCCCTATCTGAACGTGGATCCGGGCACGATGAACCCCTTCCAGCACGGCGAAGTCTTCGTCACCGATGACGGTGCCGAAACGGACCTCGACCTCGGCCACTACGAGCGCTTCCTCGACGAAAACCTCGAAGGCTCGGCCAACGTCACGACCGGCCAGATCTACTCCACCGTCATCGCCAAAGAGCGCCGGGGCGAGTACCTCGGCGACACCGTCCAGGTCATTCCGCATATCACTGATGAAATCAAGCGCCGCATGCGGCTTCCCGCCGAGGGCAAGAACGCTCCCGACGTCATCATCACCGAAATCGGCGGCACCGTGGGCGACATCGAGTCACAGCCGTTCCTCGAATCCGCCCGCCAGGTCCGCCAGGACGTCGGCCGCGGCAATGTGTTCTTCCTGCATGTCTCGCTCGTGCCGTACATCGGCCCGTCGCAGGAACTGAAGACCAAACCGACACAGCACTCCGTGGCTGCCCTCCGTTCCATCGGCATCCAGCCCGAAGCCATCGTGATCCGCTCGGACCGCGAAGTGCCCGATGCCATGCGCGAGAAGATCGGCCGCATGTGCGACGTCGATATCGAGGCCGTAGTGAACGCCGCCGACGCACCGAGCATCTATGACATTCCCAAGACGCTGCACTCGCAGGGCCTGGACTCCTACATCGTCCGTGCCCTGGACCTGCCGTTCAAGGACGTCGACTGGACCAGCTGGGACAAGCTGCTGGAGGCTGTCCACAACCCCAAGCACGAGGTTGAAATCGCCCTAGTGGGCAAATACATCGATCTGCCGGACGCCTACCTGTCCGTGACGGAGGCTCTTCGGGCCGGCGGGTTCGCCAACGACACGAAGGTCAAGATCCGCTGGGTCCCCTCCGACGAATGCGAAACCTACGAAGGCGCAGTGCAATCCCTGGATGGCGTCGACGCCATCTGCGTGCCGGGCGGCTTCGGCATCCGCGGACTCGAAGGAAAGCTGGGCGCCCTGAAGTATGCCCGCGAAACCAAACTCCCGGTCCTGGGCCTTTGCCTGGGCCTGCAGTGCATGGTGATTGAGTACGCCCGCAACGTGGTCGGCCTCGAGGGCGCCTCCTCCAGCGAGTTCGAGCCGGATTCCAAGTACCCGGTGATCGCCACCATGGAAGAGCAGCTGGACATCGTTGGCGGCAAGGGCGACCTCGGCGGCACGATGCGCCTGGGCCTGTACGAAGCGAAGCTGGATGAAGGCTCGGTCGTCGCCGAGACCTACGGCACCACAACGGTCAGCGAACGCCACCGGCACCGCTATGAAGTGAACAACAAGTACCGCGAGCAGATTGCCGCCAAGGGCCTGTCGTTCTCCGGAACGTCGCCGGACGGCAAGCTTGTGGAGTACGTGGAACTGCCCCGCGAAGTCCACCCGTACTACGTGGCCACGCAGGCGCATCCGGAGCTGAGCTCACGCCCCACGCGCCCGCACCCGCTGTTCGCGGGCCTGGTCAAGGCTGCCCTGGAGCACCAGCAAGTCGCCGACGGCGAGCAGGAGGCCGCCGCCAAGGCAGACACTGACGAGGGCGCTCCGGCTGACGCCGCCGAACCCTCGTCGGCAGCAATATCCAAGTAACTCCAGCTGAATCAAAGGACGGCGCGATGCCCGGTAGGTCTGAAACCCCCCAAGCTGCACGGAAGGTTTCGGATGAGCCGAGCCCGCGCCGTCTTTTGTCTTCCCAGACAGTCTATGAGGGCCGGATCTGGGATGTTGTCAGCGACAGCTTCCAGCTCCACGACGACGGCACACCGCTCGTCCGCGACTACATCGACCACCCCGGTGCGGTAGCCGTGCTACCGATGAATGACGCCGGGGAGGTGCTGCTCATCAAGCAGTACCGGCACCCTGTCGGCATGGACCTTTGGGAGATCCCGGCCGGGCTGCTGGACGTCGAGGGCGAGGACTTCGTTGCCGGCGCGGCCCGCGAGCTAGCCGAAGAAGCGGATCTGGTGGCGGGCCGCTGGAACGTGCTGGTGGATTTCTTCAATTCCCCCGGCTCCTCGAGCGAGGCCATCCGCATCTACCTGGCCCGCGGCCTGAGCGAGGTGCCCGGGCATGCGCTGCACGTCCGTACCGACGAGGAGGCCGAAATCGAACTGCACTGGATACCGCTCGACGACGCGGTCGCGGCGGTGCTCGACGGCCGCCTGCACAACCCGTCCGCCGTCGTCGGCGTACTTGCCGCCGCGGCTGCCCGCACGGATGACTTTCAGCAACTCCGCCCGGCCGATGCGCCGTGGCCTGCCCATCCCAGCCAGCGCTGATGGTGGAACCGCTGATTCCTGAGGTGCCGGCGGTGGAGCCCCCCGTTCTGGCCCCCAAGCAGGCCCCCAGCTCCGCCGGCCGGCCGCTGACGGCGGTCGACCGCGCCATCACCGACTATCTCCAGCACATGGGCGTCGAGCGCGGACTGGCGGCCAATACCCTGTCCGCCTACCGTCGCGACCTGACCCGGTACGCCAACCACCTGGCCCGGGCGGGGCGCCGGCAGCCCGGAGACATCACCCGCCACGATGTGACGGGCTTCGTCCAGGCGCTGTCCGACGGTTCCGACGGCGGATCGGTCCTGGGTGTCCGTTCCGCGGCCCGGACGGTGGTCGCCGTGCGCGGACTCCACAAATTCTGGGCGCTCGAAGGCGTCACCGCGGCCGACCCGGCCAGCGACGTCCACCCGCCCATGCCCGGACAGCGGCTGCCCAAGGCCATCAGCGTGGACGAGGTCACGAGGATCCTCGAGGCCGCCGGCACCGAAACGGCCACCGGCCTCCGTGACCGCGCGCTGCTCGAGTTCCTCTATTCCACCGGTGCCCGCATCAGCGAAGCCGTGGGCCTCGATGTGGATGACATCTCGCTGCAGACCGGCCAGGCGGGGCCGGCAATCGTCCGGCTGTTCGGCAAGGGCTCGAAGGAACGGCTGGTGCCGCTGGGGTCCTTTGGGGTGCGCGCGCTGGACGCCTACCTCGTCCGCGGCCGGCCGTTGCTCTCCGCCAAAGGCAAGGCCACCCCGGCCCTCTTCTTGAACGCCCGGGGCGGCAGGATCAGCAGGCAAAGCGCCTGGACCATCCTGAAGACCGCCGCGGAGAAGGCCAACATCACGAAGGACGTCTCGCCCCACACGCTGCGGCACTCCTTCGCCACGCATCTGCTCGAAGGCGGGGCCGACGTCCGGGTGGTCCAGGAACTGCTGGGGCACGCCTCCGTGACAACGACGCAGGTCTACACCCTGGTGACGGCAGATACCCTGCGGGAGATCTACGCCGCCGCGCATCCCCGGGCGCTGGGCTAGCCGGCCGGCGGCGCTAACCTTGGATTCATGACCTCGATTCCCGTCACCCTGTGTTTCCTGCTCCGCGATGCGGTCCCGGGTGCAACCGAGGTCCTGCTGGGCCTGAAGCGTACGGGGTTCGGCACGGGGAAGATCGTTGGCCTCGGCGGCCACGTTGAGGCGGGCGAGAGCGACGCCGAGGCCGTCTGCCGCGAGGTGTGGGAGGAAGCGGGCGTCGTCGTGCTCCAGGAAGACCTGGACCACGCGGGAGTCGTGGAGTTCATTTTTCCTGCCCGGCCGGAATGGAACATGTACTGCCGCCTCTTCACCACCCGGCGGTGGGAGGGCGAACCGGCCGAAAGCGCGGAGATCACCCCTGAATGGTTCGACGCCGCCTCCTTGCCGCTGCACCGTATGTGGGACGACGCCGCCCACTGGCTGCCGGCCGCGTTGGCAGGAGAGACTCTCGACGTCATCATTGTCCTGAACGACGACAACCAGACGGTGGCGTCCGTCAAGAATTTTTCCTCGCCAAGGTAGTCTCGGAGCGTGGGCGGGCGGGAAACACCCGGCCTGCCGGCCAGGACACTCAGATTCACAGGACCTGTGGGGGATGACATGGAGCGGAACAAGAACCTCGAGGGGCGGCGTGCCCGGGTCGCGGGCATCCTTACACTGTCCGCCGTGGCCGTCACCGCCGGTGGTCTCGCGGCCATCAACTGGGGCCCTCTGACCGCCGGCCCCGCGGCCAACCCGACCGGCGGAGTGATGGCACCGAACGCTTCCGGGACATTATCCGCGACACCCGTGCCGGACGTGGCGCCCTCGGCATCTGTGTCCGGAACGGCCGCAGCCCTACCGACGGCGCCTGCCCCCCTGCCTCCGGCCGAAGAGTGGCGCACGTTTAGCAGCCCAGGCGGGAAGGTCAGCTTCGAATACCCGCCGGACTGGAACGTCGCCGCCCCGAAGGGTGCCGCTGGATCGCCGGCGGTGGACGTCGACGTCTCGGATGCGGACGGTATGGTCGTCGCCTCCCTTCACTACGGGCCGTCCGGCGGAATCGGCGGCACCTGCCGGGGGGCGGTTCCCTACGCTGTTCTTGATTCGGTCGAGCTCGCGTTGCCTTACAACGCCGCCGGAGCCGACACGATTCCACCCCGGTTTGCCTTCCGTTCCCTCCAGGAACCCGGCAGAATCACGGCCTCCTATGGCATCACGAGCAGTCTCGCCGGGAGGAACGGCAAGTCCTGCATGTTCTACAACGTCGTCAGCGGCCCCGCGGAATCGCCGCTGTACTCCTTTGCCGATGTGTTCCAGGTCAACGTCGGCGGAGCCGGAGAGGCCGGAGACCGCAAGGGCGCCAAGACGTTTGCCACGGTCGAGGAAGCAAAGGCCTACATGCAGACAGCCGAGTACCGAAACGCCAAACGCATGATCACCTCGCTGAAGATCGGCCCGGGTTAAGCACAACGCCGGCTGGGCAGAAAAGCGCGGGCCGGCCACCTTCAAAGGTGACCGGCCCGCCGTCGACCGCTGCTTGAGTGGAGGCTACGGCAGGTGCCGTTCCTCGACGCCGATGTATTCGCTCAACGGGCGGATGAGCGCGTTGGCGTCCAGTTGCTCCATGATGTGCGCCGTCCAGCCGGTGATGCGGCTCGCGACAAACAGGGGAGTGAAGGTGGCCGTATCGAAGCCCATGAGATGGTACGTGGGGCCGGTCGGATAATCGAGATTCGGCTTGATCGCCTTGGCCTCGTCCATCGCCGTTTCCAGGCCGTTGTACAGCCCGAGCAGTTCAGGGCGGCCGTAATGCGCAATCATCTTGTCCAGGGCCGCCTTCATGGTGGGCACCCGGGAGTCGCCGTGCTTGTAGACGCGGTGGCCGAAGCCCATGACCTTCTTCTTCTGGGCCAGGGCATTTTCCATCCAGGCCTTGGCGCGCTCCGCGGCCTCGTCCAGCGACTCTTCCGGCCGGATGCCGATCTCGTCGAAGGTGTGCATGACGGCCTCGTTGGCGCCGCCGTGCAGCGGGCCCTTGAGCGCACCGATGGCGCCGGTCACGGCGGAGTGCAGGTCCGAGAGGGTGGACGTGATCACGCGGGCCGTGAACGTGGAGGCGTTGAAGGAGTGCTCGGCGTACAAAATCATCGAGACGTTGAAGGCGTCGACAACTTCGGGGACGGACTCCTCGCCGAACGCCATCCAGAGGAAGTTGGCGGAGTAGCCGAGGTCCTCGCGCGGCTCCACCACCTGCTGCCCGTGACGGCGCCGCTGGTCGTAGGCCACCACCGCGGGCATGGCAGCGAACAGGTCCACGGCCTTGGCCAGGTTGGCCTGCCGGGAGGAGTCCTCCGCGAGTTCGTGCCGCGCACCCATTACGGAGGCGGCCGTCCGGCAGACATCCATCGGGTGCGAGGTCGTCGGCAAGGCGTCGATGACCTGTTTGACCACCGGGTCCAGGGCGCGTCCGGCGCGTTCCCGCGCCGTGAACTCGGCCAACTGCTCCGGGGTGGGCAGTTCGCCGTTCCAGAGCAGGTAGGCAACTTCCTCGAAGCTGCACCTGGCGGCCAGCTCCTGCACGGGGTAGCCGCGGTACAGCAGCGAGTTGGTGTCCGGGTTGACCTTCGAGACCGCGGTGTAGTCCACCACGACGCCGGCGAGGCCCTTTTTGATGTCCTGTTCAGCCATGCTGAAACTCCTTTGTTCCTGTCGCCTGTTGTGCCGGCCGGGGCCGGAAGCTTGTTGCGGGGTTACTGTCCGGGAACCTGGAAATTGAAGACTCCGGTGTCGAAGTGGTTGTAGGCCTCGTAATCCACGAGGTCATACAAACGAGCACTGGTCAGCATGCTTCCAACCTGTGCCTCCTGCGTGCCGTCGGCCCTGATCGATTCAAGCGTACGCTCCGCAGCGCCCATGGCACTACGGAGCAGCGTGACGGGATAAATGATCATATTGACCCCGACGCCGGCCAGTTCGTCCACGGTGAAAAGCGCGCTTTGGCCGAATTCGGTCATATTGGCCAGGATCGGCACGTCGACGGCGTCGCGGATCGCCTGGAATTCGCCGAGGTCCTTCATGGCTTCGGGGAAGATGGCGTCCGCCCCGGCCTCCACAAGTGCCCTGGCGCGATCCTGGGCGGCCTTGAGCCCCTCGGTCGCGCGGATGTCGGTCCGTGCCATGACCAGGAAGTTGGGGTCCCGCCGGGCGTCGGCTGCCGCGCGGATGCGCTTGGTGGCGGTGTCGAGATCCACGACGTTCTTGCCGTCCAGGTGGCCGCAGCGCTTGGGATTGAACTGGTCCTCGATGTGGCAGCCGGCCAGGCCCGCGTTTTCGAGTTCCTGGACGGAGCGGGCCACATTCATCGGCTCCCCGAAGCCCGTATCGGCGTCGACGATGCAGGGCAGGTCCGTCATCCGGGCGATCTGTCCTGCCCGGGCGGCCACCTCGGTCAGCGTGGTGAGTCCGATGTCCGGCAGGCCGAGGTCGTTGGCCAGGACGGCGCCGGAAATGTACACGCCCGGGAAGCCCTTCTCCTCGATCAGCCGTGCCGACAGCGGGTTGAATGCGCCCGGGAACTGCGCAATGGTGCCGGAGGCCAGGAGCTCCCGGAACCGGATCCGCTTCTGCTCCGGTGTGGTCTTCGAGTACAGCATCAGAAAAGCCCCTTCGGTGCAGCAGCGAGGTCGATGACCCCGTCCGCGGCCTTGATGTTGAGCTGGTCGAGCTCGCCGGCTGCCAGTTCGGGGAGCCGTGCGGCGGCGGCGAGGAAGCGGTCGATTTCGGCTTCGTCGACGAGGCCGGCGGCGAGGGTGCGAAACTTGTGCACGTACTGTTCCCGGGCGAACGGCCGGGCGCCCAGCGGGTGGGCATCGGCGACGGCGATCTGGTCGGAGATCACCGTGCCGTCCGTCAGGGTGATCTCCACGGAACCGCCAAAGGCCTTCTCGGCGATATCGAGGGAGTGGTAGCGGCGCGTCCACTCCGGATCCTCCACCGTGGTGACCTTGTGCCACAGTTCCACGGTGTCGGGCCGGGCAGCGCGCTCCGGGGCATAGGAATCGACGTGGTGCCAGGCGCCGTCCTGCAGGGCGACAGTGAAGATGTACGGGATGGAGTGGTCCAGGGTTTCGCGGCTGGCCGTGGGGCTGTACTTCTGCGGATCGTTGGCGCCGGAACCGATCACGTAGTGGGTGTGGTGGCTGGTCTTGATCAGCACGGACTCCACCTGGGCGGGGTCCTTCAGCTGGGGGTGTTCGCCATGCAGCTTCCGGGCGAGGTCGATCCACGCCTGAGCCTGGTACTCGGCGGAGTGTTCCTTGGTGTAGGTGTCCAGGATGGCCCGTTTGGCTTCGCCGGCTTCGGGCAGCGGCACGGTGTAGGACGCGTCGGGGCCGTCTAGCATCCAGGCGATCACGCCGTCCTCGCCTTCGTAGATCGGAACCGGTGAGGTCTGGCCGCGCATGGAGCGGTCGGCGGCCTCGATGGCCATTTTGCCCGCGAAGGCCGGGGCATGGGCCTTCCACGTGGAGATCTCGCCCTTGCGGGACTGCCGTGTGGCGGTGGTGGTGTGCAGCGCCTGGCCTACGGACTGGAAGATCGTCTCGACGTCGAGACCGAGCAGGGTGCCGATGCCGGCGGCGGCGGAGGGTCCAAGGTGGGCCACGTGGTCGATCTTGTGCTGGTGCAGGCAGATGGCCTTGACCAGGTTGACCTGGATCTCGTAGCCGGTGGCGATGCCGCGGATCAGGTCCTGGCCGCTGGAGCCGACGTGCTGGGCCACGGCCAGGATGGGCGGGATGTTGTCGCCCGGGTGCGAATAGTCCGCAGCCAGGAAGGTGTCGTGGTAGTCGAGTTCGCGGACCGCCACGCCGTTCGCCCAGGCGGCCCACTCGGGGGAGACGCGCTCTTCGATGCCGAAGACCTTGGAGCCCTTGCCGCCGGTGCTGGGGCCGTGGGTCAGGGCCTGTGCGCGGGCGGCGATGATCGGTGCCCGGTTCAGCGAGGCAATGGCCACCGAGGCGTTGTCGATGACGCGGTTGATCACCATGTCGGTGACTTCGTCGGTAACCGCCACGGGATCGGCGGCCACCTTCGCAATCTTGTAGGCGAGCTGGTCTTCGCGGCCAGGTTTTCCTCGCTCTTGTAAACGCGGACGTGGTGTTCCTTAACCATGG
>JAODMS010000070.1 GCA_025464925.1 Arthrobacter sp.
GGGCGCAGGCCCATGTCGCTCATCATGTACAGGATGCGCCGCTGCACGGGCTTCAAGCCGTCGCGGGCATCCGGAAGTGCCCTCGAATAGATCACTGAATAGGCGTACTCCAGGAACGAGCCTTCCATCTCGGAAGTGACATCTATATCGACGATGTTTTCGGTGAAATCCTGGCTGGCTTCCCCTGCGGGGGACGTGGTTTGGCGGCGGGCCATGGGGCTGCTGGGTCCTTCGGAGCGTTGCTGAACGGGTACTGCGTACGTTTATGACTAGGCTAAGCCTATGGTGGATCAGCCCGCGGATGGCGTATATCCGGAATATTGGGAAGCCGATGTAGTCCTGCGCGACGGCGGGACAGCTCACCTGCGCCCCATCCACCCCTCCGATGCCGACGCCGTCCAGGCCTTCCACGTCGGCCAGTCGCAGACGTCCATCTACATGCGGTTCTTCGCTTTCAAGTCCAAGCTTTCCAGCAAGGAACTCAAGCGCTTCACCGAAGTGGACTACAAGGACCGCGTGGCGCTCGTGATCACCATCGGCGGGGAGATCATGGGCATCGGCCGGTACGACCGGCTGGATGACCCGAAAGAAGCGGAAGTCGCGTTCAACATCGCCGACGCCCACCAGGGCCGCGGCATTGGATCCATCCTGCTCGAACACCTCGCCGCCGCCGCCCGCGAAAACGGTATCCGCAAATTCAGCGCCGAGGTGCTTCCGGAGAACCGCAAGATGCTCATGGTGTTTTCGGACGCCGGCTATGACGTGACCCGCCACTTGGACGACGGCGTGGTCAGCCTGGAGTTCAACATCGACCCCACCGACCGGTCCCGCGCCGTGATGGAGTCCCGCGAACACCGCGCCGAGGCACGCAGCATCCAGGAACTGCTGGCCCCGTCCTCGGTGGCCGTCATTGGGGCGAGCCGCAAATGGGGGACCGTGGGCTATCAGCTGCTCGAGCACATCATCGAAGGCGGCTTTACCGGTCCGGTCTCCGCAATCAACCCGGAAGCGCTGGAACTCGCCGGCATGCTGTCCTTCGCCCGGCTTTCCGACGTTCCCGGACCCGTCAAGCTCGCGATCATCGCCGTCCCCTATGACGAGGTCCCCAAGGTTGTCGAGGAGTGCGCCGCCGTCGGGGTCAAGGGGATCGTGGTGGCCACGGCCGGGTACGCGGACGACGGCGAACGGGGACTGGCCAGGCAGCGCGAGCTGGTGCGGCAGGCCCGCTCGAACGGCATGCGGGTGATCGGGCCGGCCTCGCTGGGAATCGTGAACACCAACCCGGCCGTGTCCCTCAACGCCTCGATGGCGCCCTCGCTCGCCCGCCGCGGCGGGCTGGGCCTCTTCAGCCAGTCGGCCGCGATCGGGGTGTCCCTGTACGCCGCCTCGAGCCGCCGCCGGGTGGGCCTTTCCACCTTCCTCTCGGCCGGCAACCGCGCCGACGTCTCCGGCAACGACATGATGCAATTCTGGGAGGACGACGCGGACACCCTGGCGGTCGGGCTCTACCTGGAATCCATCGGCAACCCGCGCAAGTTCTCCCGCCTGGCGCGGCGCCTGGCCCGGACGAAGCCGGTCATCGTGGCCAAGTCCGGCGCTGTCGGCCTCAACCTGCCCCCTGGCCATGCCGTGCGCACCACCCAGGCGCCGCCTGAGGCCGTGGACGCCATGATGCGCCAGGCCGGCGTCATCGCGGTGGAGACGATCGAACAGCTCATGGACGTCGCCCAGATCGTTTCCAGCCAGGCCCTGCCCAAAGGCCCGGGCATTGCCGTCTTCAGCAACTCCCGGGCGCTCGGAAAAGTCGTGGCGGACAGCGCGGTCGCGCAGGGGCTCGGCGTGGAACGCATCGTCGCCGACGTCGACCTGGACACCGGGATGTCCGTTGCGCTTCCGGCCCTGCGGCGGAGCCTGCAGGAGACCCTGGCCATGGAGAACGTCCACGCCGTCGTGGTGGCGCTGCTCCCGGCGCACGGACTCACCGTGGAGAAGATCGCCGGCGTGTTGGCGGAATGCTCCGCTGCGGCCGGGAAGCCCGTCATCGCGGCGTTCAGCGGCATCCTGGACCCTTCCGTCTATGTGGAGGGCATGGTGGGGCAGGAACCGGCGGAGCCGTCTGCCGGGGCTTCCGTTCCCTGCTACTCGAACCCTGGCGCCGCCGTGGCAGCCCTTGCCGCCGTCGTGCGTTATGCCCAGTGGCTGCACCGGGACCAGGGCCTGTTTGTGGAGCCGGAAGGCTGCCATCCGGACGGCGCCCGCGCGGACCTGGAGCAGCTGCTCCACAACGTGGGCGGCGAGCAGCTGGTCCGGCTGGACCCGGCGACGGCCGCCAGGCTGCTGGCGCACTACGGCATCCACGTCGTGCCCTCCGAAGGATTCGAGACCGCGGAGGAGGCGGTAGCCGCGGCAGAACGGGTGGGCTGGCCCGTGGCGCTGAAGACCACGGACCCGACGTTGCGGCACCGGCTGGACCTGGGCGGCGTACGGCTGGACATTCAGGACGCGGAGTCGCTGCGCAGCAATGTGCTGCAGATGCGCAGGTCGCTGCAACGGTACGGCTCCCCGTCCCTTGAGGTGCAGTCCATGGTGCCGGTGGGGCAGGCCTGCACCTTCCGCGCCATCGAGGACCCGCTCCTCGGTCCGGTGGTCTCCTTCGGACTGGCCGGGGACGCCGTGAACCTGCTCGATGACTGGGCCCACCGGGTGCCTCCGCTGTCCGATTCCGATGTCCACGACTTCGTCCGGGCCCCCCGGGCTTCCCGGAAACTGTTCGGCTACCAGGGCCTGCCGGCCGTGGATGTTCCAGCCCTCGAAGACCTTGCCGCCCGGCTGACGCGGCTCAAGGACAACCATCCGGAGATCGCCATGGTGGAGTTCAACCCGGTGCTGGCCGGGCCGGACGGCGCCTCGATCCTCTCCGCTGATGTCGGGATCGCCAACGCCGCCCGCCGCACCGACAGCGCCCGTCGTGCGATGCGGAGCTAGCCGCGCCGTTCGCGGCGCCGGTCGCCTTGCCGAGGACAGGCCCCGGCCCGGCAGTTAGCAAGTCCCCAGCCGATCTGTGAAAATGGAGACCATGAGCTCCCAGCCTTCAACACCTAAGCCGCAGGTGTCCGCCCCCGGACACCAGGGCGGGCACCCCCACCGCCTGCATGACCACAGTGAGCAGGGCCACAGCCTTGAAGGGGCCCTCCAGCAGGCCGGTTTCTACCCCCGGCTGGTGGCCGACGTCGTCGCTGACGCGCTGGACGGCCGCGACTGCGTGGCGCACCTGGTTCATCTCGAGACCCACTTCGACCGGGCAGAGGTCCGCCGCCACATCTCCGTGCTCGTGCTGACGGAGGACATGCTGGTCATCACCCATGTGGACGACCAGCAGCTCGATGACGCCGGCCAGCAGACCGTGGCGCAGGTTTCCACGGAATCGGTCCCCGTGGCGCAGATCCGTTCGGTGGTGCTCAGTTACGTTTACGCCCAGCCGCAGGACTACAAGCCATCGGACCCCGTCCGGGAGCTGACTTTGTCCATCGCCTGGTCCGGCGGGCAGCGGCTGGACATGGGCCCCGCCAGCTGCGGGGATCCGCAGTGCGAGGCGGACCACGGCTACAGCGGCACCATTGCGCAGGAAGACATCGTGCTTCGGATCAGCGCTGAAGCGGACGGTCTGCAGGCCGTTCAAGACGCCAAACTCTTCGCCCGCGCCCTCCGCGCGGTGAACACCGGCTCGTCCGCCCCCGCCCCGCATCCGGGCCCCGGCCTGCCGCGCCCGCGGATGGGCGTGTTCGGAAACCGCCTCAGCCGCGGCCATCAGCGCTGAGATGGCTCCGGTCCGCGTGCCCGAGCCGCTGTCTGTCCCGTCATCAGCACCGCTGCCCGCACCGGCGGGCGGCGGCGCGCCGGCTCAGGCCCTGAGCGGGCCCCAGGGTTCGCCGCTGCCCCCGGCCCCGGCGTTCGGCCACCGCTCCCTCGCCGAGGTGCTGACCAGCGCCGCGGCCAGCCTCGGCATTCCGGGCTTCGAAAACCGCCTGAACCTTCCCGCCGGCAAGCGGGTCTGTGTCGTTCTTGCGGACGGACTGGGCCGGAACCTGCTGAAACAGAAATCGGCCCACACCCCGTTCCTGCGCTCGGTGATGCAGGCCGGCCAGGGGAGGGTGCCGGTGTCCCTGGACTCCGCATTCCCCTCCACCACCGCCGCTTCGCTGGCCAGCTTCGGCACAGGTCTCCCCGCCGGGCAGCACGGCATGGTGGGTTACGACGTGCTGGATCCGGACCAGGACCGGGTGGTGAACATGCTCGGCAACTGGGACGCCGGCGTGGATCCGCAGCAGTGGCAGCCGTTCCCCACCGTGTTCGAGCGGGCCGCCGGGCATGTGGACGTGACCACGGTCAGCCTGCCCCAGTTCAGCACCTCGGCGATGACCCGGGCCGCGCTCCGGGGCGGACGCTTCGTCACCGGCACCACCTCGCACGCCAGAACCGCGGCGGCCGCTGAGGCCATGGCCGGTGCGGAATCGTCGCTGATGTACTTCTACGTCAATGAGCTGGACAAGGCCGGCCACCGCCACGGCTGCCAGTCGGCCCAGTGGGAACACCAGCTCGAGGAACTTGATGCCACCGTGCGGCGTCTCCACGCCACGCTGCCGTCCGGGACCACGGTGCTGCTCACAGGCGACCACGGCATGCTCGACGTGCCCGAATCCCAGCGGATCGACTATTCCGCAGAACCGGAGCTCATCGCTGGAGTCCGGCACACCGCCGGTGAGCCGCGGATGGTCCACCTCTACCTTGAGGACGGGCAGGGTGATGCCGGCCGGGAGCGGCTGCTGCACGCGTGGCGCACCCGCTTCGGCGACCGGATCTGGGCTTTCACCCGTGAACAGGGGATTTCCGGAGGGCTGTTCGGCGAGGTCCGGGCCGAAGTCGTCCCCAGGATCGGTGACATCATGATCGCGGCCAGGGACGCGCTGGCGCTCTATGACACCCGGCGCGTCCGACCCACGGCCCTTGAGATAGTGGGCCAGCACGGGTCGCTGACCAAGGCCGAGCGCGAAGTTCCGCTGCTGTGCTTCCAGGCCGATGGCAGAAAGGCCCCGCGTGGCTGAGCTCGTCTTCTTTTCCGGGACCATGGACTGCGGAAAATCCACCCTTGCCCTGCAGATGGACTACAACCACCGCGCCCGCGGCCGTGGCGGCTTTCTGTTCAGCCGCAACGACCGCGCCGGGGGCACACGCATCTCCAGCCGCCTGGGCCTCGAAACGGACTGTGTCGAGGTCCTGGACAGCACGGATTTTTGGGACGAAGTCATACGCCGGCGCACCACCGGCCTGCGCGTGGACTACCTGATCTGCGACGAGGCGCAGTTCTACTCTCCGGAGCAGGTTGAACAGCTTGCACGCGTTGTGGACGAGATTGACGTGGACGTCTTTGCCTTTGGCATCAGTGCCGATTTCCGCACCCGCCTCTTTCCGGGCTCGCAGCGGCTGATCGAACTCGCTGACCGGGTCCAGGTCCTGCAGGTCGAGGCCCTGTGCTGGTGCGGCCGCCGCGCCACGCACAATGCACGCACCGTCGACGGCGTGATGGTCACGGAAGGCGCGCAGGTGGTGGTGGGCGATGTCGACATGGCCGCCGATACCTCCGGCGCAGGGGAGGCCGGGCACACTTCCGTGGTGGGCTACGAGACTCTCTGCCGCCGGCACTTCATGCGCCGGGTGACGGCGCACGGTGCCACCTTGATGGCCCAGGAAGAGCAGTTGCTGCCCTTCGAAGTGGAGGCCTGCCTCTGGCGCGGTGCAGGGAACCTGCGCCGCTCCTAGTGTTGCGCTGCTGACGCGCGGCGCCCCGCACACGGGACGGACCCCAGGGAAAGTACTCCGTGGAGCTCAGTCGCCGCGGGTGCCGAAGACTATGTCATCCCAGCTGGGAACGCTGGAGCGCTTGGGCCTGGCCGGCTGACGCTCCGGCTGCTCGGCTTCGCGGTCGGCAGGGGCGCCATCGGGGGAGTCGCGCTGCTGGCGGCGGGGGGTTCCGCCGCCGAGTAGCTCCTCCAGTCCGGGACTCGAGGTGGGTTTCTGCCCGATCGGCCGCAGCTGCGAGGCGGCGATGGTGATCTCCCGGGTCCCGGTGCCGACGCCCTCGGGCAGTTTCAGGGCGCTGTCTTCATCCTGCTTGGGACGGGTCAAAGTGATTCTGGACTGCATGGAGGGCCGGCCGTCGCGCGCGCGTCCCCCGGCATCCGGATCCGGCCCGGGTACCGGATCCGCGGCCGGTGCAGCGTTCTGCTCCGCATCCGGCGCGACGCGGCGGTCGTCCGCGGAATCAGGCTTCGGCTCTTCCTCTACCTCGGAAGGCCGGGGGTGGGCCGCCGGCGCGCCGTTGGTCAGGAGCAACGCGAGGGCGTCGTCCGCGTCTTCGTCCGTACCGAGGCGCTGTCCCCGGCGGGAGCGCAGCATGTCCAGCAGCCCGTCCCCGTCCTGTTCCTGGGGGATTTTCCCCTGCGGGACCGGCAGCTGCTGGGCGGCGTTGTGCTGGGCTGCCGCCGTCCGTGCCGCGGCATCGGCATCGCTTTCAAAATCAAAGGGCCGGTCCGAGACCGCCGAGAGCCGGCGGGCCGGAAGGGGGCCGTCCAGCGGTTCGAGCTCGCTGAGCAACTGAGCCCAGCGGTTGGCGTTCTGCAGGGACTTGCGGGCGGGATTGAACGTCCATCTGGCAGGAGGTTCTTCGCCGATGCCGGCCGGGCCGCCGGGCATCGGCTGAAAGCGGGCCACCACGTTCCAGTTGCCGTCCGGGCGCCGCCACGAGTCCCACTCGACGGTCGACGATTCAACGCCATATGCCGCCAGGCGGTGCTCGACCATCTCCTCCAGGGACGCCGGGTTGTCGCCGAAAACCGAGCGGTAGGCATCGTGGCCGGGGGCGGGCGACGCAACCTCCACCTTGCGGGCCTGGTGGGCGACGTATTCGCGCTCGGCCAGCACCGGACCCTCATAGCGTTGGACTTTCGCCAGCGGTATGCCGGAGAGTTCAGCCACCTCCGCAGCTGTTGCCCCGCTGCGGATTCGGGCCTGGATGTCGCGCGGAGACATGGTGATCGGCACGGTGCCCGCGCCGGAAGCGGCCCTCACCGACGTCCGGCTCGCGGCCACCCGGAGTGCTTCATCGATGGGCAGCCGGAACATCTCGCCGCCGGTGCCGCTCAACAGGAGATGTTTCCCGTCGTCGTGGACGCCTACAAGCCGTAGATGCTGCATACAAATCCTCCACCCTGGCATTACTAACAAGCGAAACTCTGCCACCCGCGGACAGTATTTCCGGTTAAGCCAGCAGGCGCGCCGTGATATTCCCCGACTTTCTGCTGTTTTTCGGCGCTCGAGTGGGAACGGCAGGGGGTGCGGACCGTGGAACTCTGGATTTTGACAGGTGCTTAGGGAAAAATGGCCCGACATCGGGCACAAAAACCTCGTGTCCGGTGTTGACATCGGTGAACCGATTCATGCAGCGGTCCAGGGCTACCAGGCCGGCTGGACAGCAGCGCACCAATCAAACCAATGCGGAGTGTGAGCAACAACTAATGGCGACAGATTACGATGCGCCGCGCAAGACCGAAGAGGACCTTAGCGAGGACTCCATTGAGGCGTTGAAAGCGCAGCGTACGGAGAAGCCTTCCGCGGTGGTGGATGAAGATGAATCCGACCTTGCGGAAGGCTATGAGCTCCCCGGGGCAGACCTGTCCGGGGAAGAACTGCTGGTCCGGGTACTACCGCCCCAGGCAGATGAATTCACCTGTGCCTCCTGCTTCCTCGTCCGTCACCGTTCCCAGGTCGCCCGCGAAAAGGACGGCCTCAAGTACTGCAAGGACTGCGAGGGCTAGCTGCCGAGGGCGGCGACCAGCCGTTCGGGGTGCCTCGTGGACGTCAGCCAGTAGGGCGTGCGGTCGGAGGGGTCGGTGATCTCGATGCGGACCACCGGATCCACCCAGCCGCGGATGCACAGGAAGGCCAGGCCGTTAAGCCGGGTGCCGCGTTCCGCAGTTGCCTCCTTGCCGCGGAACGCCGCCACGGGGCCCACAAAGCGGCGTTCAATGGTGGCCCGGCCCACCCGGAGCGTCCCCTTGGTCACGGTGATGGACGGTGTGGAGAGGACCAGCAGCACCGAAATAATGGCGAACAAGACCACCGCCGCGGTGATACCTGCAGCCAAGCTGATGGGCGCAAAAACGAGGATGCCGGCGCCGGACAGACCCACTGACACCAGCCAAATCCAGATGTTCGGCCAGAGCTTTTCGTTGTAGAGAACGGCGGCGTCACTGGGTGCGTTCTTGGGGGCAGGCGCAGCTGCACTTGATTCCGGCATGGGCCCAGCTTTTCACTTTTCCCCGGCCATTTCATCTTGGGGCCGGCCCGGCCGCCGGCACACGGACCGGGCCGGTCGTGGCTAGGCCTATTTCGGTGCTCGCGTTAGAGTGAGGGACTGTGACTGAAGAAAAGACCGCCGTAGCAGGCAGTGCCGTCACCGGCACACCTGGCACCCTGCCGGCAGATCCCGCGGAAGCCGGCGCCGGGAAGTACGGTGCCCCCACCCTGACGGTGCAGCTGAAGATGCTCGACGACGGCCTGGAACCGCCGTCGTATGCGCACCCCGGTGACGCCGGCGCGGACCTGCGCGCCCGCGAGGACGTCGTGCTGGAACCGGGGGAGCGCCGCCTCGTGTCGACGGGAGTGTCGATTGCCCTTCCGGACGGCTTCGTCGCCCTGATCCATCCGAGGTCCGGCCTCGCCACGAAGCACGGGCTGACGGTCGTGAATGCTCCTGGCACAGTTGATGCCGGCTACCGCGGTGAAATCGCCGTGACCCTGCTGAATACCGACCGCCATCAGGCAATTGAGCTGCGGCGCGGCGATAGAATTGCACAAATGGTCATCCAGCGGGTGGAGTACGCCAGGTTCGTTCCGGTCGAGGAGCTGGACGGCTCAGTCCGCGGCGGCGGCGGGTTCGGGTCAACCGGCGGCTTTGGCGCACCGGCCTGACCACAGGTCCCGCTCTGGCGAGAGTTTTATGCCGGAATGTTTAAGCAGGCGGTTGCCCCGGGAAGAGGCAGTCGCAACCCAGACGCCGAGCGGCGCGGCGGCACAGGATCACAACTAAGGAGACAACCCATGGTTTTTGGGCGTGGCAGGAAAGCCAAGCAGGAACAGCCGGCAGAGCCGGGGGAAACCCAGGAAGCTGCGCCCGTTGCCTCCGCCGGGGCATCGGATGGCGTTTCCGCCGATGGAGCCGTCCGGAGGAACCCGGGCCCCTTTGACGTCTCGGAAATCGGGAGCCAGGACGGGTATGTGGATCTCGGTGCGCTGCTGATCGCGCCCCGCGAGGACCTGCAGCTCCGGCTGGAAGTCGAGGAGGCCACGCAGCGCGTCGTGGCGGTCACCTTGGATCTGGAGGGCTCAAGCCTCCAGTTGCAGGCTTTCGCCGCTCCCCGCTCCGAGGGACTCTGGGACGAGATCCGCGAGCAGATCGGGCATTCCGTCGGCGGCCAGGGCGGCCAGGTCGAAGAGATCCAGGGCAGCTTCGGCACGGAACTCGTCGCCAAACTTCCCGCCAGCGCTCCGGACGGAAGCCACGGCTACCGGGTGGCACGCTTCATCGGCGTTGACGGCCCGCGCTGGTTCCTCCGGGGTGTCTTTGGCGGCGACGCCGCCCTGGACCGCGACGCCGCGGCCGGGCTGGAGGCGCTCTTCCGCCAGATCGTCGTGGTCCGCGGCGAGAACCCGATGGCGCCGCGCGACCTGTTGCAGCTCCGTCTCCCCAAGGACGCGGCAGCACCGTCCCCCAAGGCGTCCCCGGAGCTGGAGCAGCCTGAACGTGGGCCGGAGACTACCCAGATTGGCTGATGCCGCCCGCCCTGAACCTGCCGCCCCGGTCCCGATAAGGGAACTGCCGGACCGCGGGCACGTGCTCTGCCACGGTTTCATCGAGTCTGTGACGTACGCACCGGCCAGCCAGGTGGCGTCCTTCCTTGCCATTGTCGTCGACCGCGATTTGCTTCCGCCCGAGGCGCGCCGCGCAGGGGCAGGCGCCAGGGGCGGGCCGGGCAGCGGCCCCGCCGCCGCTGTTCCATCCAGCGGAGCGCAGGCCGGCGAACGACGCGGGCGTACCTCCGGCCCCCAGGACCGGCTCCGGGTGGTGTGGCTGGGACGGCGCCGTATTCCCGGCATCGAGGCCGGCACCGAGCTCCGTTTGGAGGGCATGGTCACGGTGCGTGAGGGGCTCCCCACCATGTTCAATCCCCGCTATGAAATATTGTCCCGCCAGGAGGAGCAATGACCCTGCCCGAACAGCCCCGGCCTGACCTGAGCCAGCAAAGCACGGGCGGGTCCCCCGACGGGGCGCAGTCCGACGCAGGGCAGCCCTCGGTGGCCCAGCTCGCCGAAGGCTATGCGGCGAAGGCCGGACTGCACCGCTCCCGCAACGGCAACATCGACGTGCTCAGGAGTGCCGGAGGCATCCAGGGCATCGCCGAGAGTGTCCTGCCGGGACTGGTTTTCCTCGTCGCGTTCACGCTGACCCGCGAGCTGCCGGTCGCCCTGGTTTCCGCGCTGGCGGCGGCCGCGGTCTTCACCGTTGCCCGCCTGATCCAGCGCCGGCCCGTGACGCAAGCCCTGGCGGGCGTTGTCGGTGTCGGCCTGTCCGCCTGGCTGGCCAACTCCACCGGAAAGGCGGAGGACTTTTATGTCCTCGGGTTCTTTACCAACATCGGATACATCCTGGCGATGTCCGTCTCGATTGCCGTGCGCTGGCCCGTGGCCGGACTGCTCTTCGGCTTCATCCGAAACGAAGGCCTCGAGTGGCGGAAGCACCCGGCCAGGCTGAAGGCGTACCGGATCGGCACCTGGGTGATCATTTCGGTGCTGGCGCTGCGCCTGGTGGTCCAGGTGCCCCTCTACCTGATGGGCGAGCCCGGACTAGCAGCCCTTGCCACCACGCGGCTGCTCATGGGTGCGCCCCTGTACATTCTCGGCGTCTGGGTTGCGTGGCTGCTGACCAAGCCCGTTCCGGCCCCCGGCGCGGAACGGTCCTAGCCACTTCTCAGCCGTCGAAGCCGTCGTTCCCGGCCGAATGGTTTTCGTGGCCGTGCTGGTCCGGGTTCACCAGGTCCTGCTCGCCGTTCAGCGAGTCAGGGGCGAGCAGGGCGCGGAGGTCGTCCTCGGCCGCGATCGTGGTCACGAAGAACAGCTCGTCCCCGCCGTCGAGCACGTCATCCCGGCTCGGCGTGATCGGCGCCTGGTCCCGCAGGATCGCGACCAGCGTCGAATCCTCGGGCCAGTCGACATCGCCGACGGTCAAGCCGATGATGTGTGAGTCGTGGGGGACGGTGAACTCCACCAGTGACGACACCCCGGTCTGCAACGTCAGCAGCCGGACCAGGTCGCCGATCTCCACTGCTTCCTCGACCAGGGCGGTCATCAACTGCGGGGTGTTGACCGCGACGTCGACGCCCCAGGAGTCGTCGAACATCCAGTCGTTCTTGGGGTTGTTGACCCGGCCGACGGTCCTGCCGACGCCGAACTCCGTCTTGGCCAGCAGCGATACCACCAGGTTGACCTTGTCATCACCGGTGGCCGAGACCACGACGTCGGCGTCTTCCAGGTGGGCGTCCTTCAGCGTGCTCAGTTCGCAGGCATCGCCGACCAGCCACTGGGCGCCGCGCAGCCCGCTGCGGCCGATCACCTCCGGCTTCAGGTCGATCAACAGGATCTTGTGCTTGTGGGCCAGCAGCTCGCGTGCGATCGAAGATCCGACGCTGCCCGCCCCGACGATGACGACTTTCACCTAAAACTCCTTGGCGGGGGACTTGGCAAGAATATGGGCCAACTCGGTACTGCGGTCCACGCTCAGCATGACGTGCACGGTATCGCCGTCCTGGTAGGAGGTGCCGGGCACGGGCAGCATGCCCTCACCGAACCGGGTCAGATAGGCGACGCGGATGCCCGCGGCCTTCTCGATCGACGTCACCGAATGCCCGATCCAATCAGGGTCGAGATCCACTTCGGCGAGGACGAGCCGGCCCGAAGGTTCCCGGAAGTCCCCGGCAATGTGCTGTTCGGGCAGGATCCGGCGGAGCACCTGGTCGGCGCTCCAGCGCACCGCGGCCACCGTGGGGATCCCGAGGCGCTGGTAGATCTCCGCGCGGCCCGGGTCATAGATCCTGGCCACAACGTGGGGCACGTGAAAGGTCTCGCGGGCCACGCTGGTGGCCAGGATGTTGGAGTTGTCACCGCTGGAGACGGCCGCGAAGGCGTAGGCCTCCTCGACGTTGGCCTGCTTCATCGTCTCCCGGTCGAAGCCGATACCGGTCACCTTGCGTCCGGAGAAACCCGTCCGGAGCCGCCGGAAGGCACGGTCGTCCTGATCGATGATGGCCACCGAATGGCCGGCGTCCTCGAGCGTGTGCGCCAGGGTTGCACCCACACGGCCACAACCCATGATCACGAAGTGCGCCACACGTGCCTCCTATGCTTTTGTGTTTGCTGCTGGTAAAACTCTACCGGCCACGTAGCACCCTGAGGCCAAGTCCCCGGGCAGCCGGGTCACCGGGGACGGGGCGGCTTGGCCGTCATGACATCGCCTTCGAATGAGACTAGCTTTGTGTGGTGCTGACAATTTTCAATTCCGTGAAGCGGGTGCTGGTGGGCCGGCCGTTCCGGAACGACCGCCTCGCCCGCACCCTGTTGCCGAAGCGGATCGCCCTCCCCATCTTCGCCTCGGATGCGCTGTCCTCCGTGGCGTACGCGCCGGACGAAATCCTGCTGACCCTGGCCCTCGCCGGCGTCAGCGCGGTGGCGTTCTCGCCTTGGGTGGGGCTGGCCGTCATGGTGGTGCTGCTCACCGTCGTGGCCTCCTACCGCCAGAACGTCCACGCCTACCCCTCCGGCGGTGGCGACTACGAGGTCGCCAACGTAAACCTCGGCAAGCACGCCGGGCTCACCGTCGCCTCCGCACTGCTCGTGGACTATGTGCTGACCGTCGCCGTGTCCATGTCCTCGGCCGCCACGTACCTGACCACTGCGGTGCCCTCGCTTCACGGTCAGCAGGCCGGCTTCGCGACGATCGGCGTGATCATCCTTGCGCTCGTGAACCTGCGCGGAATTAAGGAAGCCGGGAACGTCTTCGCCGTGCCGACCTACATCTTCATGGCCTCCATCCTGGGCATGACGGCGGTCGGCATCTTCCAGGCGGCCACCGGCGAGCTCGGCGAGGCACCGTCGGCCGCGTTCACGATCGTGCCGGCGGAGGGCTTCGACGAAGGCCTGGTGGGGCTGGCCGGTGCCTTCCTGCTGCTCCGGGCTTTCTCCTCGGGAGCCGCAGCGTTGACCGGCATTGAGGCCATCAGCAATGGCGTGCCGAACTTCCAGAGACCCAAAAGCAAGAACGCCGCCACCACGCTGCTGCTGCTCGGCGTGATCGCCTGCGCCATGCTGGCCGGCATCATCTATTTGGCCAACGCCACCAAGGTGCACATCGTGCTGGACCCGACGACGGAATTCCTGCTGGACGGAAAACCGCTCCCGGAGGACTACATCCAGAGCCCGGCCATCAGCCAGATCGCCCAGACCATCTTCGGCGGGAGTTCCTTCTTCTTCTTTCTCGTGGTTGCCGCTACCGGGGTGATCCTCGTGTTCGCTTCCAACACCGCGTTCAACGGCTTCCCGGTCCTCGGCTCGATCCTGGCCCAGGACGGCTACCTGCCGCGCCAGCTGCGCACCCGCGGAGACCGGCTGGCCTTCAGCAACGGCGTTCTGGCGCTGGCCGCCGGGGCACTGGTGCTGATCATCACCTTCAACGCCGACGTCACCAAACTCATCCAGCTCTACATCGTGGGCGTCTTCATTTCGTTCACCATCAGCCAGCTCGGGATGATCCGGCACTGGGGCCGGGAACTGAAGGTTGCCAAGGACCCGGCGGTGAAGCGGCGGATGCTCAAGTCACGCACCATCAACATGGTCGGCTTCGGCATGACGGCGCTGGTCCTGGTGATCGTGCTGGTCACCAAATTCCAGCAGGGCGCCTGGATAGCACTGCTGGCGATGTTCGTGCTGTTCCTCATCATGTGGAGCATCCGGGCGCACTATGACAACGTGGCCAAGGAACTCGCCGTGGACGAGGACTCCTCGCCGCGGGCACTGCCGACCCGGGTCCATGCGGTACTGCTGGTCTCGCACGTCCGCAAGCCGGTGTTGCGGGCACTGGCCTACGCCCGCGCCTCGCGCCCCTCCCGGCTGGACGCCGTCACCGTGGACATCAGCCGGGAGGAAACCGAGCAGACCGTCGCGGACTGGGAGAAGCTGGAAATCCCGGTACCGTTGACGGTGCTCGCCAGCCCGTTCCGGGAAACGGTGACGCCCATCATGGAGTACATCAAGAACATACGGCGCGATTCGCCGCGTGACCTGATCGTGGTCTACATCCCCGAATACGTGGTCGGTAAATGGTGGGAGCAGCTGGTGCACAACCAGACCGCGCTGCGCATCAAGACCCGCCTGCACTTCGAACCCGGAGTCATGGTGGCCAGTGTGCCGTGGCAGCTGAAATCGTCCGAAGAAGCCAAGAGACTGCAGGATATCCAATGAGCCCCGACCCCCAGCTGCATTCCTCCACCGACCTCGTGGTCGACGTCGGGCCCGTGGCCCATGGCGGGCACTGCGTGGCCCGGCACGAGGGACGCGTGGTGTTTGTCCGCCACGGCATCCCGGGTGAAAAAGTCCGGGTCCGCCTGACCGACGCAGACCCGGACGCCAAGTTCTGGCGCGGCGACGTCGTGGAGGTTTTGGAGCCATCCCCGGACAGGGTGGACCACTTCTGGGACCTTGCCGATTCCGCACGGTCCTGGTCCCACCGCCATCCGCCGCTCGGCGGCGCGGAACTCGGCCACATCTCGCTGGAACGCCAGCGCGGCCTCAAGGCCGAGGTCCTTGCCGAGCAGCTGCGGCGCCTCGCCGGAGTCGACCGCGGAACCGAGGTGGAGGCCGTGGGGGAGCAGACGGCACACGATGGCCTGGCCTGGCGGACCCGTGCCGGCTTCGCCGTTACTCCCGGCGGCAAACTCGGCATGCACGCGCACCGTTCCGATACCGTCCTGCCGGTCCGCGAGATGCCGCTGGCGGTCGAGGGCATCAACGCGCTCCGGCTCTGGGAGATCGACCTGCAGGGCATCGAGCGCGTGGAGGTCGCGGCCCCGGCCAACGGCTCCCGGCCGCTCGTGCTCCTGGTCCCGGCCTCCGGCACCCGGGCCAGGCGGCTGAGCGCCATCCTCTCGCAGCTTCCGGAGAACGTCTCGGTCGCCAGCCTTGACCCGGTCAAGGGGGAGGTCCTGCAGTTGCGCGGGCGGACCTATGTCCAGGAGTCCGCGGCCGGCCATGAGTACCGGGTCACCGGCGACGGCTTCTGGCAGATCCACCGCGACGCGCCCGACGCCCTCGTGGCGGCCCTGACCGGTTTCCTGCACGCCGGCGGATTCCTGGAATCGGGGGCGGTGGTGGCGGACCTTTACGCCGGGGCCGGCCTCTTTACGGCGCCCCTGGCGGACGCCGTCGGCGTGACTGGATCCGTGCTGTCTGTGGAAGGTTCGCCCGGCACCAGCCGGGATGCGCGCAAGAACCTGCACGGGGCGCCGCAGGTGGAAATCGTCCAGGGCAGGGTGGAACGGGTGCTGCGCCAGAAGCCGCGGAATTTCGACGCCATCCTCTTGGACCCGCCCCGGGCGGGCGCGGGCAAAGCCGTCGTAAACCAGCTGATCGGCACCAGCCCGCGGGCCGTCGCCTACGTCTCCTGCGATCCGGCGTCGTTTGCCCGCGATCTTGGCTACTTCCAGCAGGGCGGCTGGGAACTCTCGGGGCTGCGGGCCTTTGACCTGTACCCGCACACCCACCACATGGAGACTGTGGCGCTACTGACTCCGCAGCGCTGATGCCACTACGATGGGCGTAATAGTCCGACGTCGCGCTCCGTAATCACGGCTGACCTCATGCAATACCCGCCGATCCTCGTTCTGTCGAGGCACGGTGCTTGTTAGGGAGTCCTAACTAGCAGGGGGTCCGCGGCGCGACAAAGATGAAACTGTTGCGAGAGGAGCCCTGCGATGAGCATTGTGGACAGCTTCGGTTCAAAAGGCAAACTTAATGTTGCCGGTGCCGAATACGAAATTTTCCGGTTGAACTCCGTTGAAGGTGCAGAAAACCTTCCGTTCAGCCTCAAGGTATTGCTTGAAAACCTGCTGCGGACCGAGGACGGCGCCAACATCACGGCCGACCACGTCCGCGCACTGGCCGGCTGGGATCCCAACGCCCAGCCCGACACCGAAATCCAGTTCACGCCGGCGCGTGTGATCATGCAGGACTTCACGGGTGTGCCCTGCGTTGTGGACCTTGCCACCATGCGTGAAGCAGTAAAGGACCTCGGCGGCGACCCCAAGCGGGTCAACCCGCTGGCGCCTGCCGAAATGGTCATTGACCACTCCGTGCAGATCGATGCCTTCGGCAACTCCGGCGCACTGGAGCGCAACATGGAGATCGAGTACCAGCGCAACGGCGAGCGGTACCAGTTCCTCCGGTGGGGCCAGACCGCGTTTGACGACTTCAAGGTCGTCCCGCCGGGAACCGGCATCGTGCACCAGGTCAACATCGAGTACCTGGCCCGCACGGTCATGACCCGCGAAGTTGACGGCGTTCTCCGGGCCTACCCGGACACCTGCGTCGGCACCGACTCGCACACCACCATGGTCAACGGCCTGGGCGTGCTCGGCTGGGGCGTCGGCGGCATCGAGGCCGAGGCGGCCATGCTGGGCCAGCCTGTGTCCATGCTGATCCCGCGCGTTGTGGGCTTCAAGCTGACCGGGTCCATCCCGGCCGGCGCCACCGCCACCGACGTCGTCCTGACCATTACCGAGCTGCTCCGCAAGCACGGTGTGGTCGGCAAGTTCGTAGAGTTCTACGGCGAAGGCGTCGCGGCTGTGCCGCTGGCCAACCGCGCCACCATCGGCAACATGAGCCCGGAGTTCGGCTCCACCGCCGCGATGTTCCCGATCGATGACGTCACGCTGGA
>JAODMS010000074.1 GCA_025464925.1 Arthrobacter sp.
TTCGGCCATCGTGCGCAACTGTGAGGAGATGCTGCGGATCCCTTCGGCGGCCTTCTGCTGCTGGGTGCCCGCCTGGCTGGTGAGATCCGACTTTGCCTGGTCCAGAAGGCCGAGGGCGCTGGTCTTCGCCTCGGAGGCGACGTTGGCTACCTCAGCCTTGGCCGTTCCCGCGACGTTCTGGGCGGCGTCAGCGGCCTGCCCGGCCACGCCTGCGGCCTGCTCTTTGGCTGCATCGCTCTTGGAAGAAGCCCCGCCTGGTGCCCCGGAGGGCGTTGCAGTTCCTGCCGTCCCGTACTGGTCGGCGGCGGCCGGCTGGTCTGGCTCTGTCCATCGGTTCTCTGTCATCGTTGCTCTCTTTCCGAAAGGGTTAGCTGGCGATCAAGAACCAGCGCTGCTGACTTCGCAATAGTAAGCATGGTTACTAATAGATCGTAAGCCCACTTCCTATCCATTGCGCAAGAACTCTCAAAATTTTATGCGGCGGATGTGCGCCGGAACTGCCGAATCGGTGCAGTCCCGGGGCCCGGCCTCCGGGGATCGCCGCGGGCGCAGGCGCGCCCTTGCTGCTCGCCGACGGTCCTGCCGTCGAACCAAAAATAATAAGCATGCTTGCCAAACCGGTGCCAAGCATGTTTATGGTGGAAGATGCAAGGCGGCAGCGGGCAGACGCCATAGAAGTTGTGGTCCGCATATCCGATCCAAGGAGACCTCATGCTCACAAGGACAAGATCACCGGCCTTTTCAGCGCAGCCGGAGATGCGCTGACCGCCGGCGGCAGCGACAAGGTCGGTGCCCCGTCTCGGTCCAGGCGTCGCCCAGCCCCTGATCCCAGAACGCGCCAGCCTCCGCGCCTCGACAGCCCCGACGTCCGTGCCTCGACCAGAGAAGGCCAGTTCCGATGACCACCGAGCCTGAGCGGGACCTCAGAGACAGCTACCGGCTGCTGTCCCTGGCCGCCCGGCTGGTCGAGCGGCGCCAGGACGATGTCCTGGCGCCGCTCGGTCTGACCAGGGCCGCCGTCATAGCTCTGGAAGGCATCGCACCCGGACCACTGAACCAGGAACAGCTTGCCGCCCTCGTGCATGTGAAAAGCCAGACGCTAGGTAAGGTGCTGGCGAGGCTGGAGGCAGGGGGCCTCCTGACACGGACCCGGCATCCGACGGACCGACGCCAGCTCGTGGTCGCCCTGACCAACGCCGGCCAGGCTGCACTGGCCGCCGCCCGCCAGGCAGAGAACAATGCATTCCTGACAGGCATGGACACCGGGGACTGGAAAAGCCTCCAGGAGGAACTGGCAAAGGTCGTGGATTCCTTTCACGCCCCACAACGGGGCTCCCCGCCCAGGTCCAGGCCACATCCGGAAGTAAACCGGCCAGCCCCGGAGGCGAACCGGCCGCGCGGAACCCCGGAGGCTGAGCCGCTGGAACGGCACTCCCGGTCCAGGGGCAGCCCGGACAGAACGCCTGCCCTCCACTGGAACTTCGGACGCGACACGATGTCCGGGAACGGGACCGATCATCCCTAGTCCGCTCCGGTCCAGCGGTGCATCAGACGAGCAAGGCCCCCTCGAAAAATCAGCAGAGTTATCAGATAAAAGTGAGGAAACACCCATGTACCTGCACACTCAGCTTCTGATCAACGAAATTGCCGCCGACGAGCCCGACCCGGCGGCAGCCAACGCATTGCAGGAAGGCCTTGGCGGTCAATTCGGCGAAATGCGTACCATGATGCAGTACCTCTTCCAAAGCATTAACTTCCGCGGGGACCGTGCGGCCAAGCCCTACAAGGATCTGCTGCACGGCATCGGCACCGAGGAGATCAGCCACGTCGAACTCATTGGCACCACTATCGCGCAGCTGCTGGACGGCTCGCCCCGCTACCAGGGCAAGAAGACCGATCCCGTCGATGAGCCCGGAGCCAAGGGTGCCACTCCGCTGAAGATCGCGCTGGACACCAGCAACATCCACCATTACCTGGTGGCTGCCCAGGGTGCGTTGCCGGTGGATGCCGCCGGCAATCCGTGGAGCGGCTCATACGTGTACAACAGCGGAAACCTTGTCCTTGACCTGCTGTACAACCTCATGCTGGAGTCCACGGGCCGGCTGCAGAAGTGCCGCATCTATGAAATGACGGAAAACAAGACAGCACGCTCCACCATCGCCTACCTGATTGTTCGCGACCAGGCGCATGAGAACGCCTTTGCCAAGGCCCTGGAGAGCCTTGGCGTGAACTGGGGAAAGGTTCTGCCGATCCCCAAAACCAACGCCGAGCAGTTCCCGGAGGTAAAGAAACTGCTGGATCAAGGCCTGCAAAGCATCCAGTACACCTTCAGCGCGGACAATCTGAGCGAGGCGGGAAAACTCTACCGCGGCGCTTCACCCTCCAATGACGGCACTGAATTGACTACCGCTGTCATGCCGGACGGCGTTCCCATGACCATGTCCCCGGAGCGACGCGAAGAATTCTCACCGGGCCTCGACCCGGAGCTGCTGGCACTGATCCAGGCCACGGCCGAAGTCGAGCTCCAGGACGCCGCCAACCCCAAAGTGCCGAAGAGCTAGGGGGTTTCGGCCGGCCCGGGACCACTCCCCGGGCCGGCCGCACCGGCGCTTCTCCGTAGGACCCGGGCAGCCTAGCCGGCGTCCTCGTCCCCCACGGCCCCGCGGAGGGGCGGGACGTCCGGGGCCTTCTCCTCGAAATCTGCGCCCTCGGCGGGCTCTTGCGCATGGGCCCGGACGTCCGACGCTTCAGCCGCCGGATCACCCTCAACCGGCGCCTCGCTATGGCGGCGTTCAAACGCCTCGGGTGTTTCGCTCATGTCGCGTCCTTTCGTATCCCTGCCATGGCGCCGTTCCCGGGGGCGCTACTGAAGCCTGGAGAGGGAGCCACCACGCTATGGCCGGGACGGTACTGCTTGTCTCATGGTGGCTTGGACGCGTTCCCCGGTCAAGATCTTCCTGCAGGCACCGGTAACGACGGCGGCGGGCCACCTTTCCA
>JAODMS010000084.1 GCA_025464925.1 Arthrobacter sp.
ATCGGCCGGCTGTACCGCGAGAACAACGTGGTGACGTCCATCCACGGGCGCAGCCTCATTAACAAGTCCACCATGAACATCCTGAAGGCGCACCGCTTCGCCCGCCGGATGAGCAAGGAAGAGCTGCGACTCGAAGAAACCGCCCCGCTGCTGGACGCCCTGACCAAACTGGACCTGGGCGCGGCAGCTATCGACATCGCACGCCTCGCCGAGAAGTACCGGGCCGAAGGCGACGGCGTAAGCCTGGATGAATTCCTTCGCGGGGAACTCGCCGAGGTCGTGGGCAAGCGCGGCGGCGACGACCGCACCAGCACCGACGTCGTCCTCTATGGCTTCGGACGCATCGGGCGGCTTCTGGCCCGTCTGCTGATCGAAAAGGCCGGTGGCGGCCACGGCCTGCGGCTGCGCGCCATCGTGGTGCGCCGCGGCTCCGACAATGACCTGACCAAGCGCGCCAGCCTGCTGCGCCGCGACTCGGTGCACGGTTCCTTCGAGGGCACCATCAAGCTGGACCTCGAGAAGGACACCATCACCGCCAACGGCGTGCAGATCCAGGTTATCTACTCGGATGACCCCGCCACCGTCGACTACACCGCCTATGGCATCCACGACGCGCTTGTGGTGGACAACACGGGCCGCTGGCGCGACGCCGAGGGCCTGTCCCAGCACCTGCAGAGCAAGGGCGTCTCCCGGGTGCTCCTCACGGCTCCGGGCAAGGGCGAGCTGAAGAACATCGTGCACGGCATCAACCACGGCTCCATCGCCGACTCAGACAAGATCGTCACCGCAGCCTCCTGCACCACCAACGCCATCACCCCGGTGCTCAAGGCGATCAGCGACCGCTACGGCGTCGTTCACGGGCACGTGGAAACCGTCCACTCCTTCACCAACGACCAGAACCTCATCGACAACTTCCACAAGGGCGACCGCCGTGGACGCTCGGCCGCGCTGAACATGGTGATCACCGAAACCGGTGCCGCCAAGGCTGTCGCCAAGGCACTGCCGGAACTCCTGGGCAAACTCACCGGCAGTTCCATCCGTGTCCCCACGCCGGATGTATCGCTGGCGATCCTGAACCTCAGCCTTGAGCGGGGCACCACCAAGGACGAGGTCAACGATTACCTGCGGGAAATGTCGCTGCATTCCGGGCTGCGCAAGCAGATCGACTATATCGATTCACCCGAGGTGGTCTCGACGGACTTCGTCGGCTCCCGCCGCGCCGGCATCGTCGACGGACTCGCCACCATCTCAAACGACAAGAACCTCGTCCTCTACGTCTGGTACGACAACGAGTTCGGCTACAGCTGCCAGGTTGTCCGCGTCATGGAGGAGATGGCCGGCGTGAACCCGCCGTCGTTCCCCGCCAAGGACGCGGCCTCGATCCTGGCTGCCGCCGGTCTGTCTGCCGGCGCCTGATAGCAAAAGCCCGACCGCACGCCCCTGACCGGGAGCCATTGCTCCGTTCCCGGCCGATGCTCTGGACTCGGCCGGGAAAGGGAACCACAATGGAGGCCTGGAACAGAACTCGGCTGTCGAGCATGACACCACCCTCGAACACGCGCTGGACATCGCGCGGCGCAACGTCAAGGAAGCCAAGCGTCTCCTGGACGACGCGCTCGCCAAGCGGGCGGTCGGCGAGGTCGATGACGATCGGGTCAGGCAGCTGCAGGCGCTGTCTGACCTCGCCGCGGAGGACCTCCTGCGGGTGACCCGGGAGCAGTAGCGGCCTGCCTCTCCGGTGCTGCCGGGCCCGGTTGTGCCGGCACTGTCCCTCCACACTGTGGATAAGGCGGCCGGCGTCGGCGTCCCGCCCTAGGCTCGTGGAGTGCCGCCAGAACGCCCAGCCCAGGAACGCCCGGTGCGGGAACCGCGATGACCACCACCCGGATGGATTCCCTGTGCGCCCGGCGCCTCTCCCGTCAGGCCTGGATGCTGCTGGCCGCCGCGTGCCTGGCCCTGCTCGGAGGACTGGGCTGGTTTTTCACCGCAGGCCAGTTCGCCGCAGCGGAACCGCAGAGCACCGGCCCCAGCGCAGCCCCCGTGCTGGCAGCGGGCTGGATGAAAGCGGTTCGGCCCGTTCTGCCCGTGCCGCCCGGCACCGCAGCGGCAGTGTTGGACACGCTGGCGGTCAAGGGCCGGGCGGCCAAGGACAACTATGACCGGAGTGCCTACGGCCAGGCCTGGCTGGACGTGGACCGTAACGGTTGCGACACCCGCAACGACATCCTCCGTCGTGACCTGGCGGACGCGGCATTCGAGGAGGGCTCCCCCTGCCGCATAGCCAGCGGATCATTCCACGAGCCTTACACGGGCCGCCCGGCTGCCTTTCGGCGGGGCGCGGAGAGCAGCAAGGCGGTGCAGATTGACCATGTCGTGGCGCTCGGCGACGCGTGGCAGAAAGGGGCCCAGCAGCTCACGGCTCGGCAACGCCAGAATTTCGCGAATGATCCGCTGAACCTGATCGCCGTGGACGGCCCCGCCAACCAGGACAAGAGCGCCTCCGACGCCGCCACCTGGCTGCCGCCGAACAAAGCCTTCCGCTGCCACTATGTCGCCCGGCAGATCTCGGTCAAGGCTGCCTACCGGCTCTGGGTCACGCCGGCTGAAAAGGAGGCGATGAAACGGGTCCTCGGCGCCTGTCCCCAGCAGCAGACGATTGTCGCGGCTGCTCAGTAGACTCCAACCATGGATATCCGGGGGACCCGGAACGGGCCCGCCTAAATGACGAGCCTGACAGGGCCGGCGGTCTCCGGGCCGCCGCAGGCCTCGCTGCCACCCACCCGGGTCCAGCCCAGCTCCACTTCGCGCTGGGCCAGGACGCTTCCGTCGGCTGAATACGCCTTAACGGTCACCGTCTTCGGGGACCGCATCATCCGGCTGACCTTCCACGTCCGGTCGTCGACCCGGGCCACCGTGAAGGGACTGTAGCTCGGACCGGATGGAGCCGGCGCAGAGGTGACCGCCAGAGTTGTGGCCGGCACCGGCCCGGAGCTTGGGCTCACGGAGGTCTCAGGAACGCGCACCGGGCCATCCGCACGGACCGAGCAGACGTCCTCCGCGCAGAACTCCACCAGGCTGACGTTCTCAACGGTGCCATCAAGGGACACGGTGAGGGAGTTGAACCACGCAATGGCAGGGCAGGCGTTTGGGACGGAGCCGGAACAGCCCGCGGTTGCCACGGCAAGCAGCAGCGCAACAGCGCCTCCTCGAGGGTGCGGCCCTGCGCCAGGCGGAGCACGAAAGCGGCCAGGAAACTGTCGCCGGCTCCGACTGTGCTTCGAATCTGCACCTGCGGCACGGCCAGCCGCAGAATCCCGGATTGCGAGGCGAGCACGGCACCTTCGCCGCCCAGGGTCAGGGCGACATGTTCGGTGGAGCCGTCCGCGACCAGCGCCGCGGCAGCCTAGACCTGGCTCTCATCGCTCTCCAGTGTCGTTCCGACGTGCAGCTCCCGTCGGCTCGGCTTCACCAGGAAAACCCCTTCGGCGAGGGCTTCGGACAGTACCGGCCCGGAGGCGTCCACCATGCAGCGCGCAGCATGCAGCCGCGCCAGCCGGGCCACCTGGGTATCGGCACGGCCAGGGTGGGGACGCGTTCGGCTTCGACGAGCCGGCAGTACGCCTCGCCGGTGGGTCCGCCGGCGGTGTAGACCGCCAGGGTCCGGCAACCGAGGCGCTGCACCACCCGGAACACGTTCACGCCGCCGCCGCCCGGGTCGAGCCGGCTGGTGCCGCAGCGCAGCTTGTGGCCCCTGATGACCTGCTCGGTAACGGTGCTCCAGGGCGGGGTTTACGGTGAGCGTCAGGATGGGCTGCATCGCCCTCGGTCGGGGGGCTCCCATGGCCCAAGCATAGGAGCATGCGGTTGCCGGTGTCCCCGGTAGGACGTCCCCTTGTAGGCAGTCGGCCGCTCCGCGAGAATGGGCGCGGCAGGACTGGTGACACGGAAGCCCGCCGCAACGAGTGGAACGGAAACCATGGCACATCGCAAGGACAGCGCCGGCAAGGTACAGACAGGCCGGAAGGGCGCCAAGGGGCACGCCTCGGACCGCCCCGGGCGGTTGCCCCTGAGCGTTTACGAGGCCGAACTCTTCCGGCTCCAGGCCGAGCTCGTCGCGCTGCAGGAATGGGTCCGCAGCACGGGGGCGCGTGTACTGGTGATCTTTGAGGGACGCGACGCCGCTGGCAAAGGCAGCGCAATTAAGCGGCTCACGGAGTACCTCAATCCGCGCGTTGCCCGCATCGTGGCGCTGCCGGCCCCCACGGAGCGGCAGCGGGGTGAATGGTATTTCCAGCGCTACGTAGAGCATCTGCCCGCCGCGGGGGAGATCGTCCTGATGGACCGCTCCTGGTACAACCGGGCCGGCGTCGAACATGTGATGGGATTCTGCACGCCCGCGGAACACAAGCGCTTTATGGCCCAGTGCCCGGTCTTTGAGCGCCTCCTGGTCCAGGACGGCATCCTGCTGTTCAAATACTGGTTTTCGATCAGCCACGCCGAACAGGAGCGGCGCTTCAAGTCCCGGCTGGATGATCCAATGCGGCAATGGAAACTCTCGCCGATGGACCGGGAAGCGATCCTCCGCTGGGAAGACTACTCCCGGGCCAAGGACGACATGTTCATGCAGACAGATACGGCCGAATCGCCCTGGTACGTGGTCGAGGCGGAGGATAAACGACAGGCCCGGATCAACATGATCGCCCATCTACTCTCCAGCATTGACTACACCGAAGTTCGGACGGAGCAAGTGACGTTGCCGGAAAGGCCCAAGGCAGTCAACTACACGCGCCCGCCGCGGGAGTTGTTCCGGTACGTTCCGGATCATGCCGCGATCCTGCAGAAATCCGGCGAGGACTAGGCCTCCGGGCGGGAATTCCTCTGCCGGACGGTGCCGCCCGCCGTCCGGGCCGGGTAGGGTACCGGCATGGACATCATCCTGGTTCCCGGATTCTGGTTGGATGCTTCCTCCTGGTCGGAGGTGACGCCGCCGCTGGCGGCGGCAGGCCACCGCGTCCATCCGCTCACGCTGCCCGGGCTAGGGTCGCCAGACGCGCCGCGGTCCGGCATCGGCCTGCGCACCCACATCGACGCGGTCGTCGCGAAGATTGACACGCTGGATGACCCGGCGGTTCTCGTCGGCCACTCCGGCGGGGGCGCCATCATCCACGGTGCCGTCGACGCCCGTCCTGACCGTGTGGTCCGGGCCGTCTATGTGGACAGCGGTCCCTTGGGTGAGGGCGGCGTGATCAATGATGAACTGCCGGCCGCGGGAGACGAGGTGCCGCTCCCGCCCTGGGAGCTCTTCGACGCCGAGGACCTCGTCGACCTGCACGACGACCTGCGGGCCCAGTTCCGTGCCCGGGCCATTCCGCAGCCTCGGGGCGTGGCCGTGGACCGGCAGCAACTGCATGACGAGCGCCGTTACGGAGTGCCGGCGACCGTCATCGCCTGCGAGTTCCCCTCGTCCCTGCTCGCCGAGATGATCAAGGCCGGCCACCCGTACGTCGCCGAGCTCGGGCGCGTCCGCGACGTGGAGTATTTCGATCTTCCCACCGGGCACTGGCCCCAGTTCACCAGGCCGGCCGAACTCGGCGCCGCCATTCTTGCCGCCGTCGACCGCACTTCCTGACGCCGGCTGCCCGGATCCGAGCCGCAGTGTCAGTGGCCGAAGGGATCCGGGTCCACGCCCGGCATCCAGGTCAGCCCGGGCACGCCCCAGCCGCTGTTCTTCGCGAGTTTCTTCGCCTTGCGGGCGTACCGGTCGACCAGCCGGTCGACGTACAGCTTGCCGTCGAGGTGGTCGTACTCGTGCTGGATCACCCGGGCGAACCAGTCCGTCGCCTCGAATTCCACCGGGTTGCCGGAGCCGTCGAAGCCCTGCACCCGTGCCCACTCGGCACGTTTGAGCGGATACTGGCCGCCGGGGAAGGACAGGCACCCTTCCTCTTCCTCATCCGGATCCGGCAGCGAGCCGGAAACCTTGGAGAGCGTCAGCACCGGGTTGACCACGACGCCGGACGGCGGGGCGCCGTCGTCGTTCTCGTATTTGTAGATGAAAAGCCGCTTGCCCACCCCGATCTGGGGTGCGGCCAAACCGACGCCGTTGGCGGCATCGTTGGTCTCGAACATGTCGGCGATCAGGGCGCGCAGTTCGTCGTCGAAGACTTCGACCTCCGCGGCCCTGCGGTGCAGTACGGGCTCGCCCCAGATCGTGATTGGCAGAACGGTCATCTCAGGTGGTTCCTCTGGTGCTTAGGTGGCTCAGCCGGCGATGCTGCGGCCGACGACGTCGCGCATGATTTCATTGGTGCCGCCGAAAATGGTCAGCAGCCGGGCGGCCAGGTAGGCCTGGGCCACCGGGTATTCCAGGATGTAGCCGTAGCCGCCGTGCAGCTGAAGGCAGCGGTCCGTGACCGACTTGGCGCGCTCGGACGCCCAGAGTTTCGCGCGGG
>JAODMS010000101.1 GCA_025464925.1 Arthrobacter sp.
GATCGATGTCCTGGCGGAGCGACCCTTCGTCGCGGGCGGCGGAAATCAGGGCCGCCACCTTGTGGTCGAAGGTGCGCCGGCGTTCCATCGCGTTCCGCTCAATCTCCGTGTTGCCGCGCAGGCGCAGCAGCAGGGTGACAAACGGCAGGCGCTCCACGAGCACGGCCACGGTCTGACGCAGCACGAACTCGAGCCGGGAATCGGCCGGGCCGGAGGTGGCTTCGGGCTGTTCCAGGATGGCTTCGAGGCCGCCCAGGGCGTGGTCCAGCGCCAGCTTGAGGAGGTCGCCCTTGGAGGGCACGTGGTGGTAGATGGCCGATTTGGAGATGCCCAGGTTCTCGGCCAGGATGCCCATGGAGGTGGCGTCGTAGCCGTGGCGGTTGAAGACGTCGACGGCGATCACCAGCACGGACTGCTGGTCGTAGCCGGGCCGGCCGCGCTTGGTGGCGCTTACTGAGGTGGGCATACTGGCTAGTTTCTCACGCTCGGTCCGCCATCAGTTCTTGGGCCGCAGGTCGTAGATCCGGCGCAGCTTGCCGTTGGACCGCGCCAGGGTGCCCGGCTCGACGACGTCCACCGTGCAGGAGGACCCCACATGGATCTTGATCTGCTCGCGCAGGGCGCGGGCGGCGGTCCGGCTGGCCTCGAGGAGAACGGACTCCCGGCGTTCGATCTTGACGGTCAGCTCGTCCATCCGCTGGCCTTCGGGGCGGGTGAGTTCCAGCTGGAAGTGCGGGCTCAGCTCCGGGATCCGCAGCGCGATTTCCTCGATCTGGGAGGGGAAGAGGTTCACGCCGCGCAGGATGATCATGTCGTCGCTGCGGCCGGTGATCCGGCCCATCCGCCGGTGCGCCGGGCGGGCGGTACCGGGCAGCAGCCGGGTGAGGTCCTTGGTCCGGTACCTGATGATCGGCACCGCTTCCTTGGTCAGCGAGGTGAAGACCAGCTCGCCGGGTTCGCCGTCGCCCAGCACCTTGGACGGATCGAAGGGGTCGATGATTTCCGGGCGGAAGTGGTCCTCCCAGATGTGGCTGCCGTCCTGCGTTTCCACGGCCTCGCCGGCGACGCCCGGACCCATGACCTCGGACAACCCGTAGATGTCGCACGCCTTGAGGTTCATGGTCGCTTCGAGCTCGTGGCGCATTTCCTCGGTCCACGGCTCGGCGCCCAGCACGGCGAACTTCAGCGAGGTGGAGGCCGGGTCGATGCCCTGCTTGACCATGGCGTCGGCGATGGTCAGCAGGTAGGTGGGGGTGGCCAGGATGGCGTCGGGCTTGAAGTCCTGGATGAGGGTGATCTGGCGCTCGGTCTGGCCGCCGGAGATGGGGATGACCGTGCAGCCCAGCGCCTCGGCGCCGGCATGGGCGCCCAGGCCGCCGGTGAACAGGCCGTAACCGTAGGCGTTGTGGACCTTCATGCCGGGGCGGACCCCGGCGGCACGGAACGAGCGTGCCACCAGTTTGGCCCAGTCGGCCAGGTCCTGCTTGGTGTAGCCCACCACGGTGGGCCGGCCGGTGGTGCCGGAGCTGGCGTGGATCCGGGCCACCTCGTGCTGCGGCACAGCGAACATGCCGAAGGGGTACTCCAGCCGGAGGTCTTCCTTGGTGGTGAAGGGGAACTTGCCCAGGTCGGCGAGCTCGCGGAGGTCGGTGGGGTGGACCCCGGCCTCGTCGAACTTGCGCTGGTAGAGGGGGACACGGTCGTACGCGTAGGCCACCGTGTGCTGCAGGCGGCTGAGCTGCAGCGCCTCGAGCTCGTCGCGGGAGATGGTTTCCTCGCGGTCCAGGACGGCATCACTGGGGGCGGCGACGGTGCGTTGTGTCATCTGGGGGTCTCTGGTTTCTATTTCTTGGCGATGGTGCGGCTGCGGCCGCGGAACTCGGCAATGAGTTCCTCTGCAGGGGGAGCTGCCGCAGCGGCCGGGGGAGCGGCGCCGTCGGGGGAGGTTGAGAGGGTGCCGGGATCGGCGGCGTAGATCTGGATGTCGTACAGGCCGCTGCGTCCGGCGCTCGCGCGGCGATTGGCGACGGCGGTCAGGATCTGGCCGCGGAACGCCGGCCGCAGGAAGTTGATGTCGACGCCGGCGGCAACGGTGATGTCCCCGTCGCCGGTCCCGGCACTGCCGGAGCCCGGCGTTGCCGGATTGCAGGCGAGGGCGAAGGCGGTGTCGCCGAAGGCGAAGATCATTCCGCCGTGGGCCATGCCGAAGCCGTTTAGCATTTCCTGCCGCAGCGTCATGCGGACCGTGGCGTGGCCGTCATCCAGTGCCAGCACTTCGATGCCCATCCATTCGGACGCGTAGTCGTCCTTCAGGATCTGGTGGGTCTCACCGGAAAGTGTCAGTTCAGCCATGCGTCGTTGCCTCCAGCTTTATTTACCGAATGTTCATTAGGTAATCCCATGGGGATGCCCTCTGTCAAGAGGGAAAGTATGGTGGGAGACGTGGCCGGAGCCGTCCGGCCGCTGAATCACGGACTGAGCAGCACGAACGCCGATTTACCAGGCGCCGCTTCCACCAGAAGCGCACAGCGAAGGGCGGACCATGGCCAAAGGAATATACGTCAGCGCGACTACACCGGGCTCCGGCAAGTCGCTCATAGCCTTGGGGCTGGCGGACTCGCTCCACCGGCATGCAGACCGGATCGGCTTCTTCAAGCCGGTGGTCCATGGCCAGGACGCTGCCGCGGATCCCCTGGTGGCCCTGATGAAGGCCCGCTTCGACCTCGACGACGACCGCTGCCGCGGCGGGCTGACCTTTGCCGAAGTCCGGGGGCTGCTGGCCGAAGGAAAGCGCGAGGAGATCGACTCACGCTGCGTGGAAATCTTCGCGGAGATGTCCCGGCACTGCGAGGTCGTCATCGTCGAGGGGACCGACCTCACCGGCCAGGACGCCGCCGTCGAGTTCGACCTGAATGCGCGGCTGGCGAACAACCTGGCCGCCCCCGTCGTCGCCGTCGTGGGGGCCAAGGGGCTCACCGTCGCGGAGTCCGCGGACGCCGTCGAGGTGGCCCGCAAGGAGCTCGTGGCTGAACGCTGCGCGCTCCTGGCCATCATCGTCAACCGCGTCGACCCGGACAACGTCGAGGCCATCGCCGCGGCCGTCCGGCCGGGTGCCTCCGGCCGGCCCGTGTATGTCCTCCCCGAGCTGGAGGACATCGCCCGGCCCACCACCGGGGAGGTGGCCTCCGCCCTGGGCCTCGGCCAGGTGGCCGGCCGGCCGGACCCGGAACGCGACGTGCGCTCCATCAAGGTGGCGGCCATGAACGTGGCCAACTTCCTGCACGTGCTCGACGACGGCGCGCTGGTGATCGTGCCCGGTGACCGTGCGGACGTGCTGGTCGCCTGCCTGGCGTCGTCGCTGTCGCCGGAGTTCCCGGTGCCCTC
>JAODMS010000100.1 GCA_025464925.1 Arthrobacter sp.
CGCTAACTCTTGCTGACCCACTTCAGTCGCCATGGGATCCATGGTTCCGCTCATGATCAGTCCTCCCCGCCAGGCACCGCCCGGCGTGTCAGGCCAACCCCGGATCCACCGTTATTCAGACACTCCCTCCGGTTGACTCGAAGCCCTGCAGGATTTTTCAAGCTGAGCGGTACCAACGGGAGTTAGGCGGCTGACTGTTCGGTGTTTTCCTTGGGTTGGTTGATCCACGCCGGTCCCGGGAGCGCGAGGATTTTGGGGTCGGTGGTGGTGGTGAAGCGTTCGGGGTGTTTTGCGCGGGCTGTCGCGAGGGTTGCCGATCGTTCCTTGGTGATGCCGGCGGCGTGGCCGTAGTGGACGTTCGCGGGCGTGGAAGCCGATTCCGGAGTGCTGATGATGGTGGTTGTACCAGTCCACGAAACCGCTGATAAATGCCCCGGCGTCATGGACTGAGGCGAAGCATTCGCGGAATTCCGGACCGTATTTCAGGGTCTTGAACAGCGCCTCGCTGTACGGATTGTCATTGCTGACCCGGGGCCTGGAGTGGGACCGGGTGACCTCCAGATCCGAGAGCAGCGCGGTCACGGTTTTGGAGGTCATGGGCGTTCCCCGGTCCGCGTGCACGACCTGGGGGATGCCGTGGATTCCGAAGGTCCCCTTCATCATCTCCACCGCCAACGCCCCGGATTCGGTGGCGTGGACGTGCGCGCCGACGATGAATCTGGAATGGATATCGACCATCATGTAGCAGTCGAAATACTTGCCCTTGACCGGGCCGGCGAGCTTGGTGATATCCCACGTGTAGACCTGTCCCGGGGCGGTGGCCACGAGTTCAGGCACAGTCCAGGACGGATGTTTGGCCGGCCGGCGGCGTTCCTTGACCTGCTTGTTTTCCTCCAGCACGCGGTAAAAAGTCGAGAGGGATCCCAGATAGATCCCCTGATCGAGCAGCTTGGTATAGACCTTCACCGGTGCCAGGTCCACGAACTCCGGGGAGTTCAGCGCGGCCAGGATCCGGGGCCCGCTGGGAGTCCTTCGCTGCTGCACCGGCTTTGGGTTTCCGGCCTCGGACGAGGCCGTTCATGGCTTCATCCCGCATGAGCCTGTCCACGGTACATCTGGTCACGTCGTGGCCCTCTCTGCGCAGCCAGGCTGTCATTTTCCGCCGCCCGTACAGGGACTCCGGTTTCTCTGCTGTGTCCTTCAGCGCATTGACGATAGTAGCGTCCGTGACGGTCCGGGCGGCCGGTGCTTTGGATTTCCAGGACCGGCAGGTCCGCGGGGCAACCTGCACGCCCTGCTCACGCAGGACCTTGCAGGCCGGCTCGACCTCGTGGCCATCGGCACGCAGTTCGTCGATGAATCCGGCTATTTGCGGCGGCGAGGGTCGAGCTCCCTCGCGAAGAAAATCGAGGCCTTCTTCAGGATCTCGTTGGCCTCCCGCAGTTCCCGGTTCTCACTCTCCAGCTCCCTGATCCGGGTCTGCTCGGCACTGGTGACGCCGGGGCGTTCGTCCGCGTCGATCCGGGCCTGGACCACCCACCGGCGCAGGGACTCCCTGCCGATGTTCAGCTTCGGCCCGATGGCGGAACAGGCGGCAAAAACGGAGTCGTACTCACTGAGGTGGTCCAAGACCATCCGCACGGCACGCTCACGCTGATCCTGGGGGTATCGCTTGGGCATAATCGCTATCCTTCACAAAAAAGGAAGCGGCATCAAACCCGGTACGGTTCAGTTTCATGGAAGTGGTCTTCCTTGAAGTGGCCGTCTCTCAACGGCGCCTCAAGCTCGGAACTCGTATCGTCGCCGAACTTGAGAAGCGGTTCCCAGACATACCCCTCGCTGCCATAAGCCAGGACTCCCACTCCGATGCCTTCTGGTCAGCAGTGGAGTGGCGTCGCTACGAACACTCCGCGTTGGCAGACGTTCGAGCCGTTTACCTCTCACCGCCTAATCCGGCCTAAGTTCGGGTGGGCCTCACCTGTCCCTGGCCTGCCGTCTGCGATTTGGCCAGAGTCCGGCTCACACTCACCGCGGGCCTGGCTCTTTTCAGCAGGGATCACTGGTCTATGAGGCTTTCCCAGCAGATGGCCCGCAGCGCCCGGCAGGCGCCGTCGGCTCGCACAGCTCCCAAATCATCTGGCAAGACGCGAGATGACAGCCCGGTGTGAGGAAGAGGCTTTACCTCTTCTTCACACCGGGTCACCTACGAGCCATCTCAAACCAGGCTGGCCTGCAATGTTGATGTCTCGGAGCGCGATGGAAACCCTAACACCGGTCCCCGCATTTTCGACGGCCCAAGCTGAGGCATCATCCAGGCTTACGGAATCAAGGTCGAAAGCTGAAACCACATGACCATCCACCAAAAAACGCGGAAGTCCGAAGTGCTGCTCTCCCACATGGTGTCGCGCTCGTCTACAAGTCGTGGCTGCATCACTTGAGCGTACATAATCCCGATTTGACGCCTATAGGAGCATCGTCGTAGAAAAACAGGGCCGGGGATGGCCGGAGCCCTGGGACGGACAGCACCGGACCCCCACAGCCGGCCGCGCCAGCGGACGCCCGATAACTGGTTGGAGCGCAGCGGAAAGCCTCTTCCCCCGGGTGCCTCTTTTGGCCGGGCATACACCTCGAATCTGGAGGAATACCGGAATGGGCCTCAGAAGCTTCTTTCAGCGAAAAGCATCCGCCGCATTATCTGCGGTGCCGTCCTCCGCGAACGGGACTCAGGACGACGTCCTGTCACCGGCGGACCTGGCCGATCTGGAAGCGGCGTGGGCCGACCTCGCGGCCGCCGAGGAATCGGAGATGACGCACGGGCCGGCCCTGGACCGAAGACCCGGCAGCGGTCAGGGCGGCAGCGGCAACGCTGCGGGAGTTCCCGGCTCTGGAGGGCCAGCCGCCAAGGTAGCGGCCACAGGGCCGGCCCTGCCCGGTGGGCAGCCCGGCCGGTGCCGGTCCAGGACCCCGGGCGTTCACCCGTCGTAGTCGCCTATGCAGCTCCACAGAACACGTCATTCTGCAGGTAAGCCGGTCCTTGCAGGTCAGCGGCCGTGAAGTAAGTACGGGGTGAAAGTGGACTTGGTCCTCCCCGCCACCGGTCCGGTCCGCCTGCGCCTCATTGTGAGGCGGGGCTTCCGGCACGATGCGGGCCAGCAGGGCGTCGTGTGCCTGCTGCAAGGTGACGGCGCGCGCTTCTGCCGCGGCCAGCCGGGTCAGAGCGGTCTAACAGAACGCCCCCGAACGGGCCCTTCCAGAGTTGTGCGGGGGCGTTCTGGCGTCCACCTGTTTTCCTGGAAAGTGCCCCGCTGAGAGTCGGCGCCGGACGGCGGGGCACTTTCCTGGTCAGCCTCGCCAGTATTTACAGTCCAGCACTGCCACTCTTTGTGGTTCTGAGTGAGCCGCTGCCGTTGCGGCGGAGCGGTTCGGTACACCAAGCTCGTGCCCGCACTTCGGACACGGCATCTCCGGTTCAGCCACGCCTAACCGCACAGCGGCTGTTCACAACCGGTCCTGCAGTGGACGGGACCGACCGGATCCATCGCGGGTGGCCCGCTCAGGGGCTTTTCTCTGCCGTACTCATACCGCTGCCACAGCGGCAACCCGCATCCGGAACAATTCCGATCAACATTTCTAATCACA
>JAODMS010000151.1 GCA_025464925.1 Arthrobacter sp.
TGGTGCACCCCCCGGGACTCGAACCCGGAACCCATTGATTAAGAGTCAATTGCTCTGCCAGTTGAGCTAGAGGTGCATCTGTTGTTTTCGTTCACCGGGGCTTTTTATTTCCCGCGTTGTTCTCCGCAACGACATGAAACTCTACACGAGTTTGGACGCTGTGTGAAATCGGGGACCGGCGCCGGCCCCGTCCTAGCGGGCGGGGTTCAAAACCAGCACGAAATCGGGGTTTTGGTTGTTGCTGAGGACCCACAGGCGGCCGCTCGGCGCCAGCGACACGTTCCTGATCCTGCCGTAGCTTCGTGTGAAATGGCCCACAGGATCGCCGGCGAATTCCCCCTTCAGGGGAACCACCCAGAGCCGCTGGCCGCGGAGGGCTCCGAGGTAGGCGGTGTCGCCCACGATCTCCAGCCCGCTGGGGGATGAATCGGCCGTCGAAGGCCAGACCACTTTGGCGTCAAGGAAGTCCGGGCGGTGTGGTGCGCCGGTCACCTCAGGCCAGCCGTAGTTTCCGCCGGGCACAATAAGGTTGAGCTCATCGTCCACGGTAGGACCGAACTCGCTGGCCCAGAGCCGGCCCGCGCTGTCCCAGGCGAGGCCCTGGACGTTGCGGTGGCCCAGGCTGTACACAGGATTGTCGCCGAACGGGTTTCCCGGAGCAGGCTTGCCGTCCGGCGTAAGGCGAAGGATCTTGCCGCCCAGGGCCGTCCTGTCCTGCGGCTGTTCGCGACGCTGGGCGTCGCCGGTCCCCACGTACAGATAGCCGTCGGGCCCGAAACGGATCCTTCCGCCGTCGTGCGTGGAGGCCTTGGGGATCCCGGTGAAAATGATCTGGGGGGACCCCAGCGTCAGCTGCCCGCCTGCTGCCTCCAGGCGGAGGCGGGCAATCCTGTTGTCTCCGGCGGCGGTGAAGTAGGCGTACAGGTAGCGGTCCGCCTCGAAGTCCGGTGAAAGGGCAAGTCCCAGCAGCCCGCCTTCACCTCCGGGTACGACGCCGGGGACTTGGCCGATGGTGCCCGCCGGACCGCTACTCGCGACCTCGCCGCTGGCAGCTCCGCCGCTGACCGACCTGAGCAGTGCGGTGTCGCGTTCGGAGATGACGGCGGTGCCGTCCGGCAGGAAGACGGTTGACCAGGGCAACTGCAGCCCGGCGTCGATCCGGCCGGCGACCGTGGGCGGGACCGACGCTGGCTGTCCTCCGCCGGACGTGTCGCCGGCAGTCCCGGCAGCGGTGGCCGGGGGAGTGCCGCCATCGGTGCTGCTGCCAGGGGGAGTGCCGCTGTCCCCGGTGCACGCTGTGAGCAGGAGGGACCCGGCGGCCACGATCGCTGCCCAGGCGGGTGCGCCGGTGGGCCCGCGCCGGGACAGGAAAGGGCGGGCTCCAGGTGGTTTCTTCCTGCGGCACCCGTTCGTGGCCGTTTTCCAGATGCCCATGTTCCTGCGCCCCTCTCGGCGGCCGCCGGCCGGGACCGGAGCTACTTCCGTGACCGACGGGGCGGCCGGAACCCCGCGGCTTCGGCATGCGCCGGGGAAAGGAACCAGACCTCCGCGCGGGTTTCCTCGAAGGCGAGGTTGGTGTCCTCGTAATAGATCATCGTGGAGGCAACGGCCTTGACGGTGAAATCCTCCGGGCCGCTGCCATCGGCTGCGGGCGCCGCCGATCCGTCGCCGTAGGGCTGGTCAAGCGCCAGATGGCTGGCTGGCTCAACCGTGCGGCTGGCAGGAGTCTCGGAGGCGGCGGGGGACGCCGCCGTCCGCAGGGTTTCGGCTTCCGCGAGGAGGCCCCCCGGCGCTCCGGACACCGCGGGCTGAGGGGCGGCTGACTCGGGTGCGGCCGGTGCTTCCGGGGTGGCCGCCGCAGGAGCCTCCGCCCTGATGTCCGCCGCGTCGCTGGCCTCAGCCGCGGCCGATTCGGCCCCGGGGAGGGTGGGGGCGTGGGGCCGGGTGTATTCGGGGTGGTGGACCGGACCGCCAGCCGCCGCTGCGGGTTCAGCGGCCGGAGGCTCCTGGGCTGGCGCCGCGGTCACAGCGTGTGAGCCGGAGCCCGCGGCGTGGTCGCCACGGGCCGGTTCATGGTGGGCCGGGGCGGGGTGGGTTTCCGCCGGGGCCGGGGTCTCCGACCACTGGGTTTCCCATTCGGCGCGGTCTGCGGCCCCGGCTGCCGCGCCAGCCGGGGCCGTCGCTGCATCGGCCTGCCTGTCGGCCCGGGCTGCCGCCTCCGGCTGGACGGGCGCGTGCGGCTGGGCTGCCTCCGCCGGCTGGACAATCTCCTCCGGCTGTTCCGGCGCCGAGATCGTGGCCGGCGCGGTGGAAGTTCCGGTGGCGGTGGAAGAGTCTTCGCCGGCGCGGGAGTTGTTGCGGTTCAACAGCCACCAGACGACGGCGACAATGACCACGATGACGACAAGCCAGATGATCCAGTCCATAGCAAGCCTTTCTGTCCGAGGCAAGGTTGCCGTTGTTTGACGTTACGTCCGTGTCGAGCTGGCTGTCCACTCTCGACAGCGCGCCTGCGGGCACCCACCGGTACAGCCGCGGTGCAGGAAAGCCATGCGAAGCCGGACCCGCCATGTAGCCTCACTTCATGGATGTCAAGAGACTGCGGATCCTCCGCGAGCTCGCCGACCGCGGCACGGTCGGCGCCACAGCCGAGGCAATGAAGGTGACGCCCTCCGCCGTGTCCCAGCAGCTGAAGACCTTGCAGGAGGAGCTGGGGGTCGTTCTCGTCGAGAAGTCGGGCCGGGGAGTGCGGCTTACGGAGGCGGGGCTGGCCATGGCCGGGGCCGCCGCCGAGGTCGCCACGGCGATGGCGCGCGCCGAAGCAACCGTCGACACCTACCGGCGGGGCCGACAGACGCACATCAAGGCGGCTTTCTTTCCCAGCGCAGCCGAGATGTTCCTGCCGGGCCTGCTGCACCGGGTCAAAGCAATTGACGGCCTCCGCTTCGAGGCGCACTTCGAGGATCCCGGCGTGGCCGGATTCGCCGGCCTGACCGCCGACTATGACATTGTCCTGGCGCACAGCGTGGACGGTCCCGAAGTGTTCGCGCGGCTGGGAGTCACGGTGGTGCCGCTGCTGGACGAGCCCCTGGACGTCGCGGTGCCGGCAGCCCACGCCCTGGTGGGCAAAGCCACGCTGAGCGCGGCGGACGTCATCGGCCTCCCCTGGATGGGCGTCCCCGAGGGCTTCCCGTTCGACACCGTGCTCCGCCAGATCGAAGTCCAGGCCGGCTCCCGGGCCGTCCGCGCCCAGCTCTACCCGGACCTGCGGGTGCTCGAGGCCCTCGTCAGCGCCGGGCACGGGCTGAGCCTCCTGCCCCGGTATACGGCGCTCCGGAACCAGGGCAGGGGCTTCGTCCTCCGCCCGCTGGTCGGCGTCAAGGCGAGCCGGAGCATTGTCGCCCTGGTGCGTCCCGACGTCGCCGTCCGGACCACCATCCAGCGGGTGCTGACCATGCTGGAGGCCGAAGCGCGCGCTGTCGCCCGGGCCCCGGAACTGCGGGACGCGGCCCACTTCAATTGATGCGCTCATAAGTTCCAATTCCGCCAAGCGGGACGGGAGTCCACCATTTGATCGACATATTCCCTCATATTCCACAGAATCCGGCCTCCTGGTCATTGGCGTCTGGGACGGAGCCCTAGACTTTGACCCATGAGTGAGGACACCCAGATCGCGACAGACCCCCAGCCGGACATCAAGCCCCGCAGCCGGGTGGTGACCGACGGAATCCACGCCGCCCCCTCGCGTGGCATGCTCCGGGCCGTCGGCATGGGCGACGACGACTTCGCCAAGCCGCAGATCGGCGTGGCAAGCTCCTGGAACGAAATCACCCCCTGCAACCTGTCCCTCAACCGGCTCGCCCAGGGCGCCAAGGAAGGCGTCCACGCCGGAGGAGGGTTCCCGATGCAGTTCGGTACCATCTCGGTCTCCGACGGCATTTCCATGGGCCATGAGGGCATGCACTTCTCCCTGGTCTCCCGCGAAGTGATTGCCGACTCGGTGGAAGTCGTCATGCAGGCCGAACGGATCGACGGTTCCGTGCTCCTGGCCGGCTGCGACAAGTCCCTGCCCGGCATGCTGATGGCAGCCGCCCGCCTGGACCTCGCCAGCGTCTTCCTGTACGCCGGCTCGATCATGCCCGGCTGGGTCAAGCTCGAGGACGGCTCCGAAAAGGAAGTCACCCTGATCGACGCCTTCGAAGCCGTCGGTGCCTGCGCCGCCGGCAAGATGAGCCGCGGGGACCTGGACCG
>JAODMS010000179.1 GCA_025464925.1 Arthrobacter sp.
AACGCCACCAGAACCTGGTCTTGAAATTTAGGGGATTGGCCGCCTCCGGTTCCCAGCTTCTCGCTGGTCTCCCTCGTGGCGACTTAGAAAACAATACACCTCCCCCGCCCCCACCGCAAATCCCCCCCCACACCGGCCCCAACCACCGGCCCGGAGCGGCAAGAGCCGGGGCTTAAACACAAGAAGGGCCGGCAACCAAACGGTTGCCGGCCCTTCTCAAGCCACTGGCTTCAGGAGTACTGAATTACCAGGAAGACTTCGTGATGCCCGGAAGCTCACCGCGGTGAGCCATGTCGCGGAAGCGAACACGGGAGATACCGAACTTCTGGAAGGTGCCGCGGGGACGGCCATCGATGATGTCGCGGTTACGCAGACGTACCGGTGAGGCGTTGCGGGGCAGCTTCTGCAGGCCGAGGCGCGCAGCTTCGCGTACTTCGTCGGTTGAGTTGGGGTCAACCAGAGCCTTCTTCAGCTCGAGGCGCTTTGCAGCATAACGCTCAACGATGACTTTACGCTGTTCGTTCTTAGCGATCATTGACTTCTTGGCCATGTGTTTAGCGCTCCTCTCGGAATTCGACGTGCTGGCGGATTTTGGGGTCGTACTTCTTCAGAACCATACGGTCCGGGTCGTTACGACGGTTCTTGCGGGTCACGTAGGTGTAACCCGTACCCGCAGTCGACTTGAGCTTGATGATCGGACGTACGTCCTTGTCCTTTGCCACTAGAGCTTCACTCCTCGTGCCAGGATGGCGGCTACGACTACGTCGATGCCACGCACGTCGATGGTTTTGATGCCACGCGCAGAGACCTGCAGGGTGACGTTACGGCGCAGGGACGGAACCCAGTAGCGCTTCTTCTGAATGTTCGGGTCGAACCGGCGCTTGTTGCGGCGGTGCGAGTGCGAAATGCTGTGTCCAAAGCCCGGCTCGGCTCCGGTCACCTGGCAGTGTGCTGCCATGACGACTCTCCTCAAGAATAAATGAAACGGTTGGCGGAGTTCCCGCTTAACCGTGCGACAGGCAGCGTCCGCATCCGGCTCCCGCTCACCTCCGATAGTTCCGCAGGGTTCAAACAGACGGCATGAACCGGCTGTCCTCCTCACTGCGGCGAAGATTGTGGGCCACGGGCACCGGGCGGTGGCAAGCTTGGAGAAAGCCACTGCGAAGTACCGGGATGCTGGGCGAATACAGGAGTGCGCGCAACTTGAGCCCCTAACTACCGGCCATCAGGACCGTCGATTTCTCAGACGGATCCTGCCAACCGGAGCAATTGCACACGCTCCGCGCCACCTGGCGCCTACCAAGTCTACGAGCTGGGCGAATTAAAGACCAATCCTGCGGTGCGGGGTGTAGGAGGTGCCGGGCCCCTAGAGGTGCGTGAGTTGGCCGTACCGCGGCTTGAGGCCGTCACCGGAAGACGTGCCCGTGACGCGCCGGACAACCCACGGCCCGGCGAAGTCGCGCGCCCAGCGGGCGTTGGCGCGTATGGCGGCCACCCGGTTCAACTCCGGCACCGGTGTCATGGGTGGGACATCGATCGAGTGCTCATGTTCGAGCACTGTCAGGACGCGTTTGGCCATGCTGGCGTGGCCGGCGGGGGACATGTGCATCCGGTCCGTCGCCCACATACCCCAGTCGTAGAACTCGCTGAACCTCCAGTAGTCAACAATTAGGGCGCCGTGGTCCCCGGCGATCCCGCGGACCAGCTCGTTATAGATGGCCGTGCGCCCGCGCGTCGTGCTGAAAACCTTTGAACCCCGGGAGTCGAAGCCGGTGAACATCACCACGGTGGCGCCAGTGGCCTTGAGTTTGCGGATGCCGGCATCGTATTCCACGAGCAGGTCATCGATGTCGATCCTGGGCCGGAGGATGTCATTGGCACCGGCGTAGATGGTCACCACAGTGGGTTTGAGCTCGACGGCGGCGTCCACCTGTTCGGCCATGATCTGGCGCAGCTTCCGGCCGCGGATAGCGAGGTTGGCGTAGCCGAAGGCCGGATCCGCGGCGCCGAGCTGCTCGGCAACCCGGTCTGCCCACCCCCGGACGCCGTTGGGGCGGGACGGATCGTCGTCGCCAACGCCTTCCGTAAACGAATCTCCGAGGGCTACATAGCGGGACGTGAACTCCATGGACCCAGTCTGCCAGCAGTAGCCACAAGCAAACAAAGCAGCTACTCCCTGATTCGTACCACCGATTCGCGCACATACTGCTCCACGCGAGTGTAGGCGTCCCGCGTCAGGGCCTTCCACAGTGCGATGGCCAGCCGCGGATCGCTGGCCTCGAGCTCGGAAATCGCCTCGGCACTGAGCACCATGACCTCAACCGGGCCTACCGCCCGGACAGTGGACTCCTGCCGGTTTCCGCTGCCCAGGGCCAGCTCCCCGAAGGTCATTCCCGCGCTCAGCGTGTTCAGCTTCACCCGGTCCGCAGTGGGCCCTGGGGAGGTGCTGCTGACCATACCGGAAGTGATGAAGTAGACCCCGCCGAACCGCAGCCCGACGCGGCGGATGACGTCGCCGTCGTCGTACTTCTTCGCGGTCATCAGCGCCTGCAGCGCCTGCGCATCCGATTCCTCCAGCGGCGCCAGGGCGGGCGAGGCTGTCACCGGCACCTGATCGGGCAGCAGCAGCTGGTTCCCGTAGCGCGCCAGCAGTCGCTTTTCGCAGTATTCGACGGCGTCGCTCCGGCTCCCAAAGGACGGCACCTGCTGTCCCGCGTGGCCTTGCGGATCCGCCAGAGCATCCGCCACGGAACCGTCCGCCTCAATCAGTACCAACTCCCGGCCGGTGACGGCCATCCCTTCGCGGGCCTTGGCCAGCATCCGCAGCGCTACTGCGCTGACCTGCTCGGTGCGGCGGAGGTCCAGAACCACGAGCTCGACGTCGTCGTCCAGGCTGCTGAGCTCGCGGACCATGGATTCGGTTCCCGCGAAGAGCAGATCGCCGTTGAGCTCGATCACCCGTGCCCGGTGGCCGTGTCCGCGAAGAATATCTGCCGCCTCGTCGTTGCGCCGGATGCCCGACGGTGTCTCGCTCACGTCATACGCGGCGAGGATCGCGGAGCGGCCGGTCCGTGCCGCCCGGACGAAGTGCAGTTCCATGTCCCGGGAGAGGCGCTGGGCCGTGGCGAGGCCCCGAACGCTGCTGCCGTGCGCGTCGAGCGGAGGCGAGTAGACCGCCAGCCCCACCTGTCCCGGAAGGACGGCAATGATTCCGCCGGCCACGCCGCTTTTGCCGGGCATGCCGACGCTGCTGATCCAGGCCCCGGCGTCGTCGTACATGCCGGAGGTCATCATGACCGACAGCACGCGCTCCACCGAACCGATCTCCAGGACCTGCTTCCCGCTGAGCGGGTTCTTGCCGCCGTTGGCGAGCGTGGCGGCCATGACCGAGAGGTCAAAGCAGTTCACCAGCACCGAGCATTGGCGGAAGTAGTCCTCGAGGACCGGGGTGGGGTCGTCTTCGATGATGTTGAAAGAGCGCAACAGGTGCGCGAGGGCGGTGTTGCGATGGCCGTGCTTGAGCTCGGATTCGTAGACCTTCTCGCTGACCGAGAGCTGCCGGCCGGCAAACGCGGAGTAGGTGGAGAGGATCCTTTTGAAGCCGGACTGCCCGCCGGAGCCCTTGATCAGGGAGGTGGCGGTGAGCGCTCCGGCGTTGATCATGGCGTTTGCCGGCCGGCCGGTCCCCTCCGCCAGGGAGATTTCGTTGAAGGGATCCCCGGAGGGCTCGACGTCCACCTTGTCGTCGACGGCCTCAGGGCCGAGGTCCTCGAGGGCCAGCCCATAGGTGAAGGGCTTCGAGATGGACTGGATGGTGAATTCCTCGCGGGTGTCCCCCACCTCATACACCTGGCCGTCCACGGTGGCAAGGGCGATGCCAAAATTGTCCGGATCCACGTTGGCCATTGCCGGAATGGTGCTGTACGGCTTGCCCTCCTTGAGCTGGGCAATCTCGGCGTGGATCTGGCGCAGGTAGCTGTCGATCGGCGATTCCATACGGCCAACACTAAGCGAACCGCTGCCTAGGGCTGCTGGCTCTCCCTGAGGATCCAGTGGTCGTCATCCAGACGAGCCACGATCTTCTCGCCGATACGGGCCAGGTCCGCGATGTCATCCTGGCTCAGGGCGTCGAGAAACAGCGAACGGACCGCCTCGACGTGTGCGGGGGCGAGCTCCTCGATGGTGGCCATCCCGGCGTCGGTGAGGTGGGCTGTGGTGACGCGGGCGTCGCCGGGGTGGGGCCGGCGTTCGAGCCAGCCGCGGTTCTGCAACTTGGTGACCACGTGGGACAGCCTGGACAGGGAGGCGCTGGTGCGGGCGGCGAGTTCGCTCATCGGCAGGAACCGGCCGTCGGCCTCGGAAAGCATCGCCAGCACGTTGTAGTCGAACAGGGAGAGCTTGCCCGCGGCGTGCAGCTGCGTGTCCAGGGCGGCCGGCAGCAGGGTATTGATGCTCAGCTGGGCCAGCCAGGCTCGGCGTTCGTCGGCATTGAGCCAGCGTGTTTCGGTCATGGCTACATTCTAGGAGACTCTAAGCTTGAGGGTTCAACCTCAGTGTTGCTCGAAGATATCCGGCCTGGGCGCGGCACGCTGCCGGTAGGCTGGCCGTATGTACGTAGTCTCCCTGACATACAAGGTCCCCGACGAGATTGTGGAGTTCCATCTCCGTGCGCACATAACGTGGCTCCAGGACGCCTTCGACGCGGGCATCTTCATGGTCGCGGGGCGCAAGATCCCCCGCACGGGCGGGCTGCTGCTCTCCAACGCGGACCGGGCCACCCTCGATGCCGCCCTGGCCCGGGACCCGTTCTACGTCAACGGGGTGGCTGATTTCGAGGTCATGGAGTTCCACGCGAACCGGGTGGCCGCCGGCTACGAAAACCTGCTGGATGGCTGAGCCCGCATCCGTCCGCCGGAGGGCGCGCCTGGAGGCCCTCAATCCGGGAGCAGTTTCTTGAGGCCGCCCTTGCGCGGCACCCGGACGGGTTCGGGCCACCGCGGCGTGAGTTGATCCCCTAGGGTGACGCCGCGGAGCTTTCGGCCGAACAGGGGCAACACCCAGTCGTGCACCCAGCGGCGCTGCCGGCGTTCCCACTCCCGCAGGCCCAGCCGAACCGGCGGTTCCCACTCCGTCGGCCTGATTTTGTGCGGCACCCCGAGATGATCGAGGACCTGGCCTGCAAGGTACTTATGGCCCGCCTTGGACATGTGCAGCCGGTCCAGATCCCACATCCGCTGGTCCTGGAACGCGTCGAAGCACCAGTAGTCCACCAACACGGCTCCGTACCTGGCGGCGACCTCCCGGACCCGCTGATTGTAGAAGGCGTTGCGCTTCTTCAGCGGTTCAAGCAGCGCTGAGACCTTGACGTCGAACCCGGTGAAAAGCACCACCGTGGCCCCGGTGCCGGTGAGCGCAGCCACGAGCGCTTCGTAGTCCTGCAGGAGGGACTCGATGTCAGTGCCGAAATCCAGGATGTCGTTCCCGCCCGCGTACAGGGTGATCAGGGTCGGTTCCATGGCGAGCGCCGGTTCCAGTTGTTCGTCGATGATGTGGCGCAGCCGTTTGCTGCGGATGGCGAGGTTGGCGTACTCCCACCCCGGCTCCGCCTTGGCGAGCCTCTCCGCCACCCGGTCCGCCCAGCCCCGTACGCCGTTGGGCAGGCGTGTGCTCCGGTCCCCCACGCCCTCGGTGAAGGAGTCCCCCAAGGCAACGTAAACACGCCGTCCGTCCGGGCGCGGCAGCAAAGGAAATGAACCCACCCTGGCACCCTAACCACGCAACAAAACCAGCAGGGAAAGGGTGGGTGAACCCAAGGTGAGAAAAGGGACAGCCGGCGGCGAACCAAACCGCCAGGCGTCAGAGCTCGGCTTTCCCCTGCCGCCAGTACCCCATGAAGGCGACCTGCTTGCGGTCGATGCCCACGTCCCGCACCAGGTAGCGCCGCAGCTCCTTGATCATCCCCGCTTCCCCGGCGATCCAGGCGTAAAACGGCAGCGCACCAGCGGGCTTGTCCGGATTCTTGGTGGCACTGATCGCAACGCTATCCATCCGGGCCGGCGTCTCCCACAGGATCTCCTGGTCCACGTTAATGTCCTCGGGCTCGGGTCCGGCGGCATGTTCGGGATGCTTGATGCTCACCCAGCCCGGGAGGCGCACGGCCGCCCGCACCGCCTCCTGCAGCAGCCCGCCATGCGGACGCGAATTGCCGATCGCGGCGCCGCGCGCCAGCCAGATGATCTCCATGTCCGCGGCTGACCTGAGGTCCTGGAAGTCACCGGCCTCCGGCACCTCGAGGATGGCGTGGCCGCTCATGTACGGCGGGAGGCTTTCGAGGATGGCGCTGATGGCGGGGACCGCTGTCTCGTCCCCGGCGAGAAGCACCCGCTGGGCCAGGCCCGGCCGCCATTCGATCCCGGAGTACGTTTCCGCCGTGACACAGTGGGCGGCCCGATTGTTGGGTCCGATGAGGGTCAGGGTGTCCCCCGGTTTGGCGTTCAGTGCCCAGTTGGTGGCCGGGCCTCCGTTACCCGCATCATCGAAATGCAGCACGAAGTCGACGTCGAGCTCCGGGTAGACGGCGTCGAGCCGCTCTTGCCGGACGGTGTAGGTGCGCATGGAGCCGCGGGTGGCCGGGTCCATGGCCAGCCATTCCCGGTACCAGCCGGCCTGATCCATCCGGAACGCCGGCAGCGGCACGGCGGTGCCGTCCGGGGCCAGGGACGGGATCATGAGCTTGACCCGCAGGTCCAGGGTGCTGCCGTGCACGCCGAAGTTCCGCAGCGAGTAGCCGCCGAAGGTGATCCGGCGGAAATTCGGGCTGGCCTGCTGGACCGCCGTGACCTGGACCTCGAAGGCGAGGGTCATGGGTTCGGTGGGGGTCGTCGTTTTCATGCCCGCGACGGGGCGGGCCGTGCTGCGCTGTGATGCAGTCATAGGACCAGCTCCGGGACGGACGTGGCGGTGGCGGCGTGGTGGCGGCCGAGCGGGATGACCAACGGCGCCCCGGAGACCGGATCCGTGACCACCCGGGAGTCCAGTCCGAACACTTCACGGACCAGCTCCTCGGTGATCACTTCGCCGGAGGCTCCTTCGGCCACGATCTTTCCGTCCTTCATGGCCACGACGTGGTCTGCGTACCGCGCGGCGAGGTTGAGGTCGTGCAGCACAATCGCCACGGTGGTGCCGTGCTGGCGGTTCAGATCGGTGATCAGGTCCAGCACCTCCACCTGGTGGGCGAGGTCCAGGTAGGTGGTGGGCTCATCCAGCAGCAGCACCTCGGTCTCCTGCGCCAGCGCCATCGCGATCCAGACCCGCTGGCGCTGCCCGCCGGACAGTTCGTCCACGTTCCGCGCGGCGAGCCCAAGCGTTCCGGTCGCGGCCAGCGCACGCTGCACCGCCCGCTCATCGTCAGCCGACCAGGAGCGGAAGAAGCCCTGGTAGGGGTACCGGCCACGGCCCACCAAGTCCCGCACCGTGATGCCGTCCGGTGCCGTGGGATGTTGCGGGAGCAGGCCCAGGGTGCGGGCGACCTCGCGGGCCGGGCGGGTATGGATGTCCTTGCCGTCCAGGGCGACAGTGCCGGATGCCGGTTTGAGCAGCCGGGACAGGCCCCGGAGCAGGGTGGACTTTCCACAGGCGTTGGCGCCGACGATCATGGTCACCTTGCCCGCGGGGACTTCGGCGGACAGCCCCGCGATGACGGTGCGTTGATCGTATCGAAGTGTCAGGTCGGTGGCGTGCAGAGCTGCCATCTCAGGCATCCTTTCGGTTGGACGTGACCAGGAGCCACAGCAGGAACGGGGCGCCCAACGCGCCGGTGACGACGCCGACCGGCAGTACGGTGCCGTCCAGCAGCAGCGGGGCGATGTTCGCGGCAAAGTAGTCGGCTGTAAGGACAATGAGCGTCCCCGTCAGGGCCGACGCCGGGAGGCTGGCCTTACCGACGAAACGGCGGGCGACGGGCCCGGCGAGGAAGGCGACGAAGGCCACCGGGCCGGCTGCCGCCGTCGCGACGGCAGCGAGTGCGACGGCGGTGGCCACTACGGCGAGGCGGGTGGGACCCACCCTGATGCCAAGGCCCGCGGCGGCGTCGCCGCCGAGTTCAAGGATGCGCAGCGGGCCGGCCAGCGCGGCCACGGCCGGAACCAGGATGAGAAGGGCGAGGCCGAGCATTGCGGCACGGTCCCAGCTGGCGGAATTGAGGGACCCGTTGAGCCAGATGAGGGCATCAGCGGCGGTGCGGATATCCGCTCGGGTCATCAGGAAACTCACCACTGCATGCAGGGCCGCCGCGATCCCCACCCCGGCCAGGATCAGGCGGTTGCCCGCCGCGTCGCCCCGGCCACCGCCCGAGCCGGCGGAACCGCCCTGGGATTCGCGGGAAAGGGCGTAGATAACGGCGGCAACGCCCAGGGCGCCGACGAGGGCAGCACCGGCCACCGCGGCTCCGGAGGCCCCGAAGATCACGATGGCCGTGACGGCAGCGGCGCTCGCGCCGTAGCTGATACCGATCACATCCGGGCTGGCCAGAGGGTTCCGCAGCATGGTCTGGAAGAGGCCTCCGGACAGGCCGAAGGCGACGCCGATCAGGGTCCCGATCACGGCGCGCGGCAACTTGCTTTCCATCACGATGAAGCTCGCGCCGGGGATTTTGGGTGCGCCGGTGAAGTGGGCTGCGAGGATCTTAAAGAAATCGGGAACTGTCACGGTATAGCTGCCCAGCAGCACACTGGCCGCGACAAGGACCACGCAAGCCAGGGCCAGAACGGCGGTGCGGCTCAGGAAGCTCCGGCGAACTGGCGGATAACGCCACGGTTTGCGCGGCAAAACGTTGCCACGACTTGCCATCCCGGCGCCGGATTCGCGGGCGGGGGACGGTGTTGTTGCTGCGGCCCTCATAATCCGGCCCCCTTGCCGTGGCGGACCAGCCATACGAACACCGGCGCGCCCACGAGCGCCGTCATGATGCCGGCAGGGACTTCGCCCGGCAGCAGTATGACGCGCCCGGTCACGTCGGCGGCCAGCAACAGCGCCGGTGCCAGGACCATCGAGAGCGGCAGGATCCAACGGTAGTCCGGACCGGCCAGGAAGCGGACGGCATGTGGCACCACCAGGCCCACGAAGCCGATGGGCCCCGCGAGCGCGGTTGCCGAACCGCACAGCAGGACAATGCCCAGCGCCGTGGTGGCGCGGGCCAACCCCACCCGCTGGCCGAGGCCCCGGGCAATGTCGTCGCCCAGGGCGAGGCTGTTGAGCGTTCGGCCCGTCGCCAGCACAATCACCGCGCCGAGGGCCATAAACGGCAAACCCGGAAGTACCACGGACCAGTCGCGGCCCGCGATGCCGCCGAGCTGCCAGAACCGGAAACGGTCCAGGGTGTCCTGGCTGGAGACGAGGATGACGTTCATGAGCGAATACAGCCCGGCGCTCAGGGCGGCCCCGGCGAGGGCGAGCTTCACCGGCGTCGCGCCGTCCCTGCCCAGCGAGGCGATCAGGTAGACGGCGGCGGCGGCAGCAGCAGCTCCGGCGAAGGCGAACCAGATGTAGCCGGTCGGCGAGGACACTCCAAAGACGTAGATTCCGGTAACCACAGCCAAGGCGGCCCCGGCGTTGACTCCGATGATGCCCGGGTCGGCAAGGGGATTGCGCGCCACACCTTGCATGGCCGCACCGGCCAGCCCAAGCGCGCCGCCGGCGAGCAGCCCCAGCACCGTCCGAGGGATGCGGGCGTGGACGACGGCATGGTCGCCGTTGGCCGGATCGAACTGCGTCAGCGCCTGCCCCACGGTCCCCAGGTCCAGGCCCCGTGCACCGACGGCCAGTGATGCGGCTGCCACCAGAACAAGAACGACGGCGGCGGCCGGCAGCCAGGCGGCCTGCCGGGCCCGGAGGGGGGTGGCCCGGGCAGGGGCGGCCCGGGTTTCCTGGGGGCGTCGGGCGGCGTCAGTGGCCGCCGTCGTTCCTGGGCTCATGGCGCGGTGGCTACTTCGCTGCTTGATCCGCCGCGCTGGCAAGCTGCGGCAGGAAGGCGTCCAGCGACCACGGCAGGCTCAGCGGGGATGAAGCGGAGATGGACAGCGTCAGGGTGTTATCCGAATCAGTCACGAGGGCACCGTTCTTGATGGCGGGGATCTGGGCCATCAGCGGATCGGCCTGGACTGCCTCGGCCGCGGCGGCGTCGGCGACCCATGTCACGAAAATATCCGATTCCAGCTCGTTGGCCTTTTCCCCGGACCACGGGATGTAGAACTCGCTTGATCCCTTGGAGTTCTCCTCGACCACGGGGGCCAGTTTCATGCCGAGGGAGCTGAGGAAGCGGGGGCGGTTGTCGCTGGCGGTGTACAGTCCGATCTGCTCTGTCGCAGCAGGATCCAGGTTGCCGTAGATATAAGACTTGCCGGCCAACTGCGGGTACTGGGAGACCTTCTCCGCGATGGTGGCCTCGGTGTCTTCAACGAGCTTGCGGGCCTCCGCTTCCTTGCCCAAAGCCTTGCCGATGATGGCGGTCGAATCCTGCCAGCTGGTGCCGTAGGCGACCTCGGGCTGAGCCACCACGGGGGCGATCTCGCTGAGCTTCTTGTAGTCCTCCTCCGTCAGCCCTGAGTAGGCGCCCAGAATGACGTCCGGATTGAGCTTGGCGATCTCGGTGAAGTTGATGCCGTCCGCCTCGGAAAACTGGGCCGGGGCCTGGTTCGAACCGAAGCCGGCGCCCAGCGCCTCAAGCGCGGCGTCCTTCCAGGGGGTGGAGCCCTGCTCATTGCCGCCCCACGCGTTCTTGGGGACTCCCACCGGGACGACGCCCAAGGCAATCGCGACGTCGTCGTTGACCCAGGACACGGTGACGACGCGTTCGGGCTCGGACTCGATCGTGGTCTCGCCAAAGACGTGCTTGATGCTCACTGGGAACGCGGAGCTCGTCGACTGGCTGGCGCCTTCAGCCGCGCTGGATGTTGCAGGGCCCGTGGAGCAGGACGACAGGGAAAGGGCGACGGCGGCCAGGACGGCCGCCGTCTTTCCAGAGGTGCGGAGGAAGCCGCGTCTGGCCAGGATGCGTGATGGAAGGCTCTGAGCGGAGAGGGGCATGAAAATCCTTAGGTCAATGAAGCGAACCTAAGTAAGGCTAGCCTACCCTCTGGTGAATTACGCAAACGTTTCGTTCACTAATTGGATCCCACGGTCGGCGTCCAGCAGGCCCGCCCACCGGCGGTCAGCGGTAGGACAGGCTCAACATCAGTGCCTTGAGGGATTTGCCCTCGGCGCTTGCCAGCCAGGACTTGGCCGCATCGTCACTGGCAAAAGGGTTCTCGATGAACGTCACGTCGGCGACCAGGACCCGCTCCCCGGTCCGGATGATGCCGTCGATCCGGGAATCATCCCCCGCCGTCGGCGCCCCTGCCGTCAGGTGCAGGCGGTACGTCGTGATATCCCCCGCCCGGTCCACATAGAACGACGAGTGGGCTGCGGGAGCAGTCTGCTGCGCGAGACCGGGGACAGGTTCGGACTCGAACACGGTCCGAGAGACCGGGAAGCTCACGACGTCGGCGATCTTCCCCGCGTAGACGGTGGCCTGCTGGGTGCCACTGGCGTCGATGACGGTCGCCGTATGCGAGTCGGAAGGCGTCTGCGCCGCAGGGAAGAGCTCCACCTTCCAATCCGCCGGATACTGGAAGGACAGCCGGCCATCCGGAAACGTGTAGGTCTTGACTGCAGCAGAGGCGGGAGCGGGCGACGGCTCGCCGCTGGCCGGCGGCGGGCTTGCCGTGCCGGGGGTGGGCGTGGCGCTCGCCGTGGCGGCGACGGCCGGGGGCGACGCAGTGCCCGGGGCCGCCGTCCCGCAGCCGGCCACGGACAGGGCGGCCGCGGCCGAGAGGGCAGCGATGGCGGGCGCGCGATGTGCAGGGCGCATAGTGGTGCCTTTCATAAAGACGCCCTCATGCTCGGCCAAGGGTGGTGACGCTTCGGTCCATCGCGGTGGGGTGTGCCGGGATGACCCCGTTGGAGCGCGGGCGAACGGTTGATGCTCAACAGAGTCGCATGCGGGCGGCCGCCCCGCCAGATATCGAACGGTAAATCCATCGATTTGTTATATTTCTAGGCCAAAAAGCAGATAAGGCTTTTGCGGGGCCCGTCAGCCGCTGTCAGCGGAGCACGATATCCACCGGGTTCGCCTCGGACCGCCAGGTGCCCCCGCCGTCCGGGCGCGGTGCGATTACCGGGGCAGTGAGCACTCCGGAACGGTTGGTGCGCTTGTCCCGCAGGATCTCGGTGACGGAGCCGAGGTGCCGGGACAGGTCGATCACGTTTTCCGGCGCGGCCAGCAGCAGCTGGAACCCGAACTCGTGCAGCGCCTTGATGCCGGCGC
>JAODMS010000181.1 GCA_025464925.1 Arthrobacter sp.
CCTACGAGCAGGTTCCCACGGCACGGATCCTGGAGGTCATCCGCAGCGTCGGCAGCCCCTCCCTGGGTATCTGCAGCGATCCCGCCAACACCGTGGCGGCGCTGGAGTCCCCGCGTGAGGTGATTGACGCCGTCGCGCCCTATGTCCTCAACATGCACATCAAAGACTTTGCGTTCAGCCGCAAGGAGGGGTGGGTCGGGTTTACATACTCCGGCGCTCCCCTCGGCGAGGGCCTTCTCGACTATGACTACATGGCCGGAAAGCTTCAGCCCAAAGAAAGAAACATCAACCAGATCATCGAGCACTGGCTGCCGTGGCAGGGCTCCGAAGACGAGACCATCCGCCTCGAAAACCAGTGGACCCGGCAAAGCCTCGATTTCCTAAGGAGCAAGTGAAATGTCAGCAGAACAATTGACCGTCGCCGTCATCGGGGCCGGAGGCAAAATGGGGCTGCGTGTTTCAGCCAACCTCCAGAAGAGCGCCCACCACGTCTTCTACAGCGAGAACTCGCCCGCCGGCCAGGAGCGCGTCAGCGCCGAGGGACGCGAGATCAGCAGCACCGAGGACGCCGTCAAGGCCGCCGACGTCGTGATCCTCGCCGTCACCGACACCGTCCTGGGCGTCGTTTCCCAGGGTGTGGTTCCCCAGATGAAGTCCGGAGCCATCCTGCTCACGCTTGACCCCGCCGCCGCCTACGCCGGACTTTTGGCCAAGCGCGAGGACGTCGTCCAGGCCGTGGCCCACCCGTGCCACCCCTCCGTGTTCCTGGAACGCACCACCAAGGAGGAATGGGCCGACACCTTCGGCGGCCAGGGCGCCCCCCAGAACGTGGTCGCCGCGATCGACGAGGACGCCGCCGAGGCCACCCGGGCCGCCGCCGAGGCCACCATCAGGGTCATCTACGCTCCCGTGATCGACGTCCACTGGGTCACCGTGAAGCAGCTCGCCATCCTGGAACCCACGCTCGTGGAGACCGTGGCCTGCATGATCGGCACGCTGCTGAATGAGGCACTCCACGAGACCGTGCACACCGCCGGCGTGCCCGAGGAAGCAGCCAAGGCGATGCTGTTCGGCCACGTCCAGATCGCCCTGACCAACGCCCTGCGCGGCTCCAACCCGTTCTCCGAGGCCTGCGAAATCGCCATCCAGTACGGCAAGGACACCATCATCAAGGACGACTGGAAGAAGATCTTCGACGACTCCGAGCTGGACAGCGTCATTGCCAAAATGCTCAAGCTGGACGCCATCAAGCGCTGAGTCCGGCCGGCTGCGGCGCGGCCGCCCCGTGCATTGCAACGGGCGGGACGCCACAGTCTCCGGAGGAAGCTCCGTCAGCACAGCCGAGGGCCAGCGGCGGCCACCCCGGGCGGGCGTCTCTGCTTTCCCGTAGCGGGTGACGATCCTCTGCCGGAGGCATACTCGGATGTCTGGGAGTGGCTGAATAACGGTGGATCCGGGGTTGGCCTGACACGCCGGGCCGTGTCTGGCGGGAAGGACCGATCATGAGCGGAACCATGGATCCCATGTTGGTGACGCCCTTCTCCAGCCCGCCGAACATGATCGACATGCGGAGGGATCCTTCCAGGGAGGTCCAGGAATGTGGGCTTTGGAACGGTTGCGATGACAGGACGTTTTGACGAGGCGGGGAAATTACTCGGAACATTCCGCACGCATGCTTCCGCAGCGAATGGATCTACCTGCTCAGCCCACTCGACCGCCACAATCAACCCGCGTTGAGACCGAGAGGAAGGGACATGCGATGTCTGATAACACGCGTACGGTGAACCGCTACCTTGAGGGTTTCCGCACAAATGATCATGGGCAGATCCTGTCGTGCCTGACAGATGATATCGAGTGGAGAGTGTTCGGCGGCTTCCATCTCAAAGGTAAGGAGGCCTACGATGCGGCGATCGAGGGACCCGGCTTCGTGCCCCCTCCGCAGCTGGAGGTCGTGCGGATGGTCGAGCAGGACGATGTGGTCATGGCTGAGCTAGTGGGCTCGGTGCGACGGGAGAACGGCGAGGTCATGCGGATGTCGATGGCGGAGGTCTTCGTCATGCGCGACGGCAAGATCGCCGAACGCCGGGCATGGGTTGTCGAGCTGACCGAGAACGACTTCCGTTGAGACCGGCCTAAGACGGGAAACCGACGATCATCGGGTATGAAGTCCAGGCTGCACCGATGCTCTATCTGCGGACGGGGCAAATTAGAGCGGCCGGGATGTAGAGGTTAAGAATTTTCTCCGCGGGCGGCCTGTGGCGGTGGGGGCAAGTAGGCACCGCAGCTTCGGTTAGCTCCATGGCTAACCCCTTTTGGAGTTCAGGTAGCCCGCGCTTTTTGAGTTGTTCTCGCTCTAGGGGTCTCGCTTGGGTTTGCTCTCCAAATGGGGGTCATCAACCGCTACCAGATCATCATCAAGGACTCACCCATTGTGAATGATCCCCATCAGTGCTGCTCCTATGTACATGATGGGAGCTTTGTCGACCCACCGGCGGTATAAGTGCGAGCTCGGACGAGTCGCCGGGTCTTTCCGGTACGTTCCGCCCGTGCTGTTATCGAGGAACGAAAGCGGGCCGCTGCCTGGCCGGAGGATGACATAGACACCGAACTCCTTAGGCGGCTCTAGGCGGTTCATGGTCCAAAAGTTTCTGGGTTCCTCGAAGTCCATATCTTCAAGAGCTGCCAGGCAAGCATGGGTTCAGTGTTGCAGGTCTCCCGCTGAGCATGCGAACGGAGTACTCGAAGACGCACATCAATAACGACCGGTGGTGGCTTGGGGGTAGCGGTGTGGGTGTCATCGTACGCGAGGTTGTTTCAAAGAGTCAGGCGGTTGGTTCCCGTGGTGCCATCCCGGTAGGTCACTTCGACCTCAATGCCATTTGTCGCCGCGTTCTGCAGTTCATTTCCCGGCAGCCAGAGAGCGAAGCGTCCCTGGGATACGGTCGCTGTCACCTTTTCGCGGGCTCGGCTCCTATAGATGACCCCTACAACCTCGGAGCCTGCGGAGCCGGCCGCCAGAGAAATGTTGCCGGCGCTCATGGTGCCGGTTCCCAGATCCGTGGCGGTCAGTTCGCGAGGTCCGGGTGCGGCATAGCCGGCCGGTTTTCCTACCGAGCCGATCATGCCCTTGTTGAACAGGGAGGCGGAGTCATCGGTGATGCACATTGCCGAGAACCCGTCCGTTCCCGTGAGTACGACCGTGGTCCACGCGCCGCGGCGCTCAGCGATCGCCAGCTCGGCAGTGTCGACGTCGCCGGCGTACATTCCGCCTCCTGTGTCCTGCTGGGATGCGCGGCACTCGGCAGCGGCGCTGGTGCGCTCCTGCCCGGTCAGGCCGGCAGGAGCGGCCGTCCAGCTGGCAAATGCCGGGTCGCCACCTGAGAGGGGCGGCAGGATAATCAGGCCGGCGGTGGCTGCGGCCACCATTCCGGCGGCCACGGCGGCCCTGCGGGCGGCCCGTGCGGTGCTTCCCGGTGGACGGCGTCGGCCGGGAATGGTTGAGGTTGTGGGGTGCTGCCGTGCCGGCGCCGGGTCGGTGGAACGGATGCGTTGAAGATCGGCGCGGGCCCGTCGCGTATCGGCGGGGCGCCGGTGGTCGGCGGCGTCGAGCGATCGAAGCAGGCCGTCAAGGTCCTGGTTGCCGGTCATGGCGTGGTGGTCCTTTCAAGGGAGGCTGCTGGCGTGCCGGTGGCCTGGGGGAGGTGTTTGAGAAGGAGCCGAAGTGTCCGGCGGGCACGGCTCAGCCGCAGACGGAATGCGACCGGTGAGATGCCGAGCACGGCGGCTGCCTGCGGTGCGTTGAGGTCTTCGAAGACAGCGAGGCCCAATGCCTCCTGACGGACCTCCGAGAGGAGCCGCCACGCTCTTCTCAGGTCCACGCGGTTCAGGACCAGGTCGGCGTCCGCGTCAGGGTAGGGCGCCGCTGCGGCATCGGCGAGCCCGTACACCGAGTGCCTGGCGGCGCTGTTCGCCCCGTTGTGTTCAGCAAAATGTTCCGGGCGACGCCGAAGATCCAGGCCCGCGCGTCCCCATGGAGGCCCGGCAACTCATCGAGGCGACGCCACACGACAAGGAACGCCTCGGCGACGACGTCTTCGGCGTGGTCCGGGTGTGCGCGGCGTTGGACAAATCTGATCAGGTCCGGATAGGCCGCTTCATACAGCGATCTGAAGGTGTGCTCCCGGTCCGGAGTACGCGAAAGGTGGCTCATGCCCTATACCTGTCCGCCACCTGACCAAGTGTGTCGCAAAGCAGGCCCGGGTTGTTGGTCGGAGCCCGGAGCCTGTTTCCGATGGCGGAATGACCAGCTGGAGTAGAGTCGTCGCGTGGACCCGTCGTGGACGATGACAGGACCGACGGCTGGTGGCCCGGTTGCTGACCGACCATCGCCAGCCAGGTTGCTTGAAGCGAAGGCGAGGGTCGGCGTCGAGGACTGTTGCGAACCTGTGGAGACGCGGGATTTCGTGTCGGTGGGTGCTGTCGAACCCGTGCGTGCGACAGGGGGCCGAAGCCTTGTCGTAGGCTGAATCCCACACGCGATGGACAGGAGGCTGAGGTGGCCCAGACGACGGTGACCGGGATGACGGTGGCCGAGGTGATGGCCGGGCTGGCCGCGCTTGAGGACCCGAAGACCCGCGAGGTGAACGCCAAGCACGGTGACGACCACGGGGTGAACCTCAGCAAGCTGCGCGCGTTCGCCAAGCGGCTAAAGACCCAGCAGGAGCTTGCACGCGAGCTGTGGGAGACCGGTGATACCGCGGCGCGACTGTTGGCGATTCTGATCTGCCGTCCGAGGGTGTTCGAGCGTGATGAGTTGGACGTCATGTTGCGCGAGGCGCGCACCCCCAAGGTGCACGACTGGCTTGTGAACTACGTGGTGAAGAAGAACCCGCACGCTGAGGTGCTGCGCCTGGCCTGGTCCGCCGATCCGGATCCAGTGGTCGCGAGTGCCGGCTGGGCGCTGACCACCGAACGTGTGGGGAAGAAGCCTGAGGGCCTCGACCTCGCTGGACTGCTCGACGTCATCGAGGCGGAGATGAAAGACGCTCCGGACCGCCTGCAGTGGGCGATGAACCACTGCCTGGCCCAGATCGGGATCGAGCACGCCGAGCACCGCGCCCGTGCGATCGACATCGGTGAGCGCCTGGAGGTGCTCAAGGACTACCCGACACCGCCGAACTGCACGTCTCCGTTCGCGCCTCTCTGGATCACCGAGATGGTGGACCGACAGCGCGATAAGTAAGAGGTTCCGCGCTCACGCCTCGTACTGCTACTCGCTCACAGCGCGGCACCCGATACGAACCGGCCGCGGGGGGGGCATCACGTCCCCTTCGGTACGCCGGGCCGGCACGAAACGACCCCTCCGAGATCGGCCCCGCCCTGAGCGCGGAGCAGTGGGCTGATTTTGAGGCCACCGTCACCGCGACTGTCACCTGCGCCGACGCCGCACGCCCGCCCGCGACACCTGAACCCACATTGAGCCGCTGGGGTGGGTGGTGTGCACCTTCCCGACAAGTGTTGATCGCTCATTGTTTGTCGGGAACCCACTCATATCGCCGGAAACCTCGTCGTCCCACCGCCTGCTGGTCATGGCAGTCATTGGCGGCGTCGTCCTGGTCACTCTGATCGGGCTCGGGGTGTACGGGCTGATCGTCGGCCCACCCAAGGGCTCCTCGTCAGCGACGTCATCCGGCGGATCCTCGGCCCGGGGCTCACCCCCGAACAGCAGCAGTGGGTTCCACAGGCAGAACTGGCAAAACTGGCGAAGATCGCCCTCCGTGCATGAACCGGGCGATGCTGCAAGAGCAAAAGAAGGCCGGGAAGGACCCGGTCTGCGGGAACACCTAGGCCGGCGAGTCTGTTGCGCTACCCGGTGAGGTCCTGTTCGTGGGTCGATACACGGGCGTAGCCGAGGAGGGTGCGGCTTTGCCCGCGCCACAACTTGGGGACGAACGCGACTCTTCCGACGAGCAAAGAACGCGTACAATTGTGAGCGATTAGGAGGTTAGGTTATGCAGTTGCAAAACCCGTTGCGGGCCATCTGCCCCACGCTCGAGGCCGACGTTCTCCTAGCGCTGGCCGATGGGACACCCAGCACCCCTGGCGCTCTCGTGCGCGAGCGAGGTGTCCACGGCTCGATTTCCGGCGTGCGCCGTTGCCTGGAACGGCTGGAGGAGAACGGCGTCGTAGACGCCGGCCACCTTGGCAACCGAGTCGAATACTCACTGAACGCCCAGCACATGCTTGCCGGTCTGGTCGTTGAGGCGTCGAGGGCGACGGAGCGATTCACCCGGTTTCTGGCCGACCAAATCTCCCGATGGAGCGAGCAGCCGATGCAGGTCACTCTGTTCGGTTCCGCGGCCCGCCGCGAGATGCGCAACGATTCGGACATAGATCTGCTGTTCGTTGTCCCCGACGGGGCCAGTGACCAGCTGTACGAAGCCATCAGTGACCTAGCCGTCGACGCGTACCGCCTCACCGGCAACGACGTCCGTCCGATGGTCTACGAGGTATCCGAAGTCCACCGCGCACCGGTCTTCGACTCGATCGACCGCGATGGCGTCCACATCTTCGGGAACCGCCACTGGCTTTCGCGCCGGCTCCACACGCTGGCGGTCGCCTGATGACGGCGCGCACGGACTCTAACGCGCGGCTCGAGGACGCCCGCGTGTTCCTGGAAGCAGCGGAGACCATCGACATGCTGAACGACGCCGAACCCTACGCGGACGTGATCGCGACGCTCGCGGTCCATGCGGGCATCGCCGCCTCGGACTCCTTCTGTCTGCTGAGACTCGGCCAGCACTCCAAGTCGGAAAACCACGCCGACGCTGTCCACGTGCTGAAGAAGGCCGGAGGGGACAGCGCCACCTTGAGCCGCCTGCTGGGTGAAAAGACAAAGGCCGCATACAACGTTACGAGCCTGACCCGAGCCAAGGCCACGAAGTGCATCGAGTGGGCCAGTAAGCTGCTGGCCGCGGCCGAGGAGAAGTACGCCCAGCCGTGAGCTCCCGGTGTGTTCCTTGGCCCGTCCTCACGATTTCCCAGGAATCCGTCGCAGAGTGGTCCCGCGGCAATGTTGATCGGACGGGCCCACGCGGCTGCACCTGGGCTCTCAGACCGTATTGAAATCTTCTTTTCGTCCTCTGCTCTCCTATTCCCGTGCCACACCGATAGCCCCAATCGGCACATTAGTGACGGCGTGAAATAGCAGTTGTTGGTCGCGGCGTGCCGCCCGTCGCCGGCAAGCAGCGTCGGGTCGGCCTTGGGGACGCTCTGGCTCTTCTCGAGGAACAGACGAACGAGAGCTGCACCGCTTCAAGGACCCGTTTGTGGCCCATATAAAGGTCGGTCTCCCTGGGCAAGCAACGCATACGCCGCTTCCTTTACATAGTTCGAGGACACCGATTCTGAGACACGGCGCGCCGGGCAGACGGGCGGCAAACGTCATGTCTTGTGAACGGCCGTTCACAAGCGCCAACCTGTGAATGATGATTACGGCGATCTGTTCGCGCATTGTTCCGGCGTATCCCCGCTCGAGGAAGAAGACGGACGCTCATGCCCGGATCACAGGCACCTTCCTGCTTTTCGAGGACTACCACGCAACCATGACCGTAAACCCGGCCGGCCACCACGCCGAGGTCCTCGTCCAGCGGAAGCCCGTCGGGGACGCCGCTGTCGCCGACTCCGCGATCAGAGCCACCTTCCCCCGAGAAACCGCCGCTCTCGCACGCTAGGTGGAGTCCTAAGAACGCAGGCCGCAGCCCGGTCGGGGTGTCGCAGGCCCCGACCCGGGCGGCACCCTCCGGCCGTGCCCACCGGCACTCCCAACGCGCGCTGACAGGTAGAAGATCTCACGCCCTGGGTGCCGCCAAATAGCGATGCGAGAAAACCCGGACACCTGCCGTTGCGATTCAGAACACCGCTCCTCGGCGATCACCACAAGACGTCCGCTTTGGCTATACCCCAACCGGACGTCAGGACGGCGGGGGACAGTCATGTCAGGCTAGGGTCACTTTCCTGCTTTCTTGACACTGGGGGGCGGGGGTCTTAGGGTTCAACCTGACACTCTTCGTGAGGAAGGCACCATGGCCGGGCAGCGCATCGGATACATCAGGGTCAGCAGCCTGGACCAGAACACGGTCCGCCAGCTCGAGGGCGTGCAGCTGGAGAGGATCTTCACGGACAAGGCCTCGGGCAAGGACACGAAACGTCCGCAGCTGGAGGAGTTGCTGCGCTTTCTCCGGGACGGGGACACCCTGGTGGTGCACAGCATGGACCGGCTCGCCCGGAACCTGGATGACCTCAGGTCCTTGGTCCAAAGACTGACGAAGAAGGGTGTGCGTATCGAGTTCGTCAAGGAACACTTGGTGTTCACGGGGGAGGATTCCCCGCTGGCGAACCTGATGCTTTCGGTCATGGGGGCCTTTGCCGAGTTCGAGCGGGCCCTGATCGGGGAACGCCAGCGCGAAGGGATCACCCTGGCCAAGGCCCGCGGGGCCTACCGCGGACGCCGGAAGGCACTCTCGCCCGAGCAGGCAGGGGAGCTGCGGAGGCGGGCCGGGGCGGGGGAGCAGAAGACCGGCCTGGCCCGCGAATTCGGGATCAGCCGCGAGACCCTTTACCAGTACCTGAGGAAAGACAGCTAACGCACTCCCTGCATGTAGACCCTCATTTTAAGAGGGCCCACTATCCGAAATCTCCGCGGCAGCTCATCTGAACTAATTCGGTCTAGGAGTGTGTCCGGGACGTAAATGGTCCCATTGCGGGCATTGGCTGCGGGGTTTTTTGTCCCGCGGCTTGGGCAATTTATATACCACCCGCAGCTGGGGCATCGGCTGCGAAGCAGCTTTGCAGACGGCTTCCAGCTGCCCATACGGGGTTGTGTACCGCAGATCCTCCCTTGCCCTGACAAGACCCGGTGGCGTCCCAGTCATGCTTACTCATCCCTTGCTGAATATGCTGATCTGCCCAGGCTAACGGGGCCCTACGACAGCTCGTGTCGTTGGGAGTCCCAGGTTTAACGAGCGGGATGATGCCGGTTTGGTATTGCCGGGTTCAGTTGAGAGATGCCGCGTGGAACAGCAAAAAGAGGCTGTGTGCCTTTTTGCGGGCTCCGCGCGGTCCGCGCGGTAACAATTGCGTCCGGGTGCGAGTTAGGCGCTTGTAGACGCTCTGGAGGGCCGCGGAGAGGGCATGTGTGCGCAGGCACAATAAATCCATGATATACTGGTCAGTAACCAGTTTTAGGGAACGCGGAAATGCCCTGCTGGTTGCCTCTCAAGGGAGAGGGTCCACGCAGGGCTAGATCGTAATAATCGTTGGGAAGACGATAGATCTAGCTTACGCGGACTTGGCGGACGTGTCCAATTTTGTGACATGAAAGCCCCTCGCTCCTCGGTACAGATGCCGGAGGGTGTTGGCGCAACGTGCGTTGTGCTTTGTCCTACTTTCGGCCGCAAGGTCGAGGGAAGAAGCTAGCTTTGACTTTTCTATCCGAGGCATTCGGCCTCCCCGACGACGTCCCCTTTTTGGACGTCGATGTACACACTGACAACACCATCTTTGCGGATCCCAGCGCCATCCGGAACGCCACGTGCCCTTACGGCGTACGGGCCCAGGGCCGTTTGGTGGAGTTCTTTGAAGACGTTATCCGCCGGCGCCGCAGCGCAGTTCTCACCGACAGGATCAGCGGGCTCTCAGTCCTTCAGCGGATGAGGGAACCCGGGGAAACCCGGTTGGGTTACTCCGTTGCCGGCACTGATGGCAAGGGATTCGGTAACAAACTCGGCAAGCTGCTGTGGGACGCGCTGGGCGACCCGATCTGTCAGGACCATGCTCTCAGCAGGATCGAGCACCTGCCCTTGTTCCTCCCGGGCATCGACCGTGACCTCATTTCAGACATGGTGACGCGGATCGTGATGGACATTCTGATCGAGTACACCCAGGACATGATGCAGCAGTATCCGGTTCTAGCACGGAAAACTGCCACGCAGGAGTTGATGGTGTGGGACGACCAGAAACTCGACTGGACCCACAACAGCTACGAGTTGCCCTTCATCGGCGGAAAGCTGCTGGTACTGGTTCCTCGGGGATGGGTGTCATCGCGCTTGCTGATGCACCCCAACCCGTTCTACAACCGGTACACGACAAATGCGCTTCAGACGGAGCTGACGACCTACGACCGTGATGGCAAGGTCCTCCGCCCGGCCAAGTGGCAGATCAAGGCTGACAACCCGGTTGTCAAGGAATTCAATTCCGAACGCACGCTTCGGGATATTTCCGAAAAGCATCACGTCCTGGAGTACCAAAAGGAAGTGGACCAGCTTTTCGTTCCGCTTGACGCGGCCGAGGTACGCAGGCGCATCCTGATGGGTCTCCCAGAAGCAGGCTAAGCTCCGCGGAGCGTAAGTGCGTGCAGCGGGGTAGCCGGGCCCGAAGGTTCGGCTGCCCCGCCGCACCCCTTGAAACATTAGGCGGAGGTCCGCTCACGACCGATGGGCAACCGAGAGGGTGGTCGGTTACCCGCGGTGCAGACTGCGTGTCGCCGGCACCTTCCGCCGCAAAGAACTCGCCGCCAAGTAGCGCCCAAGTAGTCCGTCCAGCCCAAGTGACTTATCTGAAACTCTCACCCCTTCACGGATCCAGCGGCGATGCCGGCGACCATCCATCGTTGATAGAAGAAGATGAAGACGGGCACGAGAGTGATCTGTCGACGCACAAGCGACAGATCCGGACTCGATTCCCTGTCTCACAACCAACCTCCGATGCCAATGCGACGTGTGTAGTTGCAACACATTGCTTCAAGACATGTCGATCCCGTCGGAGCACCCTTCATCAGGCGGAGCTCGTCGTCTTGATAAAACGTCTCACATCTCGAGGGTTTCGAGGCGGTCCGGAGGGTAGCGCATAGTGCGCTTCACTGTGCTTTTTCATCGTGCGGCGTAATAGTGCTTGTCGAGGCCAGCAATAGGAAGGATGCGGAGAGCCTGCCTGGCTTCGCACCAGACGACCGGCTTGCGGGCGTTCCTGAAGATTTGTGAAAGTTACTAGTCTTGTACTGCTTCAGTACCGCCGGTAGTGCCGCCGGTCAGGTGCCCAGGCGCTTAAGCGGGAGGCGGTCCGGATTGGAGCAGAGCACTGCCAGG
>JAODMS010000191.1 GCA_025464925.1 Arthrobacter sp.
GCGATTTCACCGGTTCCGGGGTTGGTTTTGATGAGGTGGTAGACCTCGCGGATGACGTAGCGTTTGAGACATCGGATGATGTCGCGTTTGGACTTTCCCTCCCCGGTTCTGCGGGCAACGTAGGCGACTGTTGGTTCGTGGAACCGCATCCTGTTCGCCTTGGTAGGAGGAGTAGCGCTTCTTCCGCCGGACCTTGCAGACCAGCCGCAGGGAGCGCATCAGCTTCAGCACGGTCTTCTTCGCGGCCGTCCACCCTTTCCTGGCCAGCTCGGTGTGGATGCGGCGGTGCCCGTACCGGCCATGGTTCTTCTCGAAGATCTCCGTGACCGCGGCCTTGAGTGCCGCTTGTGGGTCGGGAGCCTGGAGACGGGCCTGGTGATAGAAGAAGGTCGACCGGGCCAACCCGGCTACCTCCAGGAGCATGTCCAGCCGGTGTCCGGCCTTGAGGGCGATGACGGCGCGGACCTTTAGCGCCGTTCCTCGTCCCCCAAGGCCTGCACTTTTCCCAGGAAAGCCACCTCTGCCCGCAGGCGCTCGTTCTCCCGGCGCAACCGCTGCAGCTCCGACTCTGGCTGCGCCGGGGCCCCGGGGTTTGTTTTCGGGCGGCCCTTCGGTCTCGGGCGCAGGCCGTCTTCGCCCTCCGTCCGGTACTGGCGTGCCCACCTTTTGATCAGCTCCGGGGAGGACAGCTGGAGCTCTTTCGCCAGGGCAACCTTGCTCTCCCCGGAAAGATACCGCTGCACGGCATTGAGTTTGAACTCGAACGAGAACAACCGCTTGGTTGGCTTGGTCACCAGCGTCGTACCTCCACGGACTCGCCATCGGCCATATAACCCGCTGATAGCCCGCGCGCTCACCCCTGGCCTTGTTGCCACGGACTTGGCGCCCCAGCCCGTCCCGAACAACGCTACCGCTGCCTTGCGTTGTTCCTCCGATAACGAACTACGTGCATGCATAAAACTGCTCCCCGAGAGTCAGAACTGATTTCTCAGTCCAACTTTCGGGGAGCAGTTCAATTCGTCCGGGCGGGGTCTTCCGGGCTGTGGCCCGGGCGTCACCAGATGCTGACGCGCTCCTCCGGCGGTATCCACATGCCGTCCTGCCCGGTGACGCCGAACGCCTCGTGGAAAGCATCGAGGTTCTTGGCGATGGCGTTGGTGCGGAACTCGTTGGGGGAGTGCGGGTCCGTGGCCAGCCGGCGGATGGCTTCCTCCGTCCTGATGACCTGCCGCCAGCCTGCGGCCCACGAGGCGAAGAACCGCTGGAACCCCGTGAGCCCGTCCAGCACGGGCGGTTCCTGCCCGTGGAGGCTGATCAGATACGCCTTGTACGCGATGGTCAGGCCGCCCAGATCGCCGATGTTCTCGCCCAGGGTCAGCTTGCCGTTGACGTGGTGTCCGGGCGCGGCGGCCGGGGAGAGCGCATCGAACTGCGAGACCAGCCGGGACGCCAGCGCCTCGAAAGCGGTGCGGTCCTCTTCCGTCCACCAGTTCCGGAGCAGCCCGTCACCGTCATACTGGGAGCCCTGGTCATCGAAGCCGTGGCCGATCTCGTGGCCGATGATGGCGCCGATGCCGCCGTAGTTCACGGCGTCGTCGACGTCGGCCGTGAAGAACGGCGGCTGCAGGATGGCGGCGGGGAACACGATCTCATTGAGCAGCGGGTGGTAGTAGGCGTTCACCGTCTGGGGCGTCATGAGCCACTTCTCCCGGTCCACGGGCTTGCCCACCTCGTCGAGGTGCCGGTCGACGTCGGCGCTGTGCGCGCGCTCCACATTGCCCAGCAGGTCGGAGGGATCGATCTGCACGGCCGAATAATCGATCCACTTGTCCGGGTAGCCGATCTTGGCCCGGAAGGATTCGAGCTTCTTGAGTGCCTCAAGCTTTGTTTCCTCGCCCATCCAGGTAAGGCCCGTGATCGACTGGCGGTACGCCTCGATCAGATTTGCTACCAGGGACTGCATGTGGGCCTTGTGGGTTTCCGGGAAATGCCGCGACACGTAGATCTGGCCGACGGCCTCGCCGAGGGCGGCCTCGACGACGCCGACGCCACGTTTCCAGCGGTCCTTGTTGCGCGGAGTGCCGCTGAGGGTGGTGCCATAGAAAGCGAAATTCGCGTCCACGAAGGCGGAGGGGAGGTAGGGTGCGGCGGCGCTGACGACGCGCATCGCGAGCCACTCCTGCCAGGTGGCCAGGGGCACCGTCTCCAGCAGGGATGCCGCCCCGGCGAAGAAGTCCGGGGTGCTCACCACGAGTTCCTGGCGCTTCTCCGGGGCGACGTCGGCGGCGTCGAACCAGGTTGCGAGGAGCGGGAACAGCTGTGCCGCCTCATCGGCGGACTTCAGGTTGTAGGTCTTTTGCGGGTTGCGCAGCGTGACGTTGTCCCAGTGGTGCGAGGCCAGCGCCGTTTCCAGGTCCACGATGCGGCCGGCGGCGCCCTCCGGATCGGCTATCCCTGCCAGGCCGAGCATTGCCTGCACATGTTCGCGGTAGGCCTGGACGGTCGGGGCAAACCTCTCCTCCCGGTAGTAGGACTCGTCCGGCAGGCCGAGTCCGCCCTGACCGGTGTAAAGGAGGATCCGGTCCGGGTTCCCCGCATCGGGTGCCGGGTAGATGTAGAAGAGCCCGGAAACATCGGCGCGGAACAGCCGCCCGGCCAGGGTGATGAGTTCGCTTGCTGAGACCGTGGCGAAAACACTCGCGAGGCGCTCCCGGATCGGCTCCAGACCCTTGGCCTCCACCGTGGCCTCGTCCATAAAGCTGTTGTAGAGATCCCCGATCTTCCGCTCGATGCCGGTGGCTTCCTCACCGCGGCCGGCAGCCTCCTCGATGATCTCCTTCACGGCAAGCTCGGAGCCGTCGCGCAGTGCGGTGAACGTGCCCTCGAGGGGCCGGTCGTCCGGAATCGTGGTGCTCTTGAGCCAGCCGCCGTTGACATGCTGGTACAAGTCGTCCTGCGGCCGGACACTGGAGTCGATATCGGACAGGTCGATTCCGGAAAGTGGCACGGATGCTCCTTTGAGAGGCAGGCCGACACCGGAGGCGCACCGGTGCACGGTCTGCATGGTGGACATTGCGGAGGTGTGGCTCCTTCATCTTACGCACCCGTGTTACTGTGAAATTGTGCGCGCAGAACTGTTTCTTCTTAGCTGCCGCGGCGAGGCCTCGGACGCGATCTAGCGCAAGGCCCACCCTCGCTGCGGAGTTTGTGTTGCCCGGCCACCCTTTCACCCGGAACCACAGAAAAGGCCCCGATAGTAATGCGAAACGCACAAAAGACCTCTGGAATGCCCGCCCACCGTTACGTCCCCTTCCAGGACATGATCAAGGTTGACCTGCCGGACCGCACCTGGCCGGGCAAGACCATCACCAAAGCCCCGCGCTGGTGCGCCGTGGATCTGCGTGACGGCAACCAGGCGCTGATCGACCCGATGAGCCCCGCCCGCAAGATGAAGATGTTCGACCTGCTGGTCCGCATGGGCTACAAGGAGATCGAGGTCGGGTTCCCCTCGGCGTCGCAGACCGATTTCGACTTCGTCCGGCAGCTGATCGAAGGCAACCACATCCCGGATGACGTCACCATCCAGGTGCTGACTCAGGCCCGCGAGCATCTGATCGAGCGGACCTACGAGTCCCTCGTCGGCGCCAAGCAGGCAATCGTGCACCTCTACAACTCCACGTCGGTCCTGCAGCGCCGTGTCGTTTTCAACCAGGACGAAGACGGCATCCTGGACATCGCCCTGCAGGGCGCCAGGCTGTGCAAGAAGTACGAGGAAACCCTCACCGACACCCACGTCACCTACGAGTACTCGCCGGAATCCTTCACCGGGACCGAACTCGAGTACGCCGTGCGCGTCTGCAACGCCATCGCGGACGTGTTCGAAGCATCCGCCGACAGGCAGGTCATCATCAACCTGCCCGCGACCGTGGAAATGGCGACCCCCAACGTGTACGCCGACTCCATCGAGTGGATGAGCCGCCACCTGCACCCGCGCGAGGGGATCATTGTGTCCCTGCACCCGCACAACGACCGCGGCACCGGCGTTGCGGCTGCCGAACTGGGCTACCTGGCCGGGGCGGACCGGATTGAAGGCTGCCTGTTTGGCAATGGCGAGCGGACCGGCAACGTTGACCTGGTGACCCTGGGACTGAACATGTTCGTCCAGGGCATCGACCCGATGATCGATTTCTCCGATATCGACGAAATCCGCCGCACCGTGGAGTACTGCAACCAATTGCCGGTCGCCGAGCGCTCACCCTACGGCGGAGACCTGGTCTTCACGGCCTTCTCCGGCTCCCATCAGGACGCCATCAAGAAGGGCCTGGAGGCCCTGGAGAAGGATGCCGCGGCCGCCGGCGTGGACGTTTCGGATTACACCTGGCAGGTCCCGTACCTGCCGATTGATCCGAAGGACCTCGGCCGCAGCTACGAGGCCGTCATTCGCGTCAATTCCCAGTCCGGGAAGGGCGGGGTCGCCTACCTGCTCAAGAACGAACACAACCTGGACCTGCCGCGCCGTGCGCAGATCGAGTTTTCCGGCGTCATCCAGAAGCAGACGGACACCGTAGGCGGCGAAGTCAGCGGCGCCAAGCTCTGGCAGGTGTTCCAGGACGAGTACCTGCCCTCCACGGCGGCCGACACCCAGTGGGGTCGCTATGCGCTCGGTGCCATCAGCACCGAGACCGACGAGGACGGGGCGATGACCCTGACCGCTTCGCTCAAGGTCGACGGCACCCAGGTCCGCCGCACCGGCACCGGCAACGGACCGATCGCGGCGCTGCTGAGCATCCTGCGCGAGGACGGCGTCGACGTCCGCGTGCTGGACTTCAGTGAGCACGCCCTCTCCGAAGGTGGAAGCGCGCTGGCGGCCGCCTATGTCGAATGCGCCGTGGGGGAACGGGTCCTGTGGGGCGTCGGGATCGACGCCAACACGAGTACGTCCTCGCTCAAGGCTGTCATCTCGGCCGTGAACCGGGCCATCCGGGACGCCCGCGCCTGACCCCTGCCTGACAGCAACAGCTGCGCCGCCGGAACACCCGGCGGCGCAGCGCGTTCCGCATGCCGTGTTTCCCGAAGGACAGTGCGAAGATTAACTGTGGTCCAACAATCCTTTGCAGCGCGCGCCTACCGCGATGATGCCGTCGTCCTGCGCACGCACAAGCTGGGCGAGGCGGACCGGATCATCACTCTGCTGACCAAACACCACGGCCAGGTCCGGGCGGTGGCCAAGGGGGTCCGCCGCACGAGCAGCCGCTTCGGCGCTCGGCTCGAACCGTTCATGGTTGCTGACCTCCAGCTGGTCTCCGGCCGCACGCTGGACGTCGTTACGCAGGCCGTCGCCAAGGGAGCCTACGGCGCAAACATCGCCGCGGACTACGGCCGCTACACGGTGGCGGCGGCCATGACGGAGACCGCCGAGAAACTCACCGACGTCGACGGCGAATCCGGAACCGCCCAGTACAACCTGCTCGTCGGCGCGCTGGCTTCGCTGAGCCGGGGCGAGCACACCCCTGAGCTGATCCTGGATTCCTATCTGCTCCGTGCCCTGTCCACCGGAGGCTGGGCCCCCAGCTTCACCGACTGCGCGCGCTGCGGGGCGCCCGGGCCGCACAATGCTTTCTCGGCCCCGCTCGGCGGCATGGTGTGCGGCAACTGCCGGCCGCCGGGATCCCCGGCCCCCGCCGCCGAAACCGTACTCCTCCTCGCCGCCCTGCTCACCGGGAACTGGACGACGGCGGACGCGTCCGAGCCGGTCCACCGCCGCGAAGGCGCCGGCCTGGTGGCCAGCTACCTGCAATGGCATCTGGAACGTGTCCTGAAATCCCTCAAACATGTGGAGCGAACTTAACTGTGGCCTTGGGAAGAAACCTCGGACGGAACCTGGAAAAAAACCCGGCAAAAAACTCGGGAAAAAAGACGGGAGCCGTCCGGCAACGCAGCACGCCGGTGGCGGCTCCGTACCCGCACCCCTCCGGTGCCGTGCCGCCAGCCATACCGGCGGAGTTCATTCCGCGGCATGTCGCAATCGTCATGGACGGCAACGGCCGCTGGGCGAACCAGCGGGGACTGCCGCGGATCGAGGGCCACAAGGCGGGGGAGCCAGCCCTGCTGGACGTCGTGGCCGGCGCGATTGAACTGGGGATCGAGCACCTCAGCGTCTACGCCTTTTCCACCGAGAACTGGCGCCGTTCGCCGGAGGAGATCCGCTTCCTGATGGGGTTCAACAAGGATGTGCTGCGGCGCCAGCGGAACCAGCTGGACGAATGGGGAGTCCGCATCCGTTGGTCCGGCAGGCGTCCGAAGCTGTGGGGCTCGGTCATCCGTGAACTGGAAGAGGCCGAGGACTACACCCGGGGCAACAGCACCTGCACCCTGAACATGTGTGTCAATTACGGCGGCCGCGCCGAGATCGCCGATGCGGTGTCCGCCATCGCGGAGGAGGTGGCAGCGGGGCGGCTCAGGCCCGGGGCCATCACCGAGAAGACAATCCAGAAATACCTGGATGAACCTGAGCTGCCGGATGTTGATCTGTTCCTGCGCAGCTCCGGCGAGCAGCGCCTTTCCAACTTCATGCTGTGGCAGTCGGCGTACGCCGAATTCGTCTTCCTGGATACACTCTGGCCCGACGTGGACCGCCGCACGCTCTGGGACGCCGTCGAGATCTATGCGCAGCGGGACCGCCGCTACGGCGGGGCCATCGACGCCGCCGCTCCCGCCGGCAGCAACCCGGGCGCCTAGTCCGGATCCCGTTCGGTCATTCGGGTGCCGTCGTCAACCAGGACGTAGGCGCGGATCCAGCGGGACAGCCGGGCGTAGGCGTCGGCGCGGACGCGGGGAGCGGAGAGGAAAACGTCGTGCAGGGCGCCGTCGATCCGCTCCAGTGTCACGGTCCGGCCCAGGCTCAGGGCCCGGAGGGCCATCGTGTTCACATCCAGGACCGCGTCGGTTCTGCGCATGGACTCCTTCCAGATCATCCCGGTTGCGCTGGCGCCTGAGATAAGCACGAGGATGGGGACCTCGATATTCAGCCCGCGGGCCACCTTGGCGTGGCCGGCGAGCACGGCACTGAGCCAGCCGGCGCGGACCGGAAAGGCGTGCGGCGGCCGGTAATGGTCGTCCAGGGTCCATTCGCCCTCGGCCGAGCTGCTGATGCTCCGCCAATAGAATGCCCGTTCGGGAAGGCGGATCACCGACTCGGGCCGGAACCGGGCGAACGGCTCCACCAGGGCCCGGACGGCACGGCGAAGGGCGGGGCTGCCGTTCACTTCCAGCCAGGGGCTGTCGAGGACCAGTTGCGCGGCCACTCCGGGGTGGCGGCTGACCCAGAGCGCGGCAATCAGCCCGCCGGTCGAATGTCCCATCAGGGTCAGGGGCCGCGGAGCCGAACCCTCCGGACGGAGCGAACCGATGATGTTGATCGCCGCGCTGATCTCGGCGTCGTAGTCGTCAAGATCGGACACATAGCCGCCATGGGTTCCTGCACTCAGGCTCCGGCCGTGGTTGTGCAGGTCCAGTGCAAAGAATTCGAACCCTTGCCCCGTCCAGAACTCCGCGAGCTCCTCGTTGAAAAAATAGTCGCTCCAACCATGCAGGAACAGCACGGCCCCCTGCGGTTCAAGCCCGGCACCTCTTAGCCCGGAGCCTTCGCGAGTTGTCCAGCCGCGGGGGACGTGCCGGACCAGGGTGGCGGTCCGCTCCACGCCGTCCGCGCCCGCTGCCGTGAAGGCACAGGCCTCGAAATCATCCCCCAGGATGTCTGGCTGCCATTCCAATCTGTCCTCCTAGGCTGCGGTCGACGCCGCGGCCCGGCCGGAGCGTACCCCGTCCGGGTGAGTGGCTGCCGCCCCGGTGCACATGCTCCGTTGGAGGCTGTTCTTGCTGGTCATGGCTTCATGTTAACGCGCCGCAGCGGCGGCCGGAGCAAAGTCCTGGGCGGCGACGGGGCTGTCACACCGGAGACCGCGGGGGACCGGGTTTGGTCGGAACGGTCCGAACCGCAAAACTAGAGCCATGCGCTTATATCCGACTTTCTTCCGGCTGGCCTTCTCATGGATGGACGCCGAACGCGCCCACAGGATCGGCTTCAAGGCCATCCGCCTCGCCCACGGCTGCGGTGCCGGACGGGTGCTGCAGAAGTTCACTGCCCCCGCCGCGGCCCTGCAGACCCAGGCGTTCGGCCTGACGTTCCCGTCGCCCTTCGGGCTGGCCGCGGGCTTCGACAAGGAAGGCCACGGCATTGAGGCCCTCACCGAGCTCGGCTTCGGCCACGTTGAAGTGGGAACCATCACCGGACAGGCCCAGCCCGGCAACCCCGCCCCCCGGCTCTTCCGGCTCGTGGAAGACCGGGCCGTGGTCAACAGGATGGGCTTCAACAACGACGGCGCCGCCGCGGTGGCGCCGCGCCTCAAGTCCGCCCGGGCCGCCTTGCAGCGTCGCCATCCCGGCGTCCGGCCCCTCATCGGGGTCAACATCGGCAAGAGCAAGGTCGTGGAGCTTGGGGACGCGGTCACGGACTACCTGGCCAGCGCCCGCAGCCTGGCGCCCGCCGCGGACTACCTCGTGGTCAACGTCAGCTCCCCGAACACGCCCGGGCTCCGGCTGCTCCAGGACGTGGAGACGCTGCGGCCGCTGCTGGCTGCTGTGGGGGAGGAAGCCGACAAGGCCGCCGGCCGCCACGTGCCGCTGCTGGTCAAGATCGCGCCGGATCTCAGCGACGAGGACATCGACGACGTCGCACGCCTGGCGCTGGACCTGAACCTGGACGGCATCATCGCGACCAACACGACCATTGCCCGCGGCGGTCTGGTCTCCGACCCCGACAGGATCGAGGCGTGCGGCGCCGGCGGCCTTTCCGGGGCGCCGCTGAAGAGCCGCTCCCTCGAAGTGCTGGCCCGGCTGAAGGCTGCCAGCAAGGGTGAACTGACCCTGGTGTCCGTCGGAGGCGTCGAGTCGGCGCAGGATGTCCAGGAACGGCTCGACGCCGGCGCGACCCTGGTGCAGGGCTACACGGCCTTCCTGTATGAGGGGCCGTTCTGGGCCGCGCACATCAACCGCCAGTTGGCGAAGCACCCGGCCCGGCGGTAGGTGTACTGCTGCGGGGACGATGCGTGCTCAGTCGACCTCCGGACAGACGAGAGTGCCCCCGGCAGTCCAACTGCCGGGGGCACTTTCCTGACCGGAAAAGGTCAGGCAGGGTACTCTCCACGCTTGACCTGCGGCTTGGGCAGGCGCAGGCGGCGGAACTGCAGCGCGCGCATGGAGCCGTACCAGACGGTTCCTCGTTCAACCTCGCCGAACTTCTCGCCCAGACGCTTCTTCAGCTGGCGGGACAGGATGAAGACGTCCACGAAGACTGCCAGGAACATCACCCAGAAACCGCCCAGCACGTAGATCATCTGTTCACTGGAGGCGGGCACGAGGAGCGAGATCACAACGAAGACCAGGGCACCGAACATGAGGTATTCGCCGAGGCTGAAGCGTGCGTCCACGTAGTCGCGTGCAAAGCGCTTCTGCGGACCCTTGTCCCGCAGCGGCAGGAACTTCTCATCGCCGGTATCCATGGCCTGCCGCATCCTGAGCCGCTGGTCCTGGATGGCCGCGCGCTCGGCGGCTTTGGACGCCTTGCGGTCCTCCGGTACGAGCGGACGCCTGCGGGCGGCAACCTGTGCGCTGCGCTTGGGCGTCGGCGCGCCCTTGCCCCGGGCGGCGTCCCGGGCCGAAGCCTCGGCCGCCTGCTGGTCAACTATGTCCTGCGCCGATGGCGCTTCTTTTTTACGTCCAAACACCCCTACAGAATACCCGCAGTTGCGGGCGCGAGACGCCGCCCACATTCCGCCGCGTGATGTCCGCCCAGGGAGTATCCGGACGCCCCCTGGACGGCAAAGAGCGGTCCGGGGAAGACCGGCGGCCGGCGGCGGCGCCGTTTGTAGTGATTCCGGACACGGGTAGTGTTTTGGCCATGACTTCATCACGTGCGGGGAACCCGCAGACCGCTGCCGGCAACGTCGGAGGCGTCGACGCCGCGGCGCTCCGCCAGGCCGTCACCGACTCGTTCGAGGCCACGATCCGTCAGCTGAAGGAACTGGTCGCCATTCCCGGCATCGCGTGGCCCAGTTTCGATCCCGCCCCGCTGAACCGCAGCGCAGACGCCGTCGCCGAGCTGGTGCGCGCCAGTGGCTTTGACGACGTTCGGATCCTGCGCTGCGACAAGGAAGACGGAACGCCCGGCGGGCCGGCCGTCGTCGCCCGCCGTCCGGCCGCGGCGGGCCGGCCGACTGTCCTCCTGTACGCCCACCACGACGTCCAGCCCACCGGGGACCTGGCGCTCTGGGAGACCGAGCCGTTCACCGCCGTCGAACGCGAGGGACGACTCTACGGCCGCGGCGCCGCGGACGACAAGGCCGGGATCCTGGCCCATGTCGCCGCGTATTCCGCGGTGACCAAGGTGCTGGGGGACGAGCTCGGACTCGGCGTGACCTTCTTCTTCGAAGGCGAGGAGGAAGCCGGCTCACCGACCTTCCGGTCCTTCCTGGAGACCCACCGCGAACTGCTGCGCGCCGATGTGATCGTGGTGGCGGATTCCAGCAACTGGAAGGTAGGCGTACCGGCGCTGACCACAAGCCTGCGCGGCCTGGTGGACGGCACCATCGAGGTCAAGGTCCTGGACCACGCCGTGCACTCGGGCATGTTCGGCGGGCCGGTCCTGGATGCCCCCACACTGCTCTCACGACTGATCGCCACCCTGCACGACGCCGACGGCAACGTTGCGATCCAGGGGCTGGTCAGCCGGGACGACGTGGCCGTCGACCTGACCGAGGAGGAGTATCGTGCCGACGCCTCGGTGCTGGACGGCGTCAAGCTCGCCGGCACGGGCACCATCGCCTCGCGCCTGTGGACCAAGCCCGCCCTCTCCATCATCGGCTTCGACGCCCCGGCGGTGGACGTCGCCTCCAACACGCTGCTGCCGAGGGCCCGTGCCAAGTTCAGCCTGAGGCTGGCGCCCGGGCAGGACCCGGCCCACGCCATGGAGGCCGTGCGGAAACACGCGGAAGGCAATGTGCCCTTCGGTGCACAGCTTGTCTTCACCCCGGGGGAGAGCGGCAACTCCTTCCTTACGGACATAAGCTCGAAGGCAGCGGCCGCTGCCATGTGGGCTCTGGGCGAGGCCTGGGGAGTGCCGGCCGTCGAAATGGGGATCGGCGGCTCGATTCCCTTCATCGCCGATCTGACCGAAATGTACCCGGATGTGCAGATCCTGGTCACGGGGGTGGAGGATCCGGATTCCCGCGCGCACAGCGCCAACGAATCCCTCCACCTCGGAGATTTCCGGAATGCGATCATCGCCGAAGCGTTCCTGCTGGCCCGCCTTAATGCGGAGGGCCTCGCCTGACCGGCTCCTCCCGGCCGGATCCGAGGGAACATCCAGCCGGCCGCGGCGGTTACGTCAGGAGTTAGAGCTACAGGGCTGCTCGACGTAGCATGTAGCTATAGCCCATACCGTTTAAGTAGGGGCGGGCGCCGTGCGAGCGGAGCCGCCACCACCGTCGTAAGAAGGTAGGCCATGAGCACTACAACCAATGAAAACAGCGCCGACAC
>JAODMS010000196.1 GCA_025464925.1 Arthrobacter sp.
AGATGCCGAGCGCGGAACCGACCAGCAGGGCGCCGATCATCCGGGCGGAGCCGAGTTTGGCCCGCTCCCCCGGGTCCTGCGTCATGGCGCCGGCCAGCGAGCCGTACGGAATGTTCACCAGGCTGTAGGCGAGACCGAGTGCCGCGTATGTGACGTAGGCGTACAGCAGGGTGCCCGTCTCGCCGATCTGGGGCACGGAAAACGTTGCCACGCTGAGCAGGAGCAGCGGGATGGAACCGAACATGATGAACGGGCGGAACTTGCCAAAGCGCTTGCTGAAGGCACGGTCCACGACCCGGCCCGCGAACACATCGGCAAAGGCGTCGAAGATCCGGACCGCCAGCAGCAGCGTGCCGGCGGCGGCCGCGGAAATGCCGGCCACGTCCGTGTAGTAGACGAGCAGGAACATGGTGGCCGTAGTGAAGGCGAGGTTGTTGGCGGCGTCGCCGGCTCCGTAGCCGATGATGCTCAGATTGTTCAGCTTTTTCATGTGTGGGCTCCTTTACCCGGTGCCGGCCCCGCGGGGCCGGCGAAAACAATGGTGAAAACGCTAGTCGTTGTTGAGCTTCTTGTCGCTGCCGTTCTTGGTCCCGGCAAGGGCGGTCCAGCGCTGGCGCAGGGCGAATGCGGCGGGCTTGGGGCGGCGGTCCCGGGTGAAGACGCCCTTCTTGTTGCCGTCCACGCGCATGATGCCGTTGGACGTCTGGAAGTCGGCGAAGTTCCAGACCTGCTCGCCGACCATGGCATCCACGCGGTCGAAGACCCGGTGGTACATGGCCAGGAAGGCGGCCTGGTATTCCTCGCTCCAGGGCTGTTCATAGATGGAGTGCAGGCCCGGCATGGTGTCCGGTCCGTATTCGGTCATGATCATGGGCTTGCCATATTTGGCTTCCCATTCCCGCAGTTCCTTCTCCAGGACCTGCTCGGCCGTTTCGAGGTCTCCGTTGTGCAGGTACCAGCCGTAATAGCGGTTGAGCATGATGACGTCGAAGAGGTCGCCCAGCACTTCCTTGTCCGGGGTGTCGAACATGACGTTGACGTAGCCCACCGGGCGGGTCGGGTCCAACCGGCGAGTGAGTTCGGCCAGCGGCTGGAAGTACTCGCGGGCACCGTCCTCGGAACTGTTGGGTTCGTTGGCGATGGACCAGATGACTACCGACGGGTGGTTCTTGTCCCGCGCCACCAGCTCGGCGATGGCCTGCCGGTGGTTCTCGGCGGTCCTGGCGTCCACACCGCCGTCGACGTAGGTCTTCTTGGCGATGCCCCCGAACACGGCACCGAAGCCGAGGTGCAGCCCGACGGCGGCCGTCTCGTCGATTACCACGATGCCGTGCCGGTCGGCGAACTCCATGACCTCTTCCGCGTAAGGATAGTGCGAGGTGCGGAACGAGTTGGCGCCCACCCAGTCCAGGAGCTGGAAGTCGTTGACCATCTGGGCGTTGCTGTGGCCCTTGCCGATTGCCACGTGGTCCTCGTGCATGCCGAAGCCGGTGAAGTAGAACGGCTCCCCGTTGATGAGGAATTCCTTGCCGCTGACTTCAACGGTCCGCACGCCCACCGGCAGCGTGTACGTGTCCACCAGCTCGGCGCCGTCGTGGATTTCAGCCGTCAGGCTGTACAGGTATCCGGCACCGGGCTTCCACAGGACGACGTCGTCAATCACCAGGGTGCCGTCGGCGCCGTCCGCGGTGGCGACTTCGGTGCCGTCCGCGTCGCGAAGGGAGACCTTGACGGTTTCGCTTCCGGTACCGCCGGCGGTGGCGATGCGGTAGTCCACCGTGCCGGTGGTGCCCTCGAAGCCGGTCACGACCGTGATGTCGTCAACGGCCCGGGCAGGCGTGCTGTAGAGCCACACGCTGCGGTGCAGGCCTGCGTAGTTGTAGAAATCGTGCAGGTAGCTTTGCTGGCGGCGGCCGTCGCCGGTGACCGTGATGCTGCCCGGCGGGATGGTGGCCTGGGTGAGCTCGTTGTTCACGGAGATGGTGAGGCGGAACGTCTGGCCCGCTTGAACGTGGTCCGTGATGTCTGCGCTGAACGGCATGTAGCCGCCGGTGTGCTGGGCGACGAGGACGCCGTCCACCCAGACCATGCCCTCGTGCGTGGCGGAGTCGAGGCGGAGGTGGATGCGCTCCCCTGCCCAGCCGCGGGGCACCCTTACCTCACGCTGGTACCAGACGTAGCCCACGTGGTCGCGGATGGCTTTGTCCGGGAAGACGTCGTTGTAGCTAGCCGGAACACCCATTTCGAGGCCGGTCGCCAGCGGCGCCTTGAACCATTCCTGCCGGTGGCCGGTTCGGTCGAAGTCGACCTTGAACCGGTAGATTCCGTCCAGGTTGACCATTTCGCGGGTTTCGCTGGCCTGGGGCTTAAGCATGTTTCGGGTCCTAACGCATCGTTGCGGCTGAGCCGGGAGGAAAGAATTAGCGGCTGCGCCGCAGGGATGTTTGCTTCTGGATGTAATGCTAGTCACTTGGCAATCGTTTGGCAAGCGGTTGCCAAACGGCAGCAATGGTTGTGCGGAACGCTATCCGGAGACAGCCGGCCCCGGGAGCGTTCCGCACAAGCTTTCGATAAGCGAGACGACCGTGGCGTCCTCGCCAAGTCCGGGGCTCAGCAGGCCCAGCAGGGTGGCAATCCGCCGGGTGCCCGACAGGCTGTTGGCGACCCGGATCTCTGCGGCGAGGGGGTCGGCGAGTTCCGGCGCCGCGCCGGGGAAGTCCAGCCGGGTGTAGTCCAGCCAGGCGGAGATGAGCCGCGCGGCCGCCTCGCCTGAACGGCCCTTGGCCCGCTCGGCCTGCAGCACCGGAATGGCGCGCATCCGGAGCTTGGTGCTTCCGTCAACCGCAATCTGGGCGAGGTGGTGCGCGATGCGGGCGTTCCGGAACCGGGCGAGGAGTTGCGCGCGGTACTCCGGGATACCCAGGTCTGCGCGTTTCGAGTCCGCTGTTGCCAGGCTGGCGGCCGCTTCGTCCCAGAACTCCTCGACGGCCCGCAGGCACGCCGGGTCGGCCAATGCCTCTGCCACCGTGGCGTGGCCGCGCAGCTGTCCGGCGTAGGCCAGTAGCGAGTGGGCGCCGTTGAGGAGCCACAGCTTGCGGTTCTCGTAGGGTTCGATCTCGTCCACGAACAGGGCGCCGGCGTCTTCCCAGCGCGGCCGGCCGGCCGGGAAGTCGCCGCTGAGCACCCAGTTCCGGAAGGGCTCCGCGACCACCGGGGACGAGTCGGAGTAACCGCAGGAGGCCTGGACCGCTGTGATGTCGGCCTCCGTGGTCCGCGGTGTGATGCGGTCCACGGACGTGCTGACGAAGCTGACGTTGGCATAGACCCAGGCCGCCACGCCGGCATTCCAAGCTGCGGCCAGGCCCAGCACCGCGCTGCGGGCAACGCTGCCGTTGTTCGCGAGGTTGTCGCAGCACACGACGGCGAGCGGGCCAGACCCGGCCGCCTTCCGCGCAGCCAGGGCGAAGACCAGCCGGCCCAGCGGCGTCGTCGGCCTGCCGGCGGCACCGCCGTCGGCCGCTTCCAGCAGCGCGAGGTCGGCGACGACGTCGGGGGCGGTGCGGTCAAGCTGGCCGTGCGCGTCCAGGCGGTACGCGGCCTCGGTGATGGTCAGGGTGATGACCGCCGTCGCCGGAGCGGCGACCAGCTCGGCGAGGCGGTCCACATCGGCGCCGTCCACAGCCTCGACAATGCTGCCAACAACCTCAAACGAATCGCCGGTATCAGCACGTTCGACCACGGTGTACAGGCCGTCCTGCTCGGCGAGGGCCAGCGCGGCGTCCGGCCGCCGGCCGGTGAACGAGGCGATGCCCCATCCGGCGGCGTCGCTTGCCCGCTGGGTGTACCAGGCCTGGTGCGAGCGGTGGAAGGCGCCCAGCCCCAGGTGGACAATCCGTACCGGGGCCTTGGCGGCTGGCCGCAGGGACCGGTTCAGACGGGGATGCGACACCGTTGCAGGCACCGCCGGATCGCTCTGTCGCAGTTCGAGGCTCACAGCTTGAAAACCCTTCTCGGGGAGGAATCGACGACGTCGACGATGATCTCGTGCGCACGGTCTTCGCTGACCCGGTGCTCCGCCACCAGGCGGGCCAGGAAGGCCGCCTCGATCCGGCGGGAGGTGTCATGACGCGCCGGAATGGAACAGAAGGCGCGGGTGTCGTCGATGAAGCCCGACGACCTGGAGAATCCGGCGGTCTCAGTGACCGCCGCACGGAAGCGGAGCATGGCATCCGGCGCGTCCAGGAACCACCACGGGGCGCCGAGGTACACGGACGGGTAGAAGCCCGCCAGCGGCGCGAGTTCGCGGGAGAACACGGTCTCGTCCAGGGTGAAGAGCACCAGATGGAAGTCCTTGGCCGTGCCGAAGTCCTGCAGCACGGGACGGATGGCCTCCGTGTAGTTGACCGCGAAGGGGATGTCGTGACCGGTGTCCGCGCCGTAGGCGTTGAACGTGGGCTCGTGATGGTTGCGGTAGGAGCCTGGGTGGATGGTCATCACCAGCCCGTCTTCGACCGACATCCGGGCCATCTGGTACATCATGTGGGCTTCGAAGTCGTCGCGGTCCTGGGCCGTGGCCTGTCCGCTGCGGGCGCGGTCGAAGAGCCTGGCCGCCTCGACGCTGTCGAGTTTCAGTGTTGCCGGTGTGCGGACGCCGTGGTCCGCAGAGACAGCCCCGTGCTCCACGAAATAGCGGCGCCGGTTCTCCAGCGCGGCGAGGTACGCGGCATAACCGGTGCCGCCGTCGCCCGCTGCCCCAATCAATCGCTCGACGTTGATCTGCCACCGCGGGTGGGCAATGTCCAGGTACTGGTCCGGCCGGAACGTGGGCAGGACGCGGCCGTGGAAGGTGGGGTCCTGGGCGATGGCCCTGTGGCTGGCGAGGTCGTCCAGCGGGTCATCCGTGGTGGCGAGGACCTCGATGTTGAAGTCCTTGAACAGCTGGCGCGGCCGGAACCCGGGCTCCTGCAGCTTGGCGTTGATGGCGTCATAGGTGGCGTCCGCGGTTTCGGCACTGGGCTCGTGGTGGAGGCCGAACACGGTTTCGAACTGGTGGCGGAGCCAGTACCCGGACGCCGTTCCCTCGAACAGCGGCCACGCGGCACAGAACTCGCGCCAGACGCTGCGGGACTCGGGCGCCGCTTCGGTGGAGGCGCGCAGCCGGTCCAGCGGCACCCCGCTGGCGTGGATCAGGCGGGTGACGTAGTGGTCCGGACTGACCAGCAGCACGGCGGGATCCGGAAACGGGGTGTCCTGTTCGAGGACGGCAGCGTCAACGTGGCCGTGCGGCGAAAGAATGGGGAGGTCCTGCACCCGCTCCAGCAGCGCGCGGGCAATCCTGCGCGTTCCGGGATCCGTGGGGAGGAGCCGGTCGGGATGGGCGGCAATCGACTGTGACATACGTCAATGATCAGTCGCCCCATCAGCGTTTGTCAACCGGTTGCCAAAAATTGCCATTCAGTTTGCCGGAAGCAGCCGTCCGCTGGATCCGCGAAGTACCAGTTCGGTGTCCACCCGGACAATCGCGGCCACCTGGTCCGCGCCGTGCAGCACGTTGAGCAGGAGCGTCGCGGCTTCCGTGCCGCAGGCGGTCATCGGTGAGCGCACGGTGGTAAGGGGCGGGGTGGTGAAGTCCGCGCCGAAGATGTCGTCGAAGCCCACAATGCTGATCCGGTCCGGCACCACCACTGCAGCGGCCTGCAGTTCCTGCATCAGTCCGATGGCCAGGAGGTCGTTGTAGGTGATCACGGCAGTGGCGCCGCTGGCGACGACATCGCGCGCGGCCTGTCGGCCGCCGTCGACCGTCGGCTTCACGGACTCAAGCCGGACGGCCTCCAACCTGGACCATTCGCAGGCCGCCTGGACACCCTCCCACCGGCGGCCGGACATCCACGATCGTTGCGGGCCGGCCACGTAGGCGATCCTGGAGTGTCCGTTGGCCGCGAGGCTGCGGACCGCTTCGCCGATGCCCTTGTTGACCTCGGGAACGACGCAGGGGACGCCGTCAACCTCGCGGTTGATGACCACCACCGGCTTTTCCCTGGCGAGCTCGCGGATCCGGTCGTCATCCATCCGCGGGCTGGCCAGGATCAGGCCGTCCACCGTGGCCATCATCCGCCGGGCCGCGGTGAGTTCCGTTTCCGCGGATTCGGCGGATTCGGCGAGCATCAGGGTGTAGTTCCGGGCGGTGGCTGTTGATTCCGCGCCACGGATGATGCCGAAGAACGTGGGGTTGGTGATGTCCGCCACGATCAGCCCAAGGGTGCTGGTCCGGCCGGTGGGCAGGGCACGCGCGAACGGGTTGACGTGGTAATTGAGTTCGGCGGCCGCATCCTCTATCAGTTTCTGCGTCTTGGCGCTGACCCGGCCGGGCTTGCTGAGCGCACGGGACACCGTGGACGGGTTCACGCCGGCAAGCTTGGCGATGTCGTAGATGGTGGCGCTCGGCTTTCCGTCCCGGCTGGACTTCCTGGCAGCAGCGGTTGTTGCGGCAACTTCGGGTTTCGCGGGTTCGGTCACTGCCCCATCGTACATAGCTGCTGCGGGAATGCAGGCAGGCCAGCCGGTTGCCAAGGTCCCGGCCGCCCTGTCTCCCCCGGTCGTTCCCGCATTCTCTCGCGAGCCGGTCGCGGCTAGGTGCGCTGCGGGAACTTGCCTTCCTCGGCGATCCGTTTGTTGAGCTCCGTAAGGAACTCGTCCTCGTCGAAGTCCAGCCCTACTTCCCTGCCGGTCCAACTGGAGAGGTGGATGGCGTTGGCCAGGCGGACGCCTTTGATGCCGTCGGAGCCGGGGGCGAGCAGCGGGGTGCCGTCCAGGATGTTGGCGGCGAAGTTCGCCAGGACGCCGGCGTGCTGGGCGCCCCAGGCGGACGGGAATTCGATGACCTCGGAGCTGTAGTACTCCTCGGGACTGAGCTCGCCCATAAAGAGCTTGCGGACGTCATCCATCCCCATTTCGTCGCTGAGCTCGCGCTCCGGCCTGGTCAGCCGGGTCACGGTGGCGGTCTTGCTGTCGGTGACGACGATCTTGCCCTGGTCGCCAAGGATCTCGAAGCGGTCCGTGCCGGTGAGGTCGTGGGTGGCGGTAACGAAGACGCCGGTGGCGCCGTCCCCGTAGTCCACCACGGCAGTGACCTCGTCCTCGACGGCGATGTCCCGGCGGAAGCCGTACGCCACCTTGGCGTACACGGACCGGGGCGCCCCACAGATCCACTGCCAAAGGTCCAGCTGGTGCGGTGCCTGGTTGACCAGGACGCCGCCGCCTTCGCCGCCCCAGGTGGCGCGCCATTCGCTCGAGTTGTAGTAGCCCTGCGGACGCCACCAGGTGGTGATGATCCAGTTGGTGCGGCGGATCCTGCCGATCTCGCCGCTGTCCACGATTTCCTTGAGTCGCTGGTAGAGCGGGTTGTTGCGCTGGTTGAACATGATGGCGAAGGAAAGTTCGGGCTTGCCGGCGGCGAAGTCGTTCAGTTCCTGCACCTGCTTCGTGTACACGCCTGCAGGCTTCTCCACCAAAGCATGGATGCCGCGCTTCAGCGTCTCGATGCCCATTTCGGGGTGCAGGAAGTGCGGAACGCACGTGACAACGGCATCCACGTTCCCGCTTTCCAGCATGGTGATGTAATCGTCGTAGAACGCCACGTCCGGGTAACCGGCCGCGGCCGCTTCCTTCCTGGCCGGATCAGTGTCGCAGAGGGCGCCGATCTCCATATTCGGGACCAGTCCGTCGTGAATGAACGTGGCGTAGGCGCCACCCTGCTGGCCCAGGCCGATGATGCCGAGGCGTACTTTTTTGCTCATGGAATGATGCTTCCTGTCATGTAGAGACGCTTGGAAAAGGCTGGTTAGAAGAGGTCGGAATGGCCCATCGCCACGAGATTCTCGTACGAGGTCTGCAGGGCGTCCCACACGGTGCGGCCATAGAGCTCGTCCTGCTCCACCAGCAGGTACTCCGCCCCGGCGGCCTGGGCTGCGGGAATGATGGACGGGAAGTCAAGGTTGCCCTCGCCCACTTCGGCGAACTGCACCACGTTCTTGAATTCCTGCAGAAAGCCCGGGAGGTCCCCCGTTTCCAGCAATCCGAACGCGGCCTCGGGCAATGCGCCGATCCGGTAGTCCTTGAGGTGGACCATGGCCGTGCGCCCTGCGTACTTCTCGAGGGTCCGGACCGGGTCCAGCCCGCCGCGCTGCACCCAGTGGACGTCGATTTCCATTCCCAGGGCCGGAGAGTTCTCCGCGATGATGTCCAGCAGGTACTTGCCGTCGAACTTCGCAAATTCAATGTGGTGGTTGTGGTAGTACAGGCCGATCCCGTGCTCCTGCAGCCGCTCCGCGTAATCGTTGGCTTCCTTCGCGAAGTCGATGACGGCTCCGAGGGATTTCATCGCGGGGAACGGCAGCATGCCGATACGCAGGAGCCTGGAGTCCAGCCGCTTGGCGTTTTCCACGATTTTGTCGAAGTCGTCCGCCAGGGAGTCTCCCGGCCGCCCTTTCGGTGTTTCAATCGCCACGGACAGCGCGGCGATGTCCATGCCGAGCTCGCCCCGGGAACGCTCCAGTTCAGCCACGTTTTGCGCCGTCATGGGGATCTGGGAAATCTCGACGGCGTTGTATCCGATCGCGCTCACCTTGCGGAGCGTTTCAAACGCCCCGAGGTCCGCGAAGCTGTCCTTCAGCATCATCGCCTGTACGCCTATGGTGGCTGTGTTGGCCATGTTGGTCCTCCGTTGTTGATTGTTCATGAGTGCAGCGGCTGCCTGCTCCTGAGGTTCCGCGTGGGAGAAAGCTCAGGCAAGGGCGCCGGCCTGTTCGTCCTGCATCCGCTGGAGTTCGAGCAGCCGGTGCCGGTCTGCGCGGCGCTGCTCCTGGCGGTCCGGATCGGGCACCGGTGAGGCGAGCAGCAGCCTTTGGGTATAGGGGTGATCAGGTTCCCGGGTCACGACGTCGGCCGGGCCCTGCTCCACAATCCCGCCGGAGTACATCACGGCCACACGGTGGCTGATGTGGCGGACGACGTCGAGGTCGTGCGAGACGAAGAGGTAGGACACGCCGGTGTCCCGCTGGATCCGCAGAAACAGGTCCAGCACCCGGGCCTGGGTGGTCAGGTCCAGCGCACTCACCGGTTCGTCGCACACGATCAGCTTCGGGGACAGCGCCAGGGCGCGCGCGATGGCGACGCGCTGGCGCGGGCCGCCGCTGAATTCCCGCGGTACCCGGTGCAGGGCGTCGGAGGGCAGGCCCACCTGGTCCAGGAGTTCCCGGACCCGCTGCTTGGCTTCCGCCGGCGACTTGCCTTGGACGCTGAGGGGCTCGGCGAGGATGTCGCCTTCAAAAGTGATAGTGCCCGCGGTGACGGGAGCGAGTCCAAGGACGGCCCTTCCCAGGGTCGTCTTGCCCGAGCCGGACTCCCCCACCAGGCCAAGGGTCTCGCCCCGGCCAATGGCGATGTTGATGTCCGTGAGGGCACGGAACGGCTTGGCGCGGAAGCCCTTGCCCCGGTACTCCACCACGAGATTGTCCACGCGGAGGAGTTCCTCCCCTATCTTCCCGGCAGAGGTCCCGAAGACCACTTCTGCAGTCATGATGTCGCTCCCTTGGAGGTCGATGTAACAAGCATGCTCATGGGCTCCTTGCCTTCAAGCATGGATCCGAGCAGCGTCTGGGTATAGCGTTCCTGCGGGTTTCGGAGGATGTCCCGGACCGCGCCCTCCTCCACGAGCCGGCCGTTCTGCATGACCACGACGCGGTCGCAGATATCGGCCACTGCACCGAAGTTGTGGGTCACAAGGATGACGCCGATGTTCAAACGGCTCTGGAGTGCACGGAGCAGGTCCAGCACATCTGCCTGGCCATGCCGCCGGACACCTCGTGGGGATAGGCCTTGAAGGTGCGCTGGGGGTCCACGATGCCGACGTCTGTCAGGAGCTTCAGGGCGCGCCTGGTTGCCTCCGCCTTGGAGATCCCCAGCACCCGCACCATGGGAGTGGCCAGCTGATAACCGATGGTGAATGCCGGATCCAGGTTGCTCATGGGTTCCTGCGGGATGTAGGAGATCCGCTGGCCCCGGATTTTGGCGAGCCTGGACTGGTTCGCTTTTTCGTCTCCGGGGGCAACGGTGTAGCCGCCGTCGAACTGGATGGAACCGGCCACGATGCGGGCCGTGTCCGGCAGCAGGCCCAGGATGGAGAAGGCCGTCTGGGATTTTCCGGAGCCGGATTCACCGACAATGCCGAGGATTTCGCCCCGATCAACATGGAAGGACACATCGTCAACGACCTTCTTGATCGTTCCGTCGGCCTGGGGGTAGCCCACTCCGAGGTGGGTGACCTTGACCAGATGATGTTCGGTCCCGGCTTCGACGGCGGCAGCAGACTTCCCGGCGCCGTCCGCGGGGGCGGCTGCCGCCGTCGTGCTTCGGGCAGCGGGCGTCCTGCGGTGCTTGATCTTTACGCCATCCTCCAGCGCATCCCTTACGGCGTTGCCCAGGAGCACGAGGCTTCCGGTGGTCCGTGCCATGGCCAGTGCGGGCCAGAAGAGCAGCGTGGGCGTGAGGTAGACGTTCTTGAACCCCTCACTGAGCATCACGCCCCAGGTTGCCTTGGAGGTGCTGTTACTGCCGGAGTGCCGGCGCCGGAGGCGCCCCCGCCACAGGCGGTTAGCGCCAAGGATGTGCCGAGGATGAGGGCAGTTGCCGCTGCCGTGGGACCTAACTTCATTGTTGGCTCCTATGAGTCTGGTGGACGGGTAGCTTTCACGATGACCTGACCGGTTGTGGCGTGTGCCACATCCGCTCCGTGAGACCGACGGTACGCATTGTTGCCGTGTTTGGCAACCGCTTGTCAAAACTATCTCGACAGGTTTGCGGGACTGGATTGGACTGCGGGCAGGCGGAATTGCTTGAAGTGGGACGCTGCGTGAGGGCACAAGCGGTTTGTGACAGTGGCCGAAAAAAGCTTCAGCGTACGGTGTCAAGCGACTCCGGGTAACTTTGCCGGTAGATCTCCTTGACGATCCGCAGCGACTTCGCGGCCTCGGAAGGGTCAATCCAAAACGGGCCGTCCTCGCCCAGCCGGGCATAGAAATCGGCAATCAGGAGCTCATGGGAGACGCCCCAGTATGCCCTGCCGCCGGACTCCACCACGCGCTCGGGAACCACCTCGACGCGTCCGTCCTGATGGGTCACTGTGAGGTCGCCGCGCAGGCTCAGGGTGGCCTGCTCCGTGACGATGTCCAGGGTCACCGGGGCGTTCACCGCATTGGCCAGGGTGGCATAGAAAGCACTCCGGGCACCGCCGGCATGCTGGGCCACGAACTCGGCGGTGTCTTCGACGTCGATGGTTCCGCCCAGGAAGCGCGTTGAGGCGTTGCCGCTCAGCGACACGACGTCGCCCACCAGCCACTGCAGCAGGTCCACTGTGTGGATGGCCTGGTTCATCATCAGGCCGCCGCCGCCGCCGGCCCAACTCCCGCGCCATGGCCGGTCCAGGTAATACCCGGGACTCCGCTGCCACATCACGGTGGCTGACGCGCCAAGGACAGCGCCGAGCTCACCGGAGGACAGAAGTGCGTGCATGGCCTGGACCGTGGCGTTGTACCGGTTCTGGAAGCACACGGCGATCTTGGCGCGGCTGGCAGCGGCGGCCTCCATCAGCCGGTTTCCCTCGGCCAGGGTGTGCGCCAGCGGTTTTTCCATGATGACGTTGACGCCGCGCTCCAGGCAGTCGGCTGCCAGCGACGCATGCTGGTCGTGCGGGGTGCTGATGTGGACCACGTCCGGCTGCTGCTCCGCAAGCAGGCTGAGGTGGTCCGAGAAGCCCGGCACGCCATAGGCGACCACTGCCGCAGCAAGCCGTCCCGGGTCCGTGTCGCAGACCGCGACAAGTTCGACGTCGTCAAGCTTTGAGATGGCCGCGAAGTGCACGGACGACACGTCCCCGCAGCCGATTACGGCCGCCCTCACTGTCATGAGAACGTCACCCCGTTCTTGGCGGCGAGCCCGGCGAAGGCCCGGGCCGCGACGCCGAACGCCACCGGGCCGGAAAAACCGCCCAGTTCGTGGGTACTGGCCAGGTGCGGTTCGAGCGAGGCGAACCCGCCGAATCCGTCGGCCTTCAGTGCGGCGATGGTGGCGTCCAGCTCGCCGTCGCCCTCCCCTGCAGGCACCACCTCGCCGGTCGCCAGGATCGCGTCCTTCACCTGGAAGTACTCCAGGTAGGGGCGCAACATCGCGTAGCCCTCGGTGTACGGCTTGACACCCACCTGGACGAAGTTGGCGTTGTCCCACGCGATCCGCAATGCCGGGGAATTCACGGACTCCATGATGTCCAGCACCCGCTCCGGGGTATCACCGTAGATGCCTTTTTCGTTTTCATGAAGGAGTACGACGCCGGCTTCCGCGGCTTCCGCTGCCAGCGTCACCATCCGGGTCAGAACATCGTCGCGGACGTCCGCCTGGCTCTGCCCGGCACCGCGGTAGAACGAGAAAATGCGAACGTAGCGAGTGTCCAGTGCCTTCGCAACGCCAATGATCCGGCGGAGGCGTTCCAGCTCGTGCTCCACCGGAAGGCTGACGTCCACTTTCCCGATCGGGCTCGCCACCGCCGAAACCTTGAGGCCCTTTTCATCGAGGATGCCTCTGAGGGTGGCCACCTGGCCGGGTTTCAATTCAGAGACGTTGATGCCCCAGGCGCTGCGGACTTCGATATGGCTGGCGCCCAGGGCCAGCAGCACAGCCGCCTGCACGGCCGGGTCCGGGTCCACTTCGTCGCCGAATCCGGAGAGCGGCCAGACTGCGGTCAATACTTCGGTCATGGAAAACTCCTTGGGTTAGGCCGCAGCTGGCGGCAGCCGTCGGATCCGGCTTCCACGGGCGGTGACTCAGTTCACACACTTCAAGTGTTGGTGCCAGTCTAGTTGGCCCCGGAGAATTATGACAACCGGTTGCCAAAGTTCTTGGCCGTGTGGCGTCTTGACCCAGCGGCCTCACGGCCTGAGCCAGAGGGCAACTTGCGGTGCCGGGTCACCACGTACAGAGGGGAGTGCCATGGCTGCACAGGCCGGTATCAACCGTCCCGCTACTATCCACGACATCGCAGCGATGTGCGGAGTGGCCGCATCAACGGTTTCCCGGGCGCTTTCGACGCCGGAGCGGGTGAATGTCCGCACGCGGGAGCGCATCGAGGCCGCGGCAGCGCAGCTCCGCTACACTCCCAACAGCCAGGCCAAGGCATTGAGCTCGGGCCGGACCGGCGCCGTGGGAGTGCTGGTTCCGGACATCACCAACCCCTTCTATTTCGACCTCATCAGGGGCACGCAGCTCCAGCTCAAGGCTGCCGGCTACACCCAGTTGCTGATGGACACGGAGGAGTCGGACGAAGTTGAAGCCAGCGCAAGGGAGCCGACGGGGTCATTGTTGCGGCCTCGAGGCTGAGTGGTGATGACCTGCTTGCCGCTGCGGCGAAGATGCCCATGGTGACGGTCAACCGGGATGTTTCCGGCGTGCCCGCCGTCATCATCGACACACCGACGGCGACCAGCCAAGCCCTTGATCATTTAATCTCGCTGGGCCACACCCGGGTGGCCTACATAGCGGGTCCGGTCACTTCCCAGTCCAGCACACGGCGCTGGGCTGCCCTTTCCGAAGCCGCGGACGAGCGCGGGGTCGAAGTCCGTAATCTCGGGCCGTTCGCGCCGAAGACGCAATCGGGCGCGGCCGCGGCGGATGCCGCCGTCCACAGCGGTGTGACACCGTGCATCGCCTTCAACGACCTGATCGCGATCGGGATCGGGATGCTCCAGCGTCTCCGCGAACGCGGCCTCCGGGTCCCGGAGGACATGAGCATCGTAGGCTGCGACGACATCTTCGGAGCTGACTTCTGCAACCCGCCCCTTACGACCATGACCTCCCCGATCGAGCAGGTCGGACGCGTGGCCGTGTCGATGCTGCTCGCCCAGCTCCATCCCCCCTCCGGCGGCACTGCCCGCAGCCGGTCCGTGATGCCCACCCACCTCACGGTCCGCGGCTCGACGGGACCCACTGCGGACAAGCCGGCAGTCCCTTACCCCTAGGATCGCTCCGCGCAGCCGGCTGTTCGCCGCGGCCTTCACCAAGGCCATCACCGGGGTCCTGCCGGCCTGGCGCCGGGTGGTCCCCACCGCCGTGCTGCCGGGCATCCCGGTGCCGGTGTTCTCCTCGTCCCTGGCCTACGACGACGGCCTGCGCCGCAAGCGCCTCCCCGCGGCCCTGATCCAGGGCCAGCGCGACCTCTTCGGCGCCCACACCTACGGCCGCACCGAGACGGAAGGCACGTTCCACACCCTCTGGGGCGAAGACAAGTCCGAGATCGAAGCCGTAGACACCCACTAGGCCCTTTGGGATCCGGAAGGTCCGGGCGATATCTGGCGACGCCTGGCGGAGAGGAAAGCAGTGAAGCGGGCCTTCAGTGTCGTTGACCGTAAAAATGTTGATGCCGCCGAATACCACGACCGGGTGCCTGTGATGATTTGGGCATCGCGGGCTGCCGGCGGGGTAGGAGTCAGTGCTCGAGGTTGTCGGGGTCGAACTGGCTCAACGGAGTACCGCCGAAGTTCGCTTGGTCGTCGCTAGCATCCGCCTCATCGCCGGTGGGGACCTCACCGAAATCGACGTCGGCAACCGCCTCACCAATGGTCGGCACGTCCATCGTCCCCTGCGTTTCATCACGCAGGGTCTGCTCGCTCAGGAAGTCCTCTTCCTCTCCCGAAACCGCCTCCTCCTGCAGAAGGGGGTCCTCCTGCCACCGGTCGGGGTTGTTCTCCGCGGCACCCGGGTAATTGTCCGGCTCTCCGGAAACAGGGTCGAGTTCCAACGAGGAAGCAGCACCGGGGGTCTCGTCAAGCAGGATGTCGTCATCCTGGACAACCTCGAGTTCTTCGTCGGGAAGGTTATCTTCGCTCATCGTGACGCCTTTCTGTGGATCGGCTTTGCAGGCAAAACTAAGCATACTGATGAAACGGGTCGGACCGCGAGCCCCGTAACGGGATCGACCCACCGGCATTAGGTCCTTGGGCAACCTCCATTCCGCATCGCGTCCGTCTTGCGGTAAACCAAGACCATGATCTTCAGTCAGCTCGAATTCATGGTGGCCCTGGCGAGGGAACGCCACTTTGCCCGCGCGGCCCAGGTTTGTTCGGTCTCCCAGCCGGCGCTGTCGGAAGGGATCCGCAAGCTTGAGGACGAGCTCGCGGTACCTCTGATCCGCCGCGCCAACAGATTCGAAGGCCTTACCGCCGAGGGCGAGCAGGTCGTCATGTGGGCCAGGCGCATTCTCGCGGACCGCGACGCCCTGACCGACAAGATCGGCGCCATGCGGGAGGGCGTCGCGGGCAGTCTACGACTCGGCTCCATCCCCACGGCAACCGCTGCAGCTTCCCTGCTGACCGTCCCGTTTTGCGCCCGTCATCCGAAGGCGCTGGTCCATGTCCTCTCGGACCTGAGGTCCGACGACGTGCTTCGACTGCTGTCCGACTATGAGATTGACGCAGGCATCACCTACATTGATGACGGCATTTCCGACGGCGTCCGCGTCACCCCGCTCTATGTCGAAAGCTACGTCCTGCTCACCTCCGCGGCAGAGTCTCCAATCCGAACGGAAGCGACCTGGGCTGAGGCGGCAGCACTCCCCCTGTGCCTGCTGGACAAGGCGATGCAGGGCCGGTGCCGCTTTGATGAGGTGTTCCGCGCCGTCGGTCTCCAACCCGAGCCGCGGGTCGAAACGAATTCGGTGGCGTCTCTCTTTAGCCAGGTGGCCTTTGGCCCGTGGGCGACGATCATCCCGGCGGCCTGGCTGCACGTCTTCGGTGTCCCAAAAGGCATGCGCGCCCTGCGCCTGGTCGGCCCGGAACTACAAGCTCGGATCGGGCTCGTCACACTGGGCCGCGAGCCACCCAGCATCATGGCCGAGGCACTGGTGGCGACGGCCCGCGAGACCGATTTCACAGTCCTGGAGAAACCCGCCTTCCGCCAGCACTAATAGCCGCAGGTTATCAAACCATTGGCCGTTCCTCTTTGATGCCTTTCGCCAAATTGGCATTAACTAGACTCCGGGCGCAAACGATCCGGCAAAGGCCGGTCCCCGGCGCCGCCTCCCAAATCGCTAGGAGCTTTTCCTTGACCATTCTGACCCAGTCCGACCGCCCCGGCGCCTACACCGAAACAGACGGGGCCCCCCGGACTCCGCGCACGCACCCGGTACGCGTCGGCAGCTATGTCGACACGGACGTCCTCTCACGCGTCGCCAGCGGCTCGAACCGCCCGGGCAGCTACACCAACACTGATGTCCTCACACGGCTGGTCCCCGGCTCGGGGTTGCCTGGCAGCTATGCAGACACCGACACAACTGCCGTTCCGCGGCGGGCGTAACATTCCTCGCTCGGCCTGACCCAGGTCGGATGCGGGATCGTTCCCGAATTACTGAAGATCCTCCGCTCGATCAACGACGGCGGGCCCTGATATAGACAGACAGTGAGAAGCAGCCCTGCCGGTTGGCGGGGCTGCTTCTCACTCTGGGTTAGGTGTCGGATCTGATTCGGTTCTTCCAATGATGGTGCTCGTGGATCCGGCGCAGCGGGCCGCCGTGGTCAGGACGTTCCACCCGCCAGCTTCGGATAGGAGGGGGTGTCGGTACTACGGGGTCTTGGTTCTGTTCGGTAGTTGCCGGTGCTTTGCGGTCGATCATGGTGAGGCACATTGCTCGTATCGTATCCGTGGGGTCCACTCCCACACTGATCATCAAAGAGATCAGCTCGTCCTCTGTCAGGTCGCTCTCCAACGTCTGGTGGAGGCGGTTCAGGTCCAGCCCTTCAAGCAGCGGGTTGTGTTCGTTTTGAGCGGCGATGACGCCTTCGAGCAGGTGGTTCTTCATCTGTTCGGTCAGTTGCATCGGTATTCTCCGTAGGCAGATAGTCAACGGGTTCGTTCCTGTGCATTGGCACCTCCCCATCGTGACTGGCCGCCTAGCTACCATCTAGTAGCCGTTCAAAGGGTTACCTCGGGGCGTCATACGAAATATAGCCGACGCAAAACCGGAACGAATGGCCCTGCTCAGACCTCGTATAGAGGTCGACCGCGGCGTTGGCCTGAACACGACACGACTATCTCCTCCCTCCGGCTGGTCCCCGCGGTCCGCGCCGCAGTAGGACAGCCACGTCCCTGGTCCGAATCAGCCGTCCACATAAGCCGGTCCCCCGCCACGACACCTTCCGCCCGCTCCCCCGCCGCGAAAAATTTCTCATCTTCGAAGTCGCCTGCACCAGCAATGACTCGTTCCTCCAGTCCCGCATGCACCCCCATGGCGCAAGAGAGGGAAGACACCGGAGCCATGTTCAAAGACATGGGGGTCGCGAACCCCTGCCCCAGGGCGCGCCGTGGTAACAGCTAGAGGACAAGCTCCCCGGAGGGGTGTCTGTTCGCGCTTCCGCGGTGCCGCCCTCCGGACAGCGAGGTGCTGTCCGGGACGTGGCCGGTCTTGGGCCGGTAGTAGCGGCAGCTCATCTGTTGCTTGCTTTCGGCACTCCGATGCCTGGGTCAACTTTATGGGGGCCGGCAGCTGAGGGGCGCACATCGAAGTCGAAGATGGCCGTCGGGATGTAGACCGTGGAACAGGAATTCGGGATGTCGACGACGCCGGAGAGGCGCCCTTCGATGGGTACTGCTCCCAGAATTATGTAGGCCTGTTCCCTGCTGTAGCCGAATCGACTGAGGTAGTCGATAGCGTGGAGGCATGCCCGCTGATAGGAAAGGTGTGAGTCGAGGTAGCGTTGCTCGCCGTCCAGAGTCACCGAGGTGCCGGAGAATGCCAGCCATTGGCTGAATTGAGGGTCGACGTTGCCGGGCATGAAGATGGCGTTTTCGCTCACGCCGTAGGTTTCCATGCCACCCTTGATGATCTCGACCCTGAGGTCTAAGAAACCGCCCATCTCGATCGCTCCGCAGAAGGTAATCTCACCGTCTCCCTGCGAGAAATGCAGGTCGCCCATGGAAAGGTTGGCCCCGTCGACAAATACGGGGTAGAAAATGCGGGTGCCCTTGGACATGTTCTTGATGTCCTGGTTTCCCCCGTTTTCCCGTGGAGGGGCGGTCCTGGCGGCTTCCGCGGCCACCCTGTCGAATTCCGAAGACGCCAGATGGCCCAGCACCGCGTGTTCGGCCTCGGGCGGCAGAGCCAGAGGTGGGACCCTGTTCGGGTTCGTGGCGATCAGGTCGCCTTCACGCTTGTTCCATTTCGCGAGCAGCTGGGCTGAGGGTGCTGTTCCCATCAGCCCGGGGTGGATCAGCCCGGTAAAGGAAATACCCGGCACGTGCCGGGATGTCGCGATTTGTCCGGTGAAGTCCCAGATGGCTTTGTAGGCGTCGGGAAACTGTTCGGTGAGGAATCCGCCGCCGTTGCTGGTCGCGAAGATCCCGGTGTAGCCCCAGCCTTGTCCGGCCAGGGGGCCGAAATCCTCCTGCGGGATGGGGCCGACGTCCAGAATGTCCACCACCAGCAAGTCACCGGGCTGGGCGCCCTCGACAGCGAAGGGACCGCTGAGTTTGTGAACTGTCAGCAGCGGGGCGTTGAGGATGTCCTCGGCGGAGTCGTCGTTTACGATCGCGCCGTCGAACCATTCCCGGCAGTCCACACGGAAGGATTCACCGGGTTTAACAGTGGCTACAGGGGGAACTTCTGGGTGCCATCGGTTGTGCCCGATCTTTTCCTGATCCTCGAACTTCTTGCTGGAGTCCAGGGTAAATATCTTTGCTGGCATTTCAACTCCTTTGACTGGCGCCGCTCCGGTGTTGGTTAGGGCCGCGGCAGTTTCCGATGTAACGGGTTGGATGTGTATGGCTGGACCCGCCGGGGGCTGCCGGGAATCCGGGAATTCACGATCTCGGGTTCGGACGAACTGCGATTAGCGGAATCGATGAGCCGGAAGGCCGGGGATCCTGTCCGGGAAAGGTGCGGTGCGCTGAATACCCGACGGGATGGTTCCCCGCATGAGGGGCAGGACAGGGTGTCCGGGGCCTCCCCGATCGGGTGGGATGCTTCGAAGAGTGAGCCATCGGAGCAGCGGTACTCATAGGCGGCCATAAACCGGTTCCTCTCTTATTCCCGTATAGGTATGTCAGGCGGTCCCGGCCGCGTTCGTGACTTGACCGGGTTTGGTACTGCTTCCCATCGCCTTTCGGCCAAGGAAGTAGGCAGCCGCCAGAGAGATCACGGCCAGCGCGGCGACCAGGGCCGCATAGGTGTCGTTGGTCTCGTAGCGGCCCAGAAGCAGGAAGAACGCGGGAATGGTGCCGGTCAGGTGGCTGATGAATACCGTGAACCACCCTGTCATCTGCGTCAGGGCCACCTTATGCAGCCCGAGAATAAGGAAGAACAGGAACCAAAGCACGGCCCACACGAACCAGATGACACCGAAGACCGGATCGGCGACCAGTGTGAACTGCAGGATACCGATCACCAGGGCGCAGGCCGCGACGAAGATGGAAAACCATCCCAGGCCCTCCCCGCTGATGCCGGTCATCTGCAGAACCCCGACATAAAGGTAGGTGAAGCCAAAAAGGTAAAGCCCGGCCGCACTAAAAATGACCGACAGGTCGTTGTTCGCCTGAAGGATGATGATCGTCGGGAAGACCACTTGCATGGTGCCGACGAAAAAGTTGAGAATAGCGGCCGACTTGCCTGGGATCACTCCAATCAGCATCAGACCGTTGATAAAGAGGACAGCCCCTACATACAGCAAACCCACGCTGCCCATGTCAGCTCCATCAGAAAATTCGCAGCGACTACCGGTGTCAGTCCGTTTACCCTCCGGTGGGAAAGCGCCATGAAGGAAAGACTGGAGCGAGCTACAGCTCGGGAACCAAGGTGCACTGCCAGAATAGACTTAGCCCCGGAACACGGTCAGGGGCTTTAGTCCCTGCCCAGATCTGCACGGGTGGCCATTTCTCGTCCTGCGTTACGGGAGCGTCAATTCCAAGGTGGTTACAACACTTTCGGCGAATGCCTGGCCCAAAGAGATTTCCATGCAATCTGCCGGCGCCGATCATTTGGGGCAGGAAAGTGACCATCCCCAGCACCTGCCAGGCGGCAGCTTTGCGGGATGGAGGCTCTTAGCTCCCTGTCCTGAGGTGTTGGTGCAGGGTTTCGCGGCTGATGCCGAACTCCCGGGCCAGGCCGGTCTTGCGCTCCCCCGCGGCCGCCCGCTTCCGATGCCCTCGCGCTGGCGTTAACCGGTTCGCCAGCAGGGAATCCTCCCCGGTAAAGACCAGCCTCCTGGCCGCCTCAGCGGTTGTCTAAGCAACTCCACTGTGCAACCGGAGGTCCTCACCCATGAGTCAACGACTCCAGCGTGTCATCACACTCACCCAACCACCGTCCCTGCGCAGTACACGCCCAACGGGACTTACGACGGCGGAGCAAAGAATTCGAGGGCGTTCCCGTCGGGGTCCTTGAATGACAGCCCGGATCCATACCCCGCGTCGACGATGCCGTCGTGGGGGATGCCCAGCTCATCGAGTCGGGACTGCCAGGTCTGCAGTTCTTCGCGATTGTCACACGCGAAACTGATGTGGTCCAACCCTACTCGCCTCGCGTCGAAGCGGTCATTGGGGTCAGTCTCCGGATGCGCGTGCAGACCGACGAGCACTCCTCCGGCCAGGGGATAAACCGTATGCCAGAAGCCTCCGGCATCTTCGTCGAGCACCGGGGAGACGCCGAACAGCCGCTCATACCACGCCTTGCTCGACGTGAGATCGGTCACCGTTAGGGCAATGTGCGCAATCGGGGGAAAGGCCACCGTAAATCTCCTCAAAGATGGACGCGGGACTCTCGTCGGCCCCTCAACGCCGCCATCCTGCTCTCATGAGTCAGCTCTGTCAAGGCATCTGCGTCGAGCCCCGCCCGGGTGGTTGATAGCCCCGCCGCGACACCTGCCGGCCGCTTCTCGCCTGGAAAGTCCGTATGGATGCCGGTTTCCGGGAGTCGCGGATGCCCCACCCTCCAGGCCGTTCAGATGTGCCAGGTGAGGAAACGGCGTTTCGAACGCGCGCCCGCCATGAGGACCAGGGAGATGAACGGGGCTATTCCCGCCCCACCGGTTGTGGGCCGGTGACTGCAGCCCGAAGACTCCGGCGATCAGAACATACGTTCCGCCGAGTGCCAGGACCACCGAGGAGACGATCAGCATCCAGATCCGGGCTATACGGGATTTCGCGCGGAGTTTTCCGCATGCTCGCCCGACTAAACAAGGCGGCTTGGACCTCGCGCACGATCTGGTTACCGCACTTCGAGTATCTCCGTCAATTCCGCCGCATACTCTTCTTCCGGTGGGAAAACCGCGTGCTGAAGGGAAACGCCGATGACAGCGCATATGTGAGCCCGGGATTCGGGCCCGGTCCTTGCGCCCCGGCTCGGTGACGTACCGCGGAGTCGGCGCCCGTGGGCGACGTGCTTTTTCAGCGTGCCGCGTACTTCGGAACCGCGGTATTACATCAGGCCTCTGTTGAGGCAGCTACGCCCTCACCGCTGGCACATGAAAGTATTCACCTATGACTGTAAATAATGATGCTGCCAACCTCACGGCGTTAATGGACTCGCACGGCATAGACGCCTCGACCGAAGCCGGCCGGGGATGGGACCACATCGGGGCCATCATCGTTGATGCAGCCTTGCAGCGACGGCAGAACTACCACGCAACCGTCAAGCCGCGCGTTGTCGCTCTGGTTGCGGCCTGGCCGGATGCCGCCACGACTAGCGGATTCCGCCGCCGCCTCGATACAGGGAAGCTCTCGGAAGTTATCAGCTGGCCGTCGCCTGGCCGTCTCGCCCAGGTAGAGGACATGACGTGTGTATTGGAGCGCCAGGGCATCGAGACGGTAATGGAACTCCGAGGCGCGCTCGGCGACCAGGCCAAGAGACCTGTTCTCCGGGAGGCCCTTGCGGCCGTGCGGCATGTCAGTCCCAAAACGCTGGATTACATCGACACCCTGAGCGGAATCTCCACGGGCGGGGCCGTCGACGTACGGGTACTCGGAGAGTGATCCAAGCCGTCGGCATTGAGGACTTGTCCGCGTGCATATCGCTGCAGTAATCGACGAAGCTGCAGTGTGCCGAGGGTGGCGGACCGGAGACCTCGATGCTGCATTTATGGCAAATGAGATATTCCACCTGATGGGACAAAGCCGCTGGCCCCTGAGTGCTCCTAGGCCACATGCCCCAACCTACTCTCCAATACCACCGTCCGACCCAGTTGTGGAGTCCGTGGCCAGCACGGACCCAAGCATTGGAGAGCTTCGATGACCACGCTCCGCCGGAAGCTCTACACGTCGCGTTACCAGGTCAGGCACCGCCGTTGATCGTGACCCAGCGCCAGCCTGGTGGAGCGGAGATAATGAATCGCGCTTTTGCAAGGATTTGGTAAAGAAGAACCCCCGCGAGCATGTGAACTGGTCCCCCGGAAATTGGACTGGCTAAGTAAGAGCCTAGGCTGCGAGGGTCTGAGCACGGTATTGCCACCTAGCACCGGTCTCCGGAAGAGCCGGTGCTAGGGCAAAAGCTGCCCGGGTAGCAGCTGCTGCAGAGCCAGACCGCACACTGCCTAGGTGATACCTCAGGCAACCCCACCGCTGATTGTGTAACAGCGGCGTAATAGGCGGGACTGCCGCTGTCTTGTGTATGTGGCGGTTACAGTGGTGCCATGACGTTGGGGGACGCGGCCGGCGAGCCGCTTGTACACATTCAGGACTTCCGGATGGACTTCGGGGACAAGACGGTCATCAAGGACCTGTCCTTCGATGTGCGAGCGGGGGAAACGTTCGGGTTCCTGGGCAGCAACGGGTCTGGGAAGACCACGACGCTGCGGGCGCTGCTGGGGATCTACCAGGCGACCGCCGGGACCCTGCACATCGGCGGCAAGGTCTTCGATCCGCGGGACGGGGTTCGGCTCGGCTACCTGCCGGAGGAGCGCGGGCTGTACAAGAAGGAATCCGTGCTGGACGTGATGGTCTACTTTGGCCGGCTCAAGGGCCTGGACAAGGCCCGCGCGAAAACCTGGTCCCTGGGGTACCTGGAACGGGTGGACCTGGCCGACAAGTCTGCGGTGCGGCTGGATAAGCTCTCCGGCGGTCAGCAGCAGAAAATCCAGCTCGGCGTGACGATCATGAACGACCCGGAACTGCTGATCCTGGACGAGCCCACCAAGGGCTTCGACCCGGTGAACCGGCGGCTGCTGATGGACATCATCGAGGAACACAAACTCGCCGGAGCGACCGTCATCCTGGTCACCCACCAGATGGAGGAAGTCGAACGGCTCTGTGACCGGGTCATCCTGCTCAAGAACGGCACCGCTCGGGCCTACGGGACCGTCTCCGAGGTCCAGGAACAGTTCGGCGGCACCGTGTACCGGATTTCCTATGACGGCATCCTCCCCTCCTCGTCGCTGTACGACATCGCCACCGACGCCGGCGGCCACGCCGAGCTTTCGCCCCGCCCGGGCGGGGACGCAACGACCGTGCTGCGGGAGCTGATCGAGGCCTGCGTCGCCGTCCGGTCCTTCGCCACCGCGAGGACCTCCCTGGAAGAGATCTTCGTCAAGGTCTACGGCGAGTCCCATGAAATGGCGGAGGTCTGAACCCCATGGCACAGCACACATCCACACAGCTCCCCACCCCCGTGCAGGCACCGCCCACGCCGCCAGCCCCGCCGAAACGCCCCTTCGGCCGGCATAACCTCCGCACGGTCGTCGACTTCGAAGTCAGCCGCACCATGAAGAAGCGCGGCTTCTGGATCGCAACCCTGGCCATCCCGGTCATTATGGCAATCGTGTTCGCACTCGTCTACCTGAGCAATTCCTCCACCGCGGCCAGCGAAGATGCCCAAAAGAACGCGGCCGTAAGCTTCACCTACACCGATGACTCCGGGCTGATCGCGGACGGGACCGCAACAGCCATGGGCGGCCGGAAAGCCACGGACCCCGACCAGGCCCTGCAGGACGTGAAAACCGGCGCAACGGATGCGTACTTCGCCTACCCTGCCGAGCCGGCCACGCAGCCTGTAAAGGTCTACGGGAAAGACCAGGGGATCTTCGAGAACGGCAAATACGACGCCGTCGCCAAACAACTCCTTATCGCCTCAGCCCAAGCCGAAGTCGGCTCCCCGCAGCTGACCGCCGCGGCCAGCGGCGATGTGAAGACCGAATCCCAGACCTTCAAAGACGGCCAGCCGACCGGCGGTTTCGGCGCCGCCGTCCCGCCGCTGATGTTCCTGCTGATCTTCTACGTCTCGATCATTCTGCTCTCCAACCAGATGCTCAACAGCACCCTGGAGGAAAAAGAAAACCGGGTCACCGAAATGATCCTGACCACCCTGAACCCGACCACGCTGATCATCGGCAAAGTCATCGCCCTGTTCATGGTCGGGCTCGTCCAGATCCTGGTCTTCCTCACCCCCATCGTCATCGGTTATCTCCTCTTCCGCGACAAACTCGCCCTACCCGACCTGGACCTGTCGACCCTGGTCTTCGAGCCCGGGGCCATGGTCACCGGTGCACTGCTGCTCCTGGGCGGCTTCACCGTCTTCACCGGTGTCCTGGTCGCCATCGGCGCGGTCATGCCCACCGCCAAGGACGCAGGCACGATTTTCGGGCCCCTGATGGCCCTGATCTTCGTCCCGTTCTACGCGATCAGCCTGATCATCTCCGACCCGCGCGCACCCATCGTGCAGGTCTTCACGTACTTCCCGTTCTCCGCCCCGGTCACCGCAATGCTCCGCAACGGCTTCGGCACCCTCAGCCCGTTCGAAGCCACCATCGTCATCGCCGAGCTTTTCATCACCGGCTTCCTCATCCTTCGTCTGGCCGTGCACCTGTTCCGCTACGGATCAATCCAATACTCGGGCAAACTGTCCATCGCCGGATCCTTCCGCAAACGCAGCGCCCCCGCCGGAAAATGAAACCCTTCCGCAGCCGCCGGCAGTCCCGGATGCAATAGTTCCCCTCAGGTCTCCGCTCCTCAACTGCTGCCTCGGCCCCGACACAGGGGAGTGTCTCTAGCTCCTCTGTCCAGCGGCGTGGATGAGCGTGCGGGCTGCGGAGGTTTTCTGATCCTCGATCAGAGCTCGATATACGGCGTCGGATAGTCGGCGTTTGAGGACACGCAGTTCTTCCATGCCGCCGTCCCCGCCTGCTTTGCGGCGGGCGAGAAGCTCTCGCGCGCCCGGGTAGCAGCGGGCCTGGGTGAGCGCGATCCGGTGCAGCGCCGCGTTCAGCTGTCTGTTCCCGGTGCGGGAGAGTCGGTGTCGGGCCTTGTTCGAAGACCACACCGGCAGCGGGGCAGTGCCGTTATGACGTGCGTAGGCGTCCTTCGAGCGGAACCGCGTGACACCTGCGGTCTCTCCCAGGATCTTCGCCGCCGTCAGGGACCCGCAACCGACGATCGCCAGCAGCGCCGGAGCGATGACTGTGATCCGGCGGCTGAGTTCGGCAGTGAGTTCATCGATCTCCTCGGTGAGGCGGCGCAGATGGGTGAGGAGCCGATGGGCCACCCGGTGGAAGCCGGTACTGAATGCCTTCGTCATCACCTTTGACGGAAGAATCAACTAAATGCCAACCGTGGATCCACCGTTAAACGGACACTCCCCGACCTGGATCGAGCGCAGCTACCACCGTAAACGCCGTCAACGCCCTCGGACGGCGGACACCCATCGAGTTTGAGACAATAAACAACGCGGCCCCAGCCGCATGGGAACTATTAACCCCAGCTGTCAACTAAACCTTCAGCAGTCCCCTCCTCCGCTGTAATTGGAGCACTGCCACGCAACGAAAGGGGCGCGTCATCGTAGGCAAGATCGCCGTGATCGGTGCGGAAGTCCTCGGATCAGCCCTGGCCCGTGAGCTGGCCGGTACCGGCGCCCACGAGGTCACCGTGCGGCACGCACGTCTGCACTCGTGATGACCAACGAAGAGATGCATGCGGGCCGGCGCCGCCCCATTCGGCCGCTCTTGGGCCTTCTCCTGCTCGGGATGCTCGCGTCAGCGCTGGTGCTCCTCGGGCCCGGCTTGCTCAGCGGCTTGCGCACCGAGGACGGCTCGCTGCGCTGGGGCCCGGAATGCATGGTCGAAACCTCGGAGGGACAGGTCGAGCTCGACCGTGATGAGGCGCAGCTGGCCACGACGGCGGTAGCGCTCTTGGCCCGCGGGCTGGAAGGCCCTGACACCTCCGGCATCGACGAGGCGGTGTTGCAGCGGCTGGCCGACGGGCCGTCCGAGGACGCTGGTGCCAGTCTGACCTGCCAGGGCTCAGCCGCCAGTGACCTGCAGGAACAGCAGCTGAGTGTCACCGGCCTGACACCGCGCGCCGAGCAGTTGCGCGAGGCGATGACCGAGGTGTTTGGTGACCAGAGCCTGGGCGGGTTCGCCCCGGGTGGCATCGATCATGGGCACCGAGCGGAGTCGACGCACTACGACGGCCGGGCGATCGACATCTTCTTCCGCCCAGTGACGGAGGAGAACCGGCGTGAGGGGTGGATGCTGGCCCACTGGCTCGTCGCTCATGCCGAGGACCTGGACATCCAGTACGTCATCTTCGACGACCTGTTCTGGAGCGTGCACAGCTCTCGAGGGCAATGGCAGGACTACGACGCACCTGAGCCCAGCAACGAGATCCTGCGTCACCTCGACCACGTGCACGTGGATGTGCTGGGCGGAGGTTTTGCCTGAGGAGCAGTTTAAGGCCTCGATTAGTGGAAGGGCGACCGCAACCGGGCTTGGATTTTCTCATGAGCTTGATCAGCAACCGAGAAGCGTTGGCGTGCCCGTTTGACCCCCCGGTGAACATGCCCGTTCACGGGGGGGGTGGATTCAACCAGTTCTCGCAACACCGGGCCTGCACACCAACACCCGACAATCACTTCTCTACCAGGAGTTCCGCCCTTCCACCACCCATCCGCCTCAGCTGGGGCGCCGCCCATACAATCAATAAGTAATCTCAATGATGTTGTCAACGGATGTTGGCGGTGCCGTTCCGGTGTCCCGGCCGGTTCATGGCCGGGGCACCGGAGGCGTTTCTAGGCCGTCCAGCCCGGGTAGGGCTTGCGGTCCTGCTCAGGCAGTTCCGCGGCCGTGTTGGGAGGTGGTCCGGGCCGTCGGACTGGCCGGAGGCCCAGTGGAAGAACACCTCGGCGGTGATCGCCTCGAAGCAGGCGTCCTGGGACCGGAACCAGTGCGCGGCGGTGTCACCCTCGACGCAGGTGCCATAGCCAAACAGTTCCCCGCTCACGTCACGGCTGCGGGCGACGGCGAAGATGATGTAGGGCCAGGATCCGGCGTCCCAGCCCTCGCTGGCCCAGTTCGGCAGCACGGACCAGGGGGTGCCTTCGAGGGTGTCCATCCAGTCGTACCCGTCCCCTGCCCGGTTGTCGGCGGGCAGGACCGGGGCGGCGACCTTTTCAGCGGTGTCGACTGTGGCCATGTGGATCGTGGTTTGTGTACTCATGAGGTGATGCTCCGTTTCGCTCGGGCGGGGCGGGTGCCTGACCTGCCGGCTGTCCCTCTCCCCCACCATGTTTTTTGCCTGCTGGCGGAGCATCGCGTAGCTGTGCCCGACGGAGCCGGGGCAACCCGAAGGGCAAGCACCGGGTGGGTAGGGTGAGGAAAAAAGCGCAGCGCCGAACGCGGGCCATCCGGTGCGCGGCCGTCCGCAGGACGGTTGCGCCGGTGGAGCGGGCACGTATGATCCAACGGACAGCAGCAAAAAGAAAAGAAGCGTGTGCTGTCCGAGCGCAGCGAGGCCCTTTCGTTCTTGTTGCTTACCGGATTGGGACAGCTGGGTAACAACGACGAGGCGCCTAGATCGGCGATGTCCGTACCGTCCTTGAAGGGGTAGCCAATGAAAATTACCTATGACAAAGAAGCCGACGCCGCATACGTCCAACTCGTCGATGAAGTCCGCGATGGCGAAGCGTCGACCCAGGTGCATTCGATAGAGACACCCGGGCGGAAAGGCGAGATCATTATTGACTTTGATGCCGAAGGGCGCATCCTGGGCGTGGAGATTCTCGGTGCCAAGGATGTGCTTCGCGAAGAAACCCTCGCCCTGGCCAAACGTCCATAGCAGGCGCCAGCGGGCAGCCGCAACCGATCTACGCGGCTTTCCGGGTGTCCGCGGTCATCCGAAGCGGGACGGTGAATCCAAGAGATTCGAAATCTCCGGGAGCGGCACGACCGCCGTCCGCACTCGAACGTCTGGAAGGGCGGGGTCCCGGTTCTAAAGCCCCCGTCGTCTTCTAGCTGGATCGCTGGATGGTTCAGGCAGCCAGCCTGGCTGACGTCGCCGGGACCGGTGTGTAGGTGGTGCCGTCGCGGAGCATGGCCCAGAGGACGTTGAGGCGGCGCCGGGCCAGGGAGAGCATGGCCTGGATGTGGGTTTTCCCTTCGCCGCGTTTGCGATCGTAGTACGTCCGGGAGGCGGGGCAACTTTTCAGGGCCGATAGCCCGGACAGGTAGAAAACCCGGAGGAGCCTGCGGTCGTAGCGCCGGGGGCGGTGGTGGTTGCCGGTGATGCGGCCGGAGTCCCGCGGCGCGGGGGCGAGGCCGGCAACGCCGGCGAACCGGTCCGCGGTTTCAAAGACGGTCAGGTCTCCGCCGGTGGCGCCGAGGAACTCCGCGGCGAGGACGGGTCCGAAGCCGGGCATGCTCAGCAGCACCCGGGTGTGGTGGTGTTCGGCGACCTTCTCGCTTATCAGCGCATCGAGTTCGGCGAGTTCCTGGTCCAGGATGATGATTTCCCGGGCCAGGGCGGCGACGATCAGTTCCCCGAGGTGCTGGGCCGGGACGGTGGTGTGCTGGGATTTCGCCGCGTCGATGGCAGCCTGGGCGACCGCGGCTGACGAGCGGGCGCCGTGTTTCTTCAGCCACGCGTGCAGCCGCGTCTGGCCGGTGCGGCGGATCCCGTCCGGGGTCCGGTGTCTGGTCAGCAGCAACAAGGCGGCTTTGGAGCGGCTGTAGTCAAAGGCCCGCTCCAGCGCCGGAAAATATTCGAGCAGCTGGGCCTGCAGCCGGTTGATCGCCCGGACCCGGTCCGCGGCTTTGTCGGCCCGCCGGGCGGTGAGGATCCGCAGCCCGGTGCTGATCTCATCCCCTGCCCGCAGGGGCTGGAGGTCTTTGCGCATCCTGGCCTGGTCCGCGATCACGGCGGCGTCTTTCGCGTCGGTTTTGCCCTCGCCGCGGTAAAGCTTGGAGGCGTGATGGACGATCCGTCCCGGAATGTAGAGGATGTTCTGGCCGTGGGCGACGAGGATGGCGATCAGCAGCGCCGGCCCTCCGTGGTTCAGGTCCGTTGCCCAGACCACCTCATCACCGTCAGCCAGTTTCAGCACGTTGGCGATGAGCTCGAGCAGGGCCGGTTCGTCGTTGGGGATTTTCTGCGAGAGCAGCCGGTTTCCGTTGGCGTCGATCACGACGCAGTGATGGTGGGCTTTGCCGGCGTCGATGCCGGCCCATAGGTGCACCAAAGCAGCCTCCAGTCTGTTGGTTGGGTGGAACCCGGCAGATAACCGCGCCGTCGTGTCCTTATCCGGCGATCTTGTCGCGTCTCTCAATCAGCGGTCCGGTCATCGCGGGGTGGCGGGCGGCCAATCCTTCGGAGCCGTCACGACCTGAGTCGTCCGGCCACAGCAACAAAGCCATACCCGCCTCCCCCGGGTAGCCACGACCCTACAACGGCCACGGAACCACCCGTCAACACCATAAGGACAGCAGCAAAAAAGAAAAAGAAGAATGATTGTGCCGTCCGAGCGCAGCGAGGCCCTTTCGTTCTTGCTGAACCCCGATGAGTCTTCCGCCCCCCGTTAAGCGATCCTAGGCCGAGGGGCAGCATGGAGTCCTGACGGGGCCGGTGTAGTCTCTGAACAACGACGGCCTGAGGGGGCAGCGCCATGAATCGTTACACAGTTCCGTTGATCGCAGCCGTGCTCGGCGCGGCAATCCTGCTCGGCGGTTGCACCGCCCCGTCAGGCCTCAGGGCCCTGGACCGCCAGGCAACCGCGGAGGACAAAATGCCGGAAGGCATCACCTTCCAAGGAACGGACGTAAACATCGAAAACACCCGTCTGCTCGCTTCAAAAGACGGGATGAAGTACTTTGCCGCGAAAAACGAGAACACACATGAGGCGTGTCTGGTTATCGCTCCCGAGGCCAACCCCTCGCTCTGGGTAGCTGGCTGCAGTAGCTACGCCCGCGGCGGGGAGGTCGTCAAAGTCACCGGACCCACTGGTGTGTCAGCCGTCCTCGTGACTGACGGCGCTGACACCGGACAGTTGCAGTCAGAAGGCTGGACAAAGGTACATGACAACGTCCTCACCTCCCGCCGGTAGCCACAGAGGCCGGTTTCGTTCTTCTCGGGACTCCTTAGTGTCTACAGTCTGGTGGCGTCGTCCACCCAGGTGGGCGGCTGGGATTCGTTGCTGTGCCACTCTGAGGGGACCGTCCCGGGACTGAGAACGTCGTTGAGCCAGTAGGTCTCGTCAGGGTTCCAGCCCGCGAGGACTGTGCCGGACTGACCGACGGCGAGGTATCGCCCGGCGGTCGTGAGATAGCCGGAGACGGTGAGGTGAACGCCGTCGTAGTCCGCGGCGACGGCTGACCAGTCGGGCATGAGCCAGGACCCATCGACCCCTGTTGTTCGCCACCAGTCGTGGCGCTTGGCAAGGCTGGCGTCCAGGGGGTAGCGGGCCACGAGGCCCGTCCACGCCGTGGGATCCGATATTTCGTAAATACGTGACCCTGAGGCCGGTGCGAGCGGCCAGACCATGGCATGCTTCCAGCCGATGCTGTCTTCGACCAGCATCAGTTTTATGGCCCCCAGCCCGGTGATGCTCCTGGTCGTTGTGACCAGGTCAGACAGGGTCGGGGTGGACCACCACCGTCCGCTCCAGAGAGCTGCGGGGTCCCGTGGGCGGTCCGCTGCTTGACGTTCGTCGGCAATGGTCGAGGCCTTCCAGCGAGCGAGCTTTTCAGCGGCAGCAGTGAGGCTTGGAGGTTGCAGCTTGCGTTCATCAGTCCATTGCACGAAGCATTGCCGGTCCAATGCCACCGAGCTTGGGCGCAACCAGGCCGCCAGCGAACCTGACAGCAAAGTGGCAACGGGGCCGAGGGCAGTCAAGACGGGACGGTGCATGAGGAGCTCATCGGTCTCGTCGGGTTCCTGCCAATAACGGGCGGAATCAACTGCCTCTACGAGTCCGGCCAGCAGCCTGGAACCTCCGGCGGATTCCGCCACCGCAATTGCATCAGGGCTGCCGAGAGAGCGGGCCAGTTCATCCATAAGCCTCTGATCCCGCGGAGCCATGGCAGATCCAAGGGCCAACGTCCAAATCT
>JAODMS010000226.1 GCA_025464925.1 Arthrobacter sp.
AAGGACTGGGCGGCGTCACCATCAAACTGACCCCCGAGGGGTTGAACGATCCCCTGCTCAAGGGCCTGCCGGAGGAGTTCACGGCGTTCACCGGCCACAAGGAGGGATGCACGGTCCTGCCGCCGCACGCGGTTCTGCTGGCGAGCTCCGCCGCCTGCCCCGTGCATATGTTCCGGATCAAGACGAACCTCTACGCCACCCAGTTCCACCCGGAGCTCGACGCCGAAGGGCTGATCACCCGGATCGACATCTACCGCCATGCCGGGTACTTCCCGCCGGAATCGGCCGAGATGCTGATGGAAGACGCCCGGCATTTCGTTGCCACGGAGCCGATGAAAATCCTGGAGAACTTCGTGGAGCGGTACGCCAGCTGAGGGCCGGCGGAAGGGCCCAGGTCTGGACCGCCGTCGATCCGGGACCGCCGTCGATCGCGGGAGGGCCCGGCCCTAAGCCGGCGAAGGCACAAAGAAGCCCGGTGTGTTGAACACACCGGGCTTCTTCTTCCGTGCAGGTTCGCCGGAACCAGCCTCAGGGATCAGTCCCGGGAACGACGGCGAGGGTCAGGCCACGTTGTTTTCGTAGTCCAGGTCGCGGGTTTCCTTGCTCAGGAACAGGGCGATGAGCGTCAGGACCGACATGACGGTGAGGTAGACACCCACCAGCACGGGGCTGCCCTTCGCCATTTCCCAGAGCCAGACGGCGATGAACGGCGCCACGGCTGCGCCCAGGATGCTGGAGACGTTGTAGCTGACGGCCGAGCCCGTGTAACGGACGTTGGTCGGGAACAGCTCCGGGAGCAGGGCACCCATCGGGCCGACCGTCAGGCCCCTGAGGGAGAAGCCGATGATGAGCAGGGCCATGGTGCCCACGAAGCCGCCGCTGAAGAGCGGGACGAACAGCAGGCCGAAGACGAAGATGCCGGCGGTGACTGCCAGCAGCATTTTGCGGCGGCCGTACTTTTCGGCCAGCGGGCCGGAGACCAGGGTGAAGATTCCGAAGAACACCACGCCGGCGATCAGCATCCAGAGGAAGTCATTGCGGGAGAAGCCCAGGCCGGGAACGACCGCGGCTGCGGCCGCCTCGGTCATCGGCTTGCCAGCCTTCTCGGCTGCGGCCTGCGCGCCGGCCAGGGTCGGCTTGGTGCCGTAGGTCAGCGTGAACGTGGTCATCAGGTAGAAGAGCACGTAGGTGGCCAGCATGATGAAGGTGCCCAGGATCAGCGGACGCCAGCTGGTCTTGAAGACGCGGCCCAGCGGCAGCTTGGCGACCTCGTTGGACTCCAGGACCTTCGTGAAGGCCGGGGTTTCGATCAGCTTGAGGCGGACGTAAAGGCCGATGATGACCATGACCGCGCTGACCAGGAACGGCACGCGCCAGCCCCAGTCGGTGAAGGCCTGCGGGGCCAGGATGTAGCTGAAGACCAGGAACAGCACGTTGGCGATGATGAAGCCGATCGGCGCACCCAGCTGCGGGAAGGTGCCGTAGATGGCGCGCTTGTTGGCCGGGGCGTTCTCGGTGGCCAGCAGGGCTGCACCGCTCCATTCGCCGCCGAGGGCCAGGCCCTGGGCGAAGCGCATGACCACCAGCAGTGCCGGCGCCCAGAATTCCCAACCGGGTACGAGGGCGGTGGGCAGGCAGCCGATCAGGAAGGTAGCGATACCCATGGTCAGCAGCGATGCCACCAGGGTGCCCTTGCGGCCGAACTTGTCACCAAAGTGGCCGAAGACGATGGACCCGAGCGGGCGCGCAACGAAAGCGACGCCGAAGACCGCGAAGGAGCTGAGCAGCTGGGTGGTTTCGTTCTGACCGGGAAAGAAGAGCCGGGGGAAAACGAGTACGGCGGCCGTGGCGTAGACGTAGAAGTCATAGAACTCAACGGTGGTGCCGATCAGACTGGCGACAATGACGCGGCCGCGCGAGTTCACCTGTTTGGCGGACCCTTGCCCCGTGGAAGTTGCAGTGGATGACATGTAGTGGCGCTTTCATGAAGACCGGACCGAGGTTTCGCAGAGATGCTCTGGGACTGTCCGGGTGAGGGATTTAGATATCACCGATAATAGTTCCCGCCGTCCAGACAATGGACAAATGTTCCACTATCTGGACATCGTGTCTCATTCCACGGAGTGGCCTCCACCGTGCTCCTCACCGGGTTCCCAAGGTGCCGATAGGCAAATGTCACAGCCCGTTAACACGGCGCGACGCTCCGCGAAACGCGACCTCCCTACTTTGGAGGGACAACATCCCCAAGGAGGTCCCCGTGACTGCTGAACGCACCGAATCCCCCGCCGCCACTTCCGCCCTTGCCAGCCCGGGCCTGGACCACCGCCCCGGCCGCTGGATCGCCAACTGGGATGCAGAAAACAAGGAGCAGTGGGAGTCCGCCGGCCGGGCCATCGCCCGGCGCAACCTCAACTGGTCCATTTTCGCCGAGTTCCTCGGTTTCGTGGTCTGGCAGCTCTGGTCCATCGTCGTCGTCCAGCTGCCCGCGGCAGGCTTCACCTTCACCACCTCGGAAATCTTCTGGCTGATCTCCATGCCCAGCCTGGTCGGCGCCACCCTACGAATCCCCTATACCTTCATGGTCCCCCGCTTCGGCGGCCGCAACTGGACCATCGTCTCGGCCCTGCTGCTGCTGATCCCGTCGATCGGGCTGGCGCTGTGCGTCTCCAACCCGGACACCCCGTTCGGCACCATGCTCCTTGTGGCCGCCCTCGCCGGCTTCGGCGGCGGCAACTTCGCCAGCTCCATGGCCAACATCACCTTCTTCTACCCGGCCCGGGAAAAGGGCTGGGCGCTGGGCCTGAACGCCGCCGGCGGCAACCTCGGCGCCGCCGTCGCACAGCTCGCCGTTCCGATTGCCATCACCCTGCTGGCCGCCGGCACCATCAACCTCCCCATGGCCGGCCTCATGTGGGTCCCGTTGATCCTGCTCGCCGCGTTCGGTGCCTACAAGTACATGGACAACCTCACCAGCGCCAAGGGCGACGTGGCCGGCTCACTCGCCGCGCTGAAGGAACCGCACCTGTGGATCATGGCGCTGCTGTACATCGGCACCTTCGGGTCCTTCATCGGCTTCGCCGGTGTGTTCCCCAAGCTCATCAAGGACTACTTCCCGGCGTTCTCCTCGATCGGCGTCGGCACCGTGGCGCTCTCGCTGGCGTTCCTGGGCCCGCTGGTCGGCTCGCTCGCCCGTCCCTACGGCGGCCGGATGGCCGACCGGATGGGCGGCGCCCGGATGACCGTCGCCGCCTTCGCCGCGATGGCCGTCATCACGCTGACCATGATCTGGACCCTCCCGCTGAAAAATTTCTGGCTCTTCCTGGGTCTGTTCCTGCTCCTCTTCACCGCCAGCGGCTTCGGCAACGGAGCCACCTACCGGATGATCCCCGTCATCTTCGCCACGTCCAGCCGGGCAGCCAAGTCGGGCGCCAGCACGGTGGCCACCCAGCGCCTCGCCTCCTCGGCACTGGGCCTGGTCTCGGCCATCGGCGCCTACGGCGGTTTTGTCATCCCTCAGGTACTGAACGCCTCCAACACCGCCAGCGGCTCCTACACTCCGGCGTTCTACGGCTTCGTCGGCGCGTACGTCCTGATGCTCGCCGTCTGCTGGGCCTGCTACATCCGCAACGCCAACCGAAACGCGATGGGACACGTCTAACATGACCAACAGCGCCGACACGCACTGCCCTTACTGCGCCCTGCAGTGCGCCATGACGCTTACGTCCC
>JAODMS010000227.1 GCA_025464925.1 Arthrobacter sp.
AGGGGTCCTTGATGACGGTGCCGAAGCCCTCGCAGGAGCCGCAGGGTGCCGCGGTCATGACCTGGCCGAGGATGGACCGCACGGCGCGCTGGACCTGGCCGCTGCCGCCGCAGATGTCGCAGCGTTCCGGGCGGCTGCCGTCGCGGCAGCAGGAGCCTTCGCAGGTGGGGCAGGTGACGGCGGTGTCGACCTCAAGCTTTTTGTTGATCCCGAAGACCGCGTCGCGGAGGTCGATCCGGACGCTGATCAGGGCGTCCTGGCCGCGGCGGACCCTGGACGCCGGGCCGGCCTGGCCGCCAGCGCCAAAGAACGTCTCGAAGATGTCCTGGAAGGCAAAGCCCTGGCCCGAGTAGCTGCCGCCGCCGAAGCCGTTGTCGGTGCCGTTCTCGTTGCCGGTGGTGTCGTAGACCCGGCGCTTCTGCGGGTCGGAGAGCACCTCGTAGGCGTGGGTGACGGCCTTGAAACGGTCCGAGGCATCATCACCGGGGTTCACGTCCGGGTGCAGGGTCCGGGCCAGCTTGCGGTAAGCCCTCTTGATCTCTTCCCCCGTCGCTTCGCGGGAGACTCCAAGAACGTCGTAATGGCTGCTCAAAGTTTGTATCTCTTCCTGGTTGTTGCCGGTAGGGGCAAGAAGTCTGGAGTGCGGCGGCCCTGGGGCCGCCGACTGGTCGGTCAGGGGTCTTTCAGGGTTCGAGAATCCTTGAAAGGTAACGGGCCACCGCGCGGACGGCGGCCATGGTGGTCGGATAGTCCATCCGGGTGGGTCCCAGCACGCCGACCTTGGCGGTGGCGTCCGGGCCGTAGCCGGTCGCCACCACAGAAGCCTCGGCTAGTCCGTCATACGGGTTCTCCCTGCCGATGCTCACCGTCACGCCGCGGGGGTCCTCGGCCATCTCGCTGAGCAGGCGGAGCATGACCACCTGTTCTTCGAGCGCTTCCAGCACCGGGCCGATGCTCAGCGGGAAATCGACGTTGGAGCGGGCAAGATTGGCTGTCCCCGCCATGACCATGCGCTCTTCGCGGCTGCTCGTGGCCAGGGCTTCGAGGCCCCGTGCCAGCGCCTGGGCGGCGCCTCGCCGCGCGGGAGCGCAACTGGCAATGACGGCGTGCAGGACTTGGGGCAGCAGATTCAGCGGCGTCCCGGACATACTGCCCAGGAAACGGGACCGCAGGACTGAGAGTGCCTCATCGGGGAGGTCCTGCCCGATATCGATGACTCGCTGCTCCACGTTCCCAGTGTCCGCGATCAGCACCACCAGCACCTTCCGGGGGGCAAGCAGCACGAACTCGATATGACGGACCTTGGCCCGGCTCAGGTGCGGGTACTGAACGACGGCAACCTGGTTGGTCAGGTGTGAGAGGAGCCGCACGGTGCGCTCGAGAACGTCGTCGAGGTCCTCGGATCCCTCCAAAAGCGCCTGGATGGCCCGGCGCTCGGCGTGGGACAGCTGCTTGACCGCGGAAATCTGGTCGACGAAGAGGCGGTAGCCCTTGTCCGTAGGGATGCGTCCGGCGCTCGTGTGGGGGGCCATGATCAGGCCCTCGTCTTCCAACGCGGCCATGTCGTTGCGAATCGTGGCGCTGGACACCCCCAGATGGTGCCGTTCAACAAGGGCCTTGGAGCCAACGGGTTCGCGGGAATGGACGTAGTCCTCGACGATGGCGCGCAGCACTTCGAGTTTGCGGGGTTCGCTCATGCTCCACCTCCAATCGGCTGTCCTGCAGTCGACGCGTCCCGCGGGCCGCCACACGGGCCGGCCTCCGGTTAGCACTCGACATACCTAAGTGCTAACCAGTCTAATATGAGTCGCCGCGTTGTTAGCATTGGTATCGCTCCGGGCGATGCTCCGGGCTGGTGTTTCCGCACACAGCCCGCGCAGCTCCCCTGGCAGCAGGTCCCGACGCCGGATTAAAGCTGGGCCGATCCGGTTCCGGAGGGCTTGCCCGGCACCTAAGATTCCCCCCGTACAACCCGAGTGCAAAGCAGCGTGTAAGTGATGTCATACCAGAACTGGGGACCGCAGGACCTGACTGCCCCCGCCAAGAGCCAGCTGCCTGAAGTCCCGGTGCAACGCGGCATGGTGCTGGAGGATGTTCAGTCCGGATGGGTCGGTGCCGTCACGCGGGTGGAGAAGTCGGGCGGGATGCATGTGGTGGCGCTGGAGGACCGGCGGGGCAAATCGCGGTCCTTCCGGCTGGGGTACGGCTTCCTGCTGGAGGGCCGGCCCATCCGGCTGATGCCCCCGGCGCCGGGAAGTACCGCCCCTGCGGCCGGAGCCGGCCGTACGGCTTCGGGCTCGGTCCGGGTGGCCGGCCAACGCGCCCAGGTGGCCAAGGCCAGCCGGATCTGGGTGGAAGGCAAGCACGACGCCGAACTTGTGGAGAGGGTCTGGGGTGACGATCTCCGCGTGGAGGGCATCGTCGTCGAGCCGCTGCATGGCATTGACGACCTCACCGCCGCGGTGGCAGCGTTCCGCCCCGGCCCGGGGCGCCGGCTCGGCGTGCTGGTGGACCACCTCGTCCCGGATTCCAAGGAGTCCAGGATCGCTCAGGCCGTCATGGCGTCCCCCGGCGCCGCGGGCAATGTGCTGATCGTGGGCCACCCCTACGTGGACGTCTGGCAGGCCATCCGCCCCGCCGTCCTGGGCATCGAGCAGTGGCCGGTGGTTCCCCGGGGCGTGGACTGGAAGACCGGCATCCTCACTGCCTTCGGCTGGCCGCACACCACAAAGGAGGATATCGGGCTGGGCTGGCAGAGACTCCTGGGGACCGTCCGCAGCTACGCCGACCTGGAGCCGTCTTTGCTGGGCCGGGTCGAAGAAGTCATCGACTTCCTGACCGTCCCCTAGGGGTTGCTTCCGGAAGGTTCGGAAAGTGTCCGCCAGGAGCCGTGCCGCGGGCGCCCGCTTTGCGGGCGGCAGCCGCGGCGGCCGGGGCCCGATCTTCATTTCGCCGCCCAAGCACGTATTCTTGGATCGGCGGTCGCGCTTTCTGCGCGGCCGGGCACTTGCAGGCAGCAACGCATCATCGCAATCCGAAGGACTACACCGTGGCAGATAACGCACGCGAACACACGGGCAACCAGGCCGGCCACGGCCAGCCCCCGTACCATGGCGTTCCGGCAAATGCGCTGCCGCTGACGGCAACCGAGGACCGGCAGTGGGCGACTTTGGCGCACTTCGGCGGCATCCTCGGTTGTGTCCCGTCGCTGCTGATCTACCTGATCTTCAAGGACCGCGGCCCCTTCACGGCCCAGGAATCCAAAGAAGCCCTCAACTTCACGCTTCCGCCCACCATTGCCGCGGTCGTTGCGAACATCCTGGTCTTCGTTCCCGTGGTGGGCAACCTCTTCGCGGTCCTCGCCACCGTGATCTGGATTGCGGTGACCTGCTTCTCCGTCGCCGCGGGCATCCATGTCAACCGGGGCCAGCCGCACCGCTACGGCTTCAACCTGCGCTGGATCCAGTAAACCGGCCGCGCCGGCAGGGAACCCGCCCGGCAGCCTAGTCCGGCAGGATCCTGCGGACGACGGCGTCGGCGAGCAGCCTGCCTTGGAGCGTGAGCACCAGCGTGCCCTTGAAGGCAGCCCCCGGGTCCACGAGGCCGTCCGCGATGAGTCCGGCCACCGCGTGGCGCCCGGTCTCCCCCAGTCCCGCAATGACCAGTCCGGAGTTCAGGCGTGCTTCGAGCATGACTCGCTCCACGTTCCGGGTTTCGGCATCGAGCGTTTCGCGCCCGGCGGCAGGCGACACCCCGGAACCGAGCCTGCCCGCATACGCGGTGGGGTGTTTGACGTTCCACCAGCGCACGCCGCCCACGTGTGAGTGCGCGCCCGGCCCGATCCCCCACCAGTCATCCCCGCGCCAGTAGGCCAGATTGTGCCGGCAGGCCTGTTCGGGAGTTCGGGACCAGTTGCTGACCTCGTACCAGCGGAGCCCGGCGGCGGAGATCAGTTCGTCGGCGAGCTCATACTTGGCCGCATGGTCGTCGTCGTCGATTCCCGGCACTTCGCCGCGGCGGATCTGGGCGGCGAGCTTGGTGCCGTCCTCGATGATGAGCGCGTAGGCGCTGATGTGGTCGGGGCCGTAGGACAGCGCCGTTTCCAGCGAGTGGCGCCAGTCCGCCAGCGACTCCCCCGGGGTCCCGTAGATCAGGTCAAGGCTGACCGCGAGGCCCGCCTCCCTGGCCCACTGCACCACCTGGGGCACCCGGCTGGGGGTATGCGTGCGGTCCAGAACCTTCAACACGTGCGGAACGGCGGACTGCATGCCGAAGGAGACGCGGGTGAATCCGGCGTCGGCCAACAGCTGGAGGGATTCGGGCGTGACCGAATCCGGATTGGCCTCCGTGGTCACCTCGGCGCCGGGCTGCAGTCCCCACGTCCCGATCGCGGCGGTGAGGATGCGGGCAAGATCCTCGGCGGGAAGCAGCGTGGGGGTTCCCCCGCCGAAGAAAACGGTTCCGAGCGGCCGCTCCGGCAGGCCGGAATTCTTCAGGGCCGCGGCCGCGAAAGTGAGCTCGCTGATGGCGGTGGTGGCGTAAGCGTCCTGCGACGCCCCGCCGCCCAGCTCAGTGGCCGTATAGGTGTTGAAATCGCAGTAGCCGCAGCGGACGGCGCAGAACGGGATGTGAACGTAGAGCCCGAATGCCCGCCCTGCGGCGCCCTGGAGCGCCTGGCCGGGCAGGAGCCCGTCAGCTGGCGCCGGGTCGCCCAGCGGAAGAACGCTAGGCATGGACCCGGCCTGCCGACGCTCCGGCCCCGGCCTTCAGCACCTGGTCTGCCACTACTTTTTGGCCTTATCCTTGGACTCGTCGGTGGTCAGCGCTGCGATGAAGGCTTCCTGCGGGACCTCGACGCGGCCCACCATCTTCATGCGCTTCTTGCCTTCCTTCTGCTTTTCCAGCAGTTTGCGCTTTCGGGTGATGTCACCGCCGTAGCACTTGGCAAGCACGTCCTTGCGGATGGCCCGGATGCTTTCACGGGCGATGATCCTGGAGCCAATGGCGGCCTGGATCGGCACTTCGAACTGCTGGCGCGGAATCAGTTCGCGCAGCTTGCCCGTCATCATCACGCCGTAGGCGTAGGCCTTGTCACGGTGCGTGATGGCGGAGAAAGCGTCAACCTGCTCGCCCTGGAGCATAATGTCCACCTTGACCAGATCCGCAACCTGGTCGCCGTCGGCCTTCCAGTCCAGCGACCCGTAGCCGCGGGTCTTGGACTTGAGGATGTCGAAGAAATCGAAGACAATTTCGGCCAGCGGCAGGCGGTACCGGATTTCCACCCGGTCCTCAGAGAGATAGTCCATGCCGCCCATAACGCCGCGCCGGCTCTGGCACAGCTCCATGATGGTGCCAACAAACTCGGTCGGCGCAAGGATGGTGGCGGAAACCATAGGCTCGCGGACTTCGGCGATCTTGCCGCTGGGGTACTCGCTGGGGTTCGTGACGTGGATGACGTTCTTGTCCTCCAGCGTGACCTCGTATTCCACGTTCGGGGCCGTGGAGATCAGGTCCAGATTATATTCGCGTTCGAGGCGCTCACGGGTGATTTCCAGGTGCAGCAGGCCCAGGAAACCCACGCGGAAGCCGAATCCCAGCGCGGCAGACGTCTCAGGCTCATACACGAGCGCGGCATCGTTGAGCATCAGCTTCTCCAGCGCATCGCGGAGCACCGGATAGTCCGTACCGTCCAACGGATACAGACCGGAAAAGACCATGGGCTTGGCATCTGCATAGCCGCTCAGCGACTCCGACGCCGGCTTGGCCAGGTTGGTGACGGTATCGCCGACCTTGGACTGGCGGACGTCCTTGACGCCGGTGATGAGGTAGCCCACCTCGCCGACGCCGAGACCCTTGGAGGGTGTGGCCTCCGGCGAGCTCACGCCGATTTCAAGGAGTTCGTGGCTGGCGCGGGTGGACATCATCTGGATGCGTTCGCGGGGGTGCAGCATGCCGTCGATCACCCGGACGTAGGTGACGACACCGCGGTAGGTGTCATAGACGGAATCGAAGATCATGGCGCGGGCGGGTG
>JAODMS010000025.1 GCA_025464925.1 Arthrobacter sp.
CGAGGGCCCGCACCTGTTCCTTCACGGTCTCCAGTCCGACCAGCGCGTCGAGCTCGGCCTGCACCTCGGACAGCGGCCGGGCCGGCCCGGGCCTCGCACCGATGAGATCGCCGACCAGGTCGTCGACACGCTCCGAACCGTGCAGCTTTAGCTGATCGGTCAGATGGCCGATGGTTTCGCGCAGGTCGTCGAGCGGATTGCGGCTGGCAGCCCTGCATCCACTGTAGTACTCGATTCCCGGCCGGGGTGGGGTTGGCCTCACCAGTATCAACTCCCTTTTGGTCGTAGTATTCACGCGGTACAGGCAGTCTCCGTTGGATAATGCGGGCACTGGCCGTGCTTTCGGTGCTGACTACGGCACCAAGGATGAGGCAGAAGCTGCAGGTCGGGACGCTGCCCAGGCCGGCAAGGTGGAGCACGTCATCAAGAACCAGGACGGAAAGATCGGCTCCAAGAACAGCTACGGCAATGATCCCCGGAATGTCCCGGGCTGATCCGGCAGTTCACGCCATCACGCAGCGATGTCGGTGAAACAAGAAGGGCCGGCTATTTTGAACTGGTCCCCGAAAATTGGACTCTCAAATTTGTGAGCGCGTCCAGCTGCAACCGGGTCGTCATGAAGAAAGGGCGCGACCGCGCGCGGGAGGTGACGGAGGGCCAATTATCGGCGCTATCTTTGTAGCGCTCAGGGCCAGGCTTGGTGGCTATTTCCGGTCCGGAAAGCAACCAGCACGAAGTCCAGATCCCGGGCAAAATTTGTGGTGTTGGAAAACGTTCCCTAGGGTGTAGAGCATGCTAAGTACGCTTAGTATTTTCGGTCATCGGCCGAGGACTGTCAGTTTTGCCCATCCCTGAGGAGACAAATTCGTGCCAGAAGAGCGCAGCATCAACATCCCCGGCGTCCCGGCAAGCGAACCTGCCAGCCTGGAAGAACCCACAACCCCTCGGGAACCTCTGCCGCCCAAGCCGGACCAGCGAGGACCTGAGGCGGTTTCCCCCACAGGAAGCCCAACAGGGGCGCCGGCCACGTCGCGCGCCCAGTCCGGCCAGTACCTGACGACTGCCCAGGGGCTTCGCCTTGGCGATACTGACCACTCCCTGAAGGCCGGTTCGCGCGGGCCCATCCTGCTGCAGGATCACCACCTGCGGGAAAAGATCACGCACTTTGACCACGAGCGCATTCCGGAACGCGTAGTGCACGCCCGTGGCGCCGGAGCCCATGGCGTGTTCCGTTCCTACGGCACTGCAGCCAACATCACCCGCGCTGGGTTCCTGGCCAAAGACGTGGAGACTCCGGTCTTCGTCCGCTTTTCCACCGTACTGGGGTCCCGCGGCTCTGCCGATACTGTCCGTGATACCCGGGGGTTCTCCACGAAGTTCTATACGGACGAAGGCACCTATGACCTGGTGGGCAACAACATCCCTGTCTTCTTCGTTCAGGACGGCATCAAGTTCCCGGACATCGTGCACGCCGCCAAGCCCCATCCAGACCGGGAGATTCCCCAGGCCCAGAGTGCCCACGACACCTTCTGGGACTTCGTCTCTCTCCATACGGAGGCCCAGGCGCACACCATGTGGAACATGTCCGACCGGGGAATCCCGCGTTCCTACCGGACGATGGAAGGCTTCGGCGTCCACACCTTCCGGTTCGTCAATGCGGAAGGACGCACCACTTTGGTGAAGTTCCATTGGAAGCCAAAGCAGGGCGTGCACTCGTTGGTATGGGAAGAAGCGCAGATCATCAACGGCATGGATCCGGACTTCCACCGCCGGGATCTCGCCGACGCCATCGAAGCTGGCGCCTACCCGGAGTGGGAGCTCGGGGTCCAGACCTTCCCGGACACCGAAGACCAGATGTTTGAGGGCATCGACCTGCTCGATCCCACCAAGTTCGTGCCGGAGGAACTGGCTCCGGTGCAGCCCGTTGGTGTCATGACTCTCAACGCCAATCCCACTAACTTCTTCGCCGAAACCGAGCAGGTGGCGTTCCACCCCGGCCACCTGGTCCCCGGGATCGACGTCACCAATGATCCCCTGCTGCAGGTTCGCCTCTTTTCGTACCTGGATACCCAGATCTCCCGTCTGGGTGGCCCCAACTTCGGGCAGATCCCCATTAACCGTCCGCAGGCTCCGGTGAACGACATGTTGCGGGACGGGATGCACCAGCAGGCAGTGCACGGTGGAGTCGCTCCCTACCAGCCCAACTCGCTCGACGGCGGCTGTCCGTTCCTCGCCGGACACGATGTCGGGTCATTTATTGATGTGCCGGAGGAACTGGCTGCCTCCATCAAGGAGCGCAGAAACCCGGCTTCCTTTGACGACCACTACAGCCAGGTGAGCCTCTTCTTCCGCAGCCTGAGCCCCGTGGAACAGGACCACGTGATCCAGGCTTACACGTTCGAATTGGGCAAGTGCTACGAAAAGTCCGTCCGGGAACGGCAGCTCGTGGCTCTGGCCAACGTGGACGCCGGGCTGTGCGCCGCAGTAGCTAAAGGCCTTGGCCTGCCCGTCCCCCCTGCGACAGAACAAGTGCCGGAGTCCGAGCCCAGCCCTGCCCTGTCCCAAGTGGGCAAGACCTGGCCCGTTGCCGGCCGGATCGTAGGCATCTTGGTCGATGAGGGCAGCGACCTTGCCGCCGTGAACGCGGCACGGCAGGCTTTGGACGCCGGGGGCATCGTCCCGCTGGTTATCGCTCCGGCGGCCGGATTCCTGGGACCAGAGAACGACGGCGGGGTCCCCGTGCAGCGTACGTATCTCACTGCACGCTCAACAGAGTTTGACGCGGTCATTGTTGCCGCGGCTGCCGCTCCGGCTCCCGACGCCGCACCTGGGCTCGACGCCAAGGCTGGCGCTCCCGGGGGCGCTCTGGATCCGCGTGCCGTGCTGCTGCTGACTGAGGCGTTCCGGCACGCAAAAGCCATCGCCTCCCTGGACAGTGGCTCAGCGGCTTTGACTGCGGCAGGCCTACCACAGGATGCTCCGGGCATCGTTTCGGGCAAGGAGGTTGAACCCCTGATAAAGGAATTGGTCGGCCTACTCGCAGCCCACCGGGTGTGGGAACGGTTCCCGGCAGCATCGGCCTAGGGGCCTACCGGCACGGGCGCCGTGGGCAGGGGTGAAGCCAGCCCTCGCCATCGGCTCAGCCGACGCACGCCCTTCAGCCGTATGAGCTTGGCGAATGTTTTGGTAATCGGCGGCCGATGGGGTCGGCACACCTGCCGTTTTGTGGTAATTAGCCGTGATGAAGCCGATTCAGGTCGGCCTGGTGGCCGACCCTGCCGCGCCCACGGAACTCACCCGGCGGTTCAGTGACCTTGAGCCGCCGGGTGGCGGGGAGCGCAAGGCCTGGCACATCGAGATCGTGAGCGAGCCATTCAGCTCGGATTCCGAGGATGCCGACACTGCGTTGGCACGGCTTCGGGATCACGCTCGTCAGCACGAATGGGACGTCGTTATCGGGCTGACTGAGCTTCCGTTTCGTGACGAGGATGACGGCCGGTACCTGCTGGCCGAGACCGACCCGCGGCAACGCGCAGCTGTGCTGTCGCTACCGGCGCTCGGCGGGCTCCGTATGCAGGCGCGGGCCCGGCATGCAGTGCGCGCGCTCGTCAGCGGCATGGCCGGGACTCCGCGAGACGCTCCCCCGTTTCACCAGCCGCTTGGCGGCTGCTCGTGGGCATGGTGCTCGCGAACCGTCCTTGGCTCCTCGTGCCCGGGCTCAAGTCTGCGCTCGTGGCATCGCTTGCAACGGGGGCGGTCGCCACGATCAACTCCACTGTTTGGCTGCTGGCCGGCTCCCTGCCGCCGTGGCGCCTCGTAGTCGCCACAATCGCCTCAATTGCCCTGGTTGTTGCCTGGCTCGTAATCGACGGCGAACTGTGGGACCGCCCCCACGACAACTCTGCGGAGGCCAGGGAAAGGTCCCGCCTCTACAACACCTCCACGCTTGTGACCCTGACCATTGGGGTGATCATCTGCTATCTGGCGCTCTACGTTGTGAACCTGGCCTGGGCACTGTTTGTCCTCGACCCGGCCGTAATGGGTGGCTACCTCCACGTAGCGTTCGGCTATGGCGACCTGTTCGTGCTGACCTGGTTTGTCGCATCGGCGGCGACCGCCGGCGGCGCCCTTGGCACCGGCCTGGAGTCAGAGGAAGCAGTCCGCGCGGCCGCGTACTCCAAGCGCGAGGAGGAGCGCCGCAACAGGCTCGCGCGCGAGCGGACCTAGACTTTAGCGGACGGCAAGTCCTTGACGCGGCATCGCCTGCACGCATTTTTTGAGTTATACCTCGACACCCTTACGACGTGTGCTTAGCATTAAGGCTCCATCAGTTTCTCTTTTGCGTACAGACCGGCAAGGTGGGATTTCCCCGAACAGCCTGCGTCTGAAAACTTTCGGCCTCCCCCCTTGGTGGGCTCAGGGGCCACAATCCTGGTTCCTCATTTCCTCGCCAGTTCCAATACGCGTATTCGGGAGACACTCCCCCCTTTTCCGGGCTGCGGTCCTGCATGCTCCTGACTCTGCAACGCGCCCGGAAGCTACGACTACTGGGCATGGTGGGGATGGGATAAAAGAAAAGAGCGGAAAAGTGAAGGCAGTAGTCTACAAAGGACCGAACGACGTCGGCGTCGAGGACGTGCCGGATGCCAAGATTGAGCATCCCGCCGATGTGCTGGTGCGGATTACCTCGACGAATATCTGCGGCTCGGACCTGCACATGTATGAGGGCCGCACCAGTTTCGAACCCGGACGCACTTTCGGGCACGAGAACCTGGGCGAGGTGGTCGAGACCGGCCCTGCGGTCAGCAAGGTAAAGGTGGGCGAACGTGTTGTGCTGCCGTTCAACATCGCCTGCGGTTTCTGCAAGAACTGCGAACGGGGCTTCACCAACTACTGCCTGACCATGCAGCCGGAACCCCAGCTCGCGGGGGCGGCCTACGGCTTCGCGGATATGGGCCCGTACCAGGGCGGGCAAGCCGAGTACCTGCGGGTGCCGTACGGGGACTTCAACTGCCTGCGCTTGGGCGAGGACTCCGTGGAGAAAGAGCTCGACTACGTCATGGTCGCCGACATCTTCCCCACCGGCTGGCATGCCACTGAGCTGGCCGGGGTGTATCCGGGAGACTCGGTGGTCATCTATGGTGCAGGACCGGTAGGCCTCATGGCCGCCTACTCGGCCATTATCAAAGGCGCTGGAAAAGTCATGGTGGTGGACCGCCAAAGCGACCGCCTGAAGCTGGCCGAACAGATCGGTGCCATCCCGGTGGATGATTCCGCAGTGGACCCTGTCGAGTTCGTCAAGGACCAGACCATGGGGTTCGGGGCCGACCGGGGGTGCGAATGCGTCGGCTACCAGGCGCACGACCCGAGCGGAAACGAACATCCCAACCTGACCCTGAACCGGCTGATAGATTCCGTCCGGTTCGTCGGTGGCCTGGGCGTGGTAGGTGTGTTCCTGCCCCAGGACCCTGGAGCTCCCGACAAACTTGCCCAGCAGGGGCAGGTGGCTTTCGACTATGGAATCTACTGGTTCAAGGGACAGACGATGGGCTCGGGTCAGTGCCCGGTCAAGAAATACAACCGGGCCCTGCGCGACCTCATCGCCGGCGGCAAAGCCAAGCCGTCCTTCCTTATCAGCCACGAGCTGCCGCTGGATCAGGCCCCCCAGGGCTACAGGAACTTCGACCGCCGCGAAGACGGCTGGACCAAAGTCGTCCTCCACCCGGCCGCCTGAGAGAGCCCGGAGAGGAGAGGTTCGATGCCGGAACGAGCAGTTTGCCGGAGGTGGTACTGATGCGGTCAATGGTGTATCGCGGGCCGGCCCATGTAGTCGCTCGTGGACGCTGGTCCGGCATTATCGCTGCCATCCCGTGGCTGGTGGCCACCGGCCTTCGGGATTTAGGCAATTCACTGGTTTCCTCTGCTGCTTACAGCTTGAAGGGAAAAGTTATGCGTGGAAAATTAATGATTTTTGGGGGCGCAGTCGCGGCCGCCGTCGTCGGAAAACGCGCTTTGGACGCCGGGACAAAACGGGCCCCGCACTTGGATGGGTCACGGTGGAATTCTGTCACGGTTGACTTGCCGCCTGAGGAGATTGCACCTGGCGGAAGATACCCTCAGCCGCTGGCCGATCTTGGGGATGTCGTCAATATCCGGATGATCCCAGCTCCCGGCAGTTGGGGAACAGAGCTTGGTGCACGGCCGATGCCTGGGGCACCAGGTAAATCGGCTGGAGACCTGCGCCAGGATGTGCGCCGGGCGTTGCGCCAATCAAAGACGCTCCTGGAAGCCGGGGAAATCCTGCGGGATGAGCCGATGCCACATGGGAAAAGACCGCCCACACCCACCGGCAGGCTCGTGGATGCATGGGAGAAGCGTGGGCAGGGAGGGGGATTCCTGTGAAAGCCCTGACGTGGCGGGGAATCAATTCCCTGGACGTGGAAACGATCGACGACCCGGCCATCCTCAACGGCCACGATGCGATCGTCAAGGTTGAGCTAACGGTCACCTGCGGGTCCGATCTTCATCTCCTCGGCGGTTATATACCCACGATGCGCGGCGGTGATGTCCTCGGTCATGAGTTCGTGGGCGAGGTTGTGGAGGTCGGCTCCTCGGTGTCCAAGCATCAGATCGGTGACAGGGTGGTGGTCTGTTCTTTTATTGCCTGTGGGAATTGCTGGTTCTGCAAGCACGAGCTGTACTCGTTGTGCGATAACGGTAATAACAATGACGCGATCCCCGAGACCCTCTGGGGATACGCTCCCGGGGGGTGCTTCGGGTATTCGCACGCGATGGGCGGCTGGACCGGCAGCCATGCTGAGTACATCCGCGTGCCGTACGCGGATGTCGGTGCCTTCAAAGTGCCCGACGGCGTCAGCAGCGAACGCGCTCTGTTCGCCTCGGACTCCGCCCCGACGGGGTGGATGGGTGCTGATCTCGGCGGCGTTCAACCCGGGGACGTTGTTGCCGTCTGGGGAGCGGGCGCA
>JAODMS010000029.1 GCA_025464925.1 Arthrobacter sp.
CCAAGGACGTCAAGGATTCGGGAACGAGCGCCTGCAAGGATGCCTGTGCGGCCGCGTGGCCTGCAGTCACCACCACCTCCGATCAACCCTCTGTGGAAGGAGTGAGCGGCACCATCAACACCATCAGCACCGCTGACGGTGCGCAGCAGATCACCATCAACGGCATGCCGATTTACTACTTTGCCAAGGACACGAAAGCCGGTGACATCCTCGGCCAGGGGGTTGACGATGCCTGGTACCTGGTGAGTCCAGCCGGTGAGATGCTGAAGTCGGCCGGCGGCGGGTACTAAACGTACTACCGTGCCCTGGCAGGTCCGGTGGCGGCGGCTGACCCGGCACCGGGTCAGCCGGTGCCGGGTTCTGCCCTCAGGCGCTGGCGCGCACGATGGGGATCGACGCCGTCGGAGGTCCGCTGGGGAAGACCGTGGGCTCGGGGGCAGCCACGGGGGCCAGCCGCACCTGCACCGGATCGCTTCCGACGCTGAAGAGTTCTCCGCGCACGTCCACCTCCAGCGGAGCACCCTCACGGATGCTCAGGCGGATGGACCCCGGCTCCAGTTCCACGTGCAGCCTCCTGCCCTGAAGCAACAGGTGGAACTCGAGCCCGTCCCAGTCGTCGGGCAGCCGGGGATCGAAGTACGGCACCGGGCCCTGGTCGCGGAGCCCGGCGAAACCGCTGACCAGCGAGCTCCAGACCCCGCCGGCGGAGGCGATGTGCACGCCGTCGATCGTGTTGCCATGGGTGTCATCCAGGTCGATGAACAGCGCGTGGGTGAAGTGCTCCAGCGCCGCCCGCCCATAGCCGACCTCGGCCGCCATGATGCCCTGGACGCAGGCAGACAGCGTGGAGTCGCCGGTGGTGATGGGATCGTAAAAATCGAACGCGCGGCGCTTTTCCTCGGCCGTGAAGTCCTGCCACTGCAGGAACATGGCCAGCACGGTGTCAGCCTGCTTCAGCACCTGGTGCCGGTAGATCACAAGCGGGTGGAAGTGCAGCAGGAGCGGGTACTTGGACCGAGGAGTGGTCCAGTCCCACGGCTCCAGGGACATGAAGTCGTTGTCCTGCGAATGCACCTGCAGGTCCTCGTCATAGGGCAGCTGCATCCGGGTGGCGGCCTGCTCCCAGACCTGGCGTTCGGCATCGGAAATTTCCGCGTGCTCCAGCGCCGCCGCGGCGCGCAGATTGAAGCGCGCCATGACGTTGGTGTACAGGTTGTCGTTGACCACGGCGGTGTACTCGTCCGGGCCGGTGACGCCGTGGATGTGGAACTGGCCGTCCTTGCCGAAGAAGCCCAGCGACACCCACATCCGGGCTGTTTCGATCAGCAGCTCAGAGCCCAGGGTGTCCTTGAACTCCTGGTCCCCGCTGGCCCAGCTGTAGCGGTTGGCCGCGAACGCGATCGCGGCGGCGATATGGAACTGGGCCGTGCCGGCCGCGTAGTAGGCGCTCGCCTCCAGGCCATTGATGGTGCGCCACGGGAACAGGGCGCCGTCCACGCTGAGTTCCTTGGCACGGATTTTGGCCTCGGGCAGCAGTTCGTGACGGAATTCGAGCACCTGGCGGGCGTTGGCCGGGTTGGTGTAGGTCAGGTAGGGCAGCAGGTACACCTCCTGGTCCCAGAAGTAGTGGCCTTCGTAGCCGGAGCCGCTGACGCCCTTGGCCGGGATGCCGGCCACGTCGGCGCGTGCGGTGGCCTGGGCCAGCTGGAACAGGTTCCAACGGACGGCCTGCTGCAACTCGGTCTGGCCGGCAACAATGATGTCGCTGGTGACCCAGTAGTCGCGGAAGTGGGCCTCGCTCTCGGCGAAGATCTCGCCGACCGGCAACAGGGCCGCTTCGGCGGTATCGATGAGGTCCTCAACTGCCTGCCCCACGGCATAGCTGACGCTCTTCTCGAGCAGAAACGGACTATCGGCGCCGACCGCCAGCACGTAGCGGACGCTGCTGTCGTCCTGGTCCACCAGGGTTTCGAAGGGCTGGACCTCGGCCGAGGTCCAGTGGTCCACGGCCATGCCGAGCCGCTGCCCGGATTCCGCGGCTTCCCACGCAAGGCGGAGGGAGCCGTCGCCGCCTTCGAGGCGCACCGGCAGCAGCACCCGTCCGGCGTGGCGTCCGGCACGGCGCGGGTCATGCGCGGAGTGGTCTTCCACCGGCTGGTCCTGGCGGTTGATCACCGAGGAGGTGACATCGGCCGAGATGTTCCGGTCCGCTGCCAGCTCGAGGGAGATGCCCAGCGCGCCGCGCGACTGGTAACCGACGGCACGGCGTTCCGTGGTGGTCACGGTGGCGCCCGAGCGACAGTGCCAGGTGATCCGGCATTCGTAGGCGCCTGTGGCGAAATCCACCGAGCGCCGGTAGTCCAGCACCGTGGACTCGTCGAGGCTGAGCGTCTCACCGTCGATGATCACGGTGAAGTTGTTGGCGTCGGGGACGTAGAGGATCCGCTGGCCGGTGCGGGCAAAACCGAAGGCGTTTTCCGCGTGCTTGATGTCCCAGATCTCGTGGAAGCCGTTGATGAAGCTGCCCGGAAGCTCGGCGTCGGCAGCGCTCCAGTGGGCGCCGCGGATGCCCAGGTGACCGTTGCCGAGGCTGAACAGGGTCTCCAGGGTGCCGGCGTCGCCGGGGAGGTGGACGGTCTCCACAAGCTGCCACGGATCGTTGGGGAACCGTGCGCGGTCCGAGGTGATAAGAGCCATTGTTGGGGGTTCCTTCGGGCAGGTCTGGGTTAGGGGTGCTGTGCGGAGTGTGGCGCCGGCGCCAGGAGCGGTCGGCTAGAGGAGTTCGGCGAGGTCGTTGACCACCAGGGTGGCCCCGGCATCCAGCAGGGTCTGCCGGCCGGCACCACGGTCCACACCGATCACCGAATGGAAGCTCCCCGCGTCCCCGGCTTGGACACCGGAGACGGCATCCTCGACGACGACGCACTCTTCGCTCGGCAGCTCCAGCAGCCGGGCGGCGTACTCATAGGTGGCCGGGCTGGGCTTGCCGGGCAGCCCTTCGGCCACGGCGACGACCCCGTCCACCACCACCGGGAAGTAACCGGAGAGCCCTGCGGCCTTCAGCACGGCCGGGGCGTTGCGGGAGGAGGAGACGACGGCCACCTTGAGCCCGCGGGCGAGCGCGGTTTCGATGAACCGCACAGATCCTTCGTAGGGCTTCACGCCGCCGGCCTCGACGATGTCATTGAAGACCTTGTTCTTGCGGTTGCCCAGACCATGGACGGTGTTGTGGGCAGGATCGTCGTCTGCCGGTCCTTCGGGCAGGACGATGTTGCGTGAGGCCAGGAAGTCCCGGACGCCGTCGAACCGGGGCTTGCCATCGATATGGTCGAAGTAGTCGCTTTCACGGTAGGCCGCCGCCTCCGGGACAGCCCGCAGGAAGCCGTCAAAGAGATCCTGCCAGGCGTGTTCGTGAACAATCGCGGTGGGCGTCAGGACGCCGTCGAGGTCAAAGAGGATGGCGGAGGCACCGGAGATGGAGTCGGCAATGCCGGGGGCGCTGCTGTTGGAAAGCTCAGTCATGAATCGAAAGTCCTTTGAGGCGGTGTGCATGCAAGACGGTGGTTGCCGGCGACGGCGGGGTCAGAAGCTGAAAGACCTGCGGCGGATCATGTGGCGGGCGTTGCGTTGTCCGCAAGCCGGGTCCTCCCGGCGGATGCGGGGCGGTCCGTGCGGACTGTCGGTTCGGCAACGCTTGAGGTCAGCGCCGGCGGCGGGTGCTCTTACGCTCTACCAGTTTGGTTTCCAGTATGTGGCTGGAAGGAGGGTTTGGAAGCCCCGAGCGGTGGAGTCTTTCAATCAGCAGGTTGGCCGCGAATGCGCCCTGATCGGCTACGGGTTGGGACATTGTGGTCAAGCCCAGGAACCAGCTCATCTGATGATTGTCTATTCCTATAATGGACACATTTTTCGGCGCTGACAAACCGAGGTCCCTCAGGGCCATGAGCGCACCGAATGCTGTCTCGTCGCAGCCGGCAAAGATTGCCGACGGCATCCTGCGGTTTTCGATCAGTTCGGTCATGGCGAGGCGTCCGCCTTCGATGCTGGAACCGGCGGCCATCACCAGGTCCGGGTCGACCGTCAGATCGTGCTCTGCCAAGGCGCGTTCGAAGCCCCTCCGCCGCTCGCTGGCGGTAACTACGGAGGGCTCGCCGGCCTCGCTGCCGGACAGGATGGCCAGGTCCCAGTGGCCCAGCCGCAGCAGGTGGTTGGTGGCCGTCCGGGCCGCCTCCTCGTTGTCGATGCCGACGTTGTCCCAGGGGACGTCGTGCATGCCGACACTTGCCACGGACAGCCCGGAGCCGGCGAGCGCGGCCAGTTCGGTTTCGCTGAGGGCTATATTGAGCAGCAGGACACCGTCCACCCGCTGGGACAGCCCTTCCAGGTCGCGGAAGAGCTTCCGCTGCACGCTGGGCTGGTTGCGCAGGCTGATGAGGACCGTATCGTAGCCGCTGTCCGCAAACACTTCCTCGGCAGCTTCAACGGCCCGGGCAAAGAACCAGGCCGTTGCGGTGGGGGCGATGATGGCCACGGAGCCGGTGCTTCCGCCGGCCAGCCGGGAAGCCGCGGAGGACGCCTTGTAATTGAGCTTGGCGGCGGCGTCACTGACTCTCGCCTGGGCCTGCTGGGAAACATTGGGCAGGTGTCGTAGCGCCCGGGACACGGTACAGATGGACAATCCGGACAGGGCCGCGACGTCCTGGATAGTCGCGCGCGGAGTCTTAGCCTGCAGCACGGAGCTCAGCCCTTTCTTCGGCCGGAAGTAGTGGGCCGGAGAACGTGGCCGAAGAAGAGTGTAAACGCTTACAAAATTCCTATGCAAGTGGTCGCCCGCATTAATGAGGCGGGCAAGGTCGGGCCCGTCGTCCCCGGGCCGCCGCGTGGGGTCTTGCCGGGCCCTGTCCGGCCCGACCCGGCCGGGGTGGCCGGGTCAGCCGGCTTAGCGCAGGACGTAGTGGCGCAGGAACGCGCTGACATCCGCCAGCTCTGCCGGAGAGATTGCATGGCCCATGCCGGGGTAGGTCCGGGCCGTCAGCTGGGTGTTCCTGTGCAGCCACTCCTCGGTGTGTTCTATGGCGGCATCGTTGATCACAGGGTCGGCCCTGTCCCGGCCCCAGAAGAACGGCGGCCGGGAGTCGAAGGATTCACTCATTGCCAGCAGCTCGTTGTCCAGGACAAAGCCGGAAAGCCCCACCACCGCCCTGAACTGGGCCGGCCGGAGGCGCAGCAGCGTGCTGGCCATGGCCATGCCCTGCGAATAACCCAGCAGAGTGATACTGCTGTGCTGGTCCTTGACGGAGTCGATCCAGGCAAGGACGCCGTTTGTGCTGGAGATGACGTCCGCAAAGTCGTGGGTCAGGAAGTAGTCCAGTAAAAACCAGCCGTGGTGGTCCCCGATCGCTTTCGGGCCGCGCAGGGCGGCACAGCTGAACTGGGGCGGAAGGGAACCGAACAGCTTCACCATTCTGGATTCGTCCGTTCCGTAGCCATGCATCATCACCAGCAGCGGCGTCCCGGCACGCTCGTGTTCCGGTTTGGACCAGAGGACTGTCTCCATGGGCACAGCCTATCCAGTCGCCGGCTCCTCCCGCCCGCCGGAGTCGAAGCGCAGAAATGCCCCGCGGGGCGCCGCCGGTTTCATTGAAAGAGCAAGGACAGCGCTGTAGCGTGGCGCTGGACAGCATGCTTAGCATTCTTTATCCGTCCACGGGACACCAAGGAGCACGTCATGAGAATCGGTTCAGCCATCTTCCTCATCGCTATCGGTGCCATCCTGGCCTGGGCCATAACGCCCGGCCTGATCCCCAACGTCGACCAGACGCTGATTGGCTACATCCTCATGGCGGGCGGTGTCGTCGGGCTGATCGCCTCACTGATCATGGCGTCCCCCGGCCGGACCCGCCGGGTCAGTGAGACCCGCTCGGTGGTCGATCCCCGTACGGGCGAAACCATCACCAGGAACGAGAGCCGCGACGGAGCCCTGTAAGCACACGCTCCACGGAGCGAACCCGCCGGAAGCCGGGCCTGACGCTGGGAGGTCATGCCCGGCTTCCGGCGCCTCCGGCACGTTGCTGGCATCCAGCGGGAAGCATTCTGTGTTCATGTTGTTTCCTATTGACAAAGCAACATGAACACAGATAAAGTCAAACGAAACCACTTCATGTGATGGGAGTCACTGACGCTGGAGAATTCGCAATACTGACGCAATGGAGGGTAAGTGTTCGCCGAGGAACGCCAACAGCTGATCGTGGGACTTGTCTCCGCCAGCGGCCGGGCCAGCGTCACGGATCTCGCTGAGCGCTTCCGGATCACCACGGAGACAGTCCGCCGCGACCTTGCCGCCCTCGAAGCGGCCGGAAGCGTGCGCCGCGTCCATGGCGGCGCCGTCTCGCCGGACCGCTTCAGCACCACGGAAGAAAGCATCCTGGTGCGGACCGTCCAGCGGCAGCCGGAGAAGACCCGCATTGCCGAGGCCGCCCTCGCCCTTATCCCGCAGGGCCGCGCCGGCAGCATCCTGATCGATGCCGGCTCCACCACCGAGGCCCTCGCTGAACTCCTGTCCGCCCATACCGCAGGGACGGCCGGTTCCGGTGCCGCCCCGGGCTCCGACGCCGAACTGGTGGTCATCACCCATGCTTTGCCCATCGCGGCAAAACTGTCCGGGGAACCCGGCATTGCCGTGCACCTGCTGGGCGGGAAAGTCCGCGGACTCACCCAGGCCGCAGTCGGCCAGTCCACGGTGGAAGCCGCCCGCCGGATCCGTCCGGACGTCGCTTTCATCGGCACGAACGGCATCCATGCAGCCTTCGGGCTGAGCACTCCCGATCCTGAAGAAGCCGCCGTCAAGGCTGCCTTCGTCCAATCAGCGCGCCGCATTGTGGTGCTGGCTGATTCCTCCAAGCTGGACGCGGAAACCCTGGTCCAGTTCGCCTCATTGAAAGATTTGGACACCTTGATCACAGACAGGAAACCGAGCCGGGCCCTTGCCGAGGCGCTCGCCGAAGCCGGAGTGGAGGTGGTGGTCGCGTGATTGTCACCCTGACCGCCAATCCCAGCCTGGACCGCACAGTGGCGCTGCCCGGCCCCCTGCTCCGCGGCGAAGTCCAGCGGGCCGTCTCGGTCCAGCAGGAATCCGGCGGCAAGGGAGTGAACGTCTCCCGCGCCCTCGTGGCCTCCGGATTGAAGACAATCGCCGTGCTGCCCGGAGCCGAGGCCGATCCGGTGCTCGCCGGGTTGCGGGACGGCGAGGTTCCCTTCGCTGCCCTCCCGATCGGAAAGCCGTTGCGCAGCAACGTGGCCCTGACCGAACCGGGCGGCGTCACCACCAAAATAAACGAACCCGGCCCGGTCCTGAGTGCGGAGCAGCAGGAAGCCCTGATCGGGCTTCTCCTGGACCAATCCCGCGGCGCCAGCTGGGTTGTCCTGGCCGGCTCGCTCCCGCCGGGGGTACCTGCGGACTTCTACGCCACCGTCACCCGGCGGCTGCGGTCCCTGCACGACGGCGGCGCCGCGCCGCTGATCGCCGTCGACTCCTCCGGCGGCCCCCTTGCCGCCGCAATCGCCGGCGACGCGTCGGGGAAACCGGACCTCCTGAAACCCAACGCCGAGGAACTGGTGGAGCTGGCTGCCGCAGCCGGGTTCGCGATGGACAAATCCGCGGAGGAACTCGAAGCGGATCCGGAGGCTGCCGCAGCGGCCGCCGCCGCGATTGTCCGTTCCGGGGTGGGTGCCGTCCTGGCAACCCTCGGGTCCAAGGGTGCGGTACTTGTGACGTCCGACGGCGCGTGGTTCGCCACGCATCCGCCGGTCAAGGCTGTCAGCACTGTCGGCGCCGGCGATTCATCGCTTGCCGGATACCTGCTCGCCTCCAGCCAGGGCGCCGCCCCGGCCGATTGCCTCCGACAGGCGGTGGCCCATGGTGCTGCCGCCGCTTCCATGCCGGGCTCCACCGTGCCGGCAGTCAACGAAACCACCCCTGATGCCGTAACCATCACGGCCCTCCGGAAGGATTGACAGTGACTAAGCTCATTACACCCGATCTGGTCGAGCTCGACCAGAACCTGGGCAGCTCGCCGGAGGACGTGATCCGGCACCTGGCTCGCAAGGTGGCAGCCAGCGGACGCGCCACCGAGGCGGAAGGCCTCTTCGCCGACGCCTTCGCCCGGGAGCAAAAGACCGCCACGGGCGTCCCCGGCGGCATCGCCATCCCGCACTGCCGCTCGACGGCGGTCATCGAGCCCACACTGGCGATGGCACGGCTTTCGCAGCCGGTCGACTTCGGCGCCAAGGACGGCCCCGCGGACCTCATCTTCTTTATCGCGGCCCCCGAAGGCGCGGACCAGGAGCACCTCAAGCTCCTGTCCAAGCTGGCCCGCTCGCTGATCAAGAAGGACTTCACCGCAGCGCTGCGGGCGGCGTCCTCACGGCAGGCAGTCGTTGAACTCGTCGAGGGCGCGCTGGCCGACAAGCCGGCCGCCCAGGCTGCTGCTGCTCCGGCCGCCGCAGTTCCCTCCGCCGGTGAAGCGGGCGGGGCCCGCCAGCCCGGACGTGGCAAGCGCCTCGTGGCCGTAACCGCCTGCCCCACCGGCATCGCCCACACCTACATGGCCGCCGATTCGCTCGTGGCCGCGGCCCGGGAAGCCGGCGTGGACCTGCAGGTCGAGACCCAGGGTTCCTCCGGCGCCAAGCCGCTGGATCCCGCCGTCATCGCCGCTGCGGACGCCGTGATCTTCGCCGTAGATGTGGATGTCCGGGGCAAGGAGCGCTTCGCCGGCAAGCCGGTCATCAACGCACCGGTCAAGCGGGGCATCGACGAACCGGACAAGATGGTCCAAGAGGCCCTCGCCGCCGCGGACAACCCGAACGCCCGCCGCGTGCCGCACTTCGGCGCCGAGGAACAGGCCGAGAACGAAGCCACCGAAAAGGGCGAGCACATCGGCCAGAAGCTGAAGAAGGCCCTGCTTACCGGCGTCAGCTACATGATCCCCTTTGTGGCAGGCGGCGGCCTGCTCATCGCCCTCGGCTTCCTGCTCGCCGGTTTCGACATCGCCTTGGGCACCAAAGCCGACGACATCCTGGCCAACAACACCTTGTTCAACCTCCCCGACGGCAACCTCGCCCTCTACCTGGGCACCGTTGCTTTCAAAATCGGCGCCCTGTCCATGGGCTTCCTTGTACCGGCGCTGGCCGGCTACATCGCTTACGCGATAGCCGACCGTCCAGGCATCGCCCCGGGGTTCACGGCCGGTGCCGTGGCTGGTTTCATGGGGGCGGGATTCCTTGGCGGCATAGTCGGCGGCCTGCTGGCAGGCTACATCGCCCATCTCATTGGCACCTGGTCGGTTCCGCGCTGGCTCCGCGGGCTGATGCCGGTCGTTATCATTCCTTTGCTTGCATCGATCGTCGCCTCCGGCCTTATGTTCCTGTTCCTAGGGGGACCGATCGCCGGCCTCACCACCGCGCTGAACGGTTGGCTCTCCGGAATGACGGGAACATCCGCCGTCGTCCTCGGCGTCATCCTTGGCCTCATGATGTGCTTCGACCTCGGTGGTCCGGTCAACAAGGTCGCCTACGCCTTCGCCGTAGCCGGGCTCGGTGCGGGAAGTGCCATCAACCAGGCGCCCTGGCAGATCATGGCAACCGTCATGGCTGCCGGCATGGTGCCGCCGCTGGCCATGGCACTCGCCACCGTCCTGGACAAGAAGCTCTTCAGCCTGGCCGAGCGGGAAAACGGCAAGGCGGCCTGGCTGCTGGGCGCCTCCTTCATCTCAGAAGGTGCCATCCCGTTCGCCGCGGCCGACCCGCTGCGCGTCATCCCCGCCAGCATGGTGGGAGGTGCCCTCACAGGCGCCTTGTGCATGGCCACAGGCGTCACCTCGCAGGCGCCACATGGCGGGATCTTCGTGTTCTTCGCCATCGGCAACCTGGTGATGTTTGTCGTCGCCATCCTCGCCGGAACCGTGGTCAGCGCGCTGGCCGTCGTGGCCCTGAAGCGCTGGGCAGCCAAGAAGACCGTTGATACGGTTGAGGCGGTTCCCGTAACCGTCTGACCCGGTCTCGGAAGACCTTCGCCAGGCTGAAATTCCGTTTTGATATTCAAGGAGCAGAAATGACCGAACGTAACGCCACCATTGCCAGCCGCGTAGGGCTGCACGCCCGCCCGGCCGCCATCTTCGCCGAGGCGGCAGGCGAGTTCGATCTCGACATCACCATTGCCCGCGAAGGCGAACCGGCTGACGAGGCAATGGATGCCGCCAGCATCCTGTCGCTGATGAGCCTCGGCGCATCGCACGGCGAGGTTGTCGTGCTGCGGGCCGAGGGTGAAGGCGCCGACGCCGCGCTGGAACGCCTCGTGCGGATCCTCGAGACGGATCACGACGCCGCCGAATAGCACCACTGTCCGCAAAATCCCGGCAGGTTCCGCCAGCTGCGGAACCTGCCGCAGGACAAAAGGCCCGGCAGCACCCTAACGGTTGCTGCCGGGCCTTTGGCGTTCCCGGGAGTCGCTCCGGAGAGTTTCAGCAGGCACGCAAGTGCTTGTCTTCGCCAATCCACGCCGATAGTTTTGACTCCGTACCTCCCACCGTCCTTGGCCAAGTTCCCCCAGTCCAAGGATCCCCGGACCAAGGAGACCGCAAGTAGCCATGCCTCCGAAGGACAACACGCCCCAGGGCTCCGAGCGCCCCAGCATCAAGGACCCCGAACTCTACGAGGAGCTGCTGGAGGACGGCGCGTCCCAGCAGAAAGCGGCGCGCATTTCCAACACCGCCGCCAAGGGAGGACGCTCCGCCGTCGGCCGAAAGGGCGGCCAGGCGGGGAACTACGAGGAGTGGACGGTCCCGCAACTGAAGGAACGCGCCAAGGAAATCGGCCTTAAGGGTTACTCAGCGAAGAAAAAAAGCGCACTCATCTCCGCGCTCAGGAACTCCTGATTCTGGTGGCGGGACACGGCAGAGGACCTCGAACCGAAACCTCAGGCGCCCTTCCGCGTGCTTTTCACTTCGGCTTTGGGTGCGCTCTGGGCAGCGGCCTTGCCGGCGGCAGCCCTGGCCGACGTTGTTCCGGCCGTTTTGGCAGCACCGGGCTTCGTAGCAGCGGACTTGGCGCCGGCTGTTTTGCCGGTGCTGGCGGATGCCTTGCCCCGCGACGGTTTTTCGGCCGCAGGGGCTTCCGACGTCCCCGTCGGCTCGTCCCGCTCCCCCTGTCCGGAAGCTGCACCGCCGCCGCGCTTTTTCTCCAGGCTCCGCTTGAGCGCTTCCATCAGATCGATCACCTCGCCGCTGGCTTCCGCGGCGGGCGCACCGAAGGTTTCCTCCGTGTCCAGCGACTCCCCCTTTTCAAGTTTCGCCTCGATGAGCTGGCGCAGCTGCGCCTGGTAGTCGTCCGTGAACTGTTCCGGCTCGAAGTCGGCAGCCATCGAATCCACCAGGGCCGCGGACATTTCCCGCTCCTGGGCGGAGATGCGGACGGAGGTGTCGAGGGCCGGAAAGCTTGCCTCGCGCACCTCGTCCGGCCAGAGCAGGGACTGCAGCACCAGGAGTTCGTCACGGATCCGCAGCGCACCCAGGCGGGTCTTTTCACGCAAGGCGAACTGGACAATGGCCACCCGGTCGGTGTCCTCCAGGGCTCGCCGCAGCAGCACATAGGCCTTGGGCGACTTCGAATCCGGTTCGAGGTAGTAACTCTTCTCGAACAGGACGGGATCGAGCTGCTCGGCCGGAACGAACTGCACCACTTCGATCTCGTGGCTGTTCTCGGCGGGAATGGACTTGAGCTCCTCGCGGCTGAGGACCACGGTGCGGCCTTCGTCCTCGTAGGCCTTGTCGATGTCCTCATAATCCACGATCTTGTTGCACACCTCGCAGCGGCGCTGGTAGCGGATCCGCCCCCCGTCGGCACTGTGGACTTGGTGAAGGCTGATGTCGTGGTCTTCGGTTGCGCTGTAGACCTTGACGGGCACGTTGACCAGCCCGAACGCTATCGCGCCTTTCCAGATGGCTCTCATGGATCAAGTGAACATCACAGATGCGCGGAGGTGAAGAGCCTTGTCCGACGCTAAGGAGCGTGTCCGGGTCGGCGGCCGCGAACTGGTGGTCACCAACCTGGACAAAGTCATGTACCCGGCGACGGGAACCACCAAGGCCGAGGTACTCGCCTACTACGCCGCCGTTGCCACCGTGCTGATCCCAGCCGCCGCCAACCGGCCGGCCACCCGGAAACGCTGGGTCCACGGCGTGGGCACCGCCAACGCGCCGGGGCAGATGTTCTTCCAGAAGAACCTCGCCGAATCGACGCCCGGCTGGGTGCCGCGGGCTTCGATCAAGCACAAGGACCGCACCAACCAGTATCCCCTCGTCAACGATCCCGCCACCCTGGCCTGGCTCGCGCAGACCGCGGCCCTGGAGATCCACGTGCCGCAGTGGCGCGTGGACTCGCACGGAAACGCCTTGCCGCCTGACCGCCTGGTGCTGGACCTGGATCCCGGTGAGGGTACGGGGCTGGCGGAGTGCGGAGAAGTCGCCAAGTTGGCACGCGACATCCTGCAGGATGTGGGCCTGGACCCCGTGCCCGTGACCAGCGGCAGCAAGGGCATCCACCTCTACGCATCCCTCGACGGATCCCAGAGCTCCGAGCAGGTTTCTGAGTTCGCCCATGAGCTCGCCCGCTCGCTGGAAGCCGACCATCCGGAGCTGGCCGTGAGCGACATGAAGAAGATGCGGCGCACGGGCAAAGTGCTGGTGGACTGGAGCCAGAACAGTGCAGCGAAAACCACGATCGTCCCTTATTCGCTCCGCGGCCGGCTCCGGCCCACCGTGGCGGCGCCGCGGACGTGGCGCGAGCTCAGTTCTCCGTCCCTTCAACAGCTGGATTACCAGGAAGTGATGGAACGGGTGAAGGCCGGCAAGGATCCCTTTGCCGCCATCTCCGCGATGAATCGCCCTCCCGGCAAGGCAGCCGGGCGGCCCGCCGGGCCGCCGATGGACGGGCCGGGGGACGGCGGCGACGCCGACCCCCGGCTGGAGCCGTACCGCACCAAGCGGGACGCGTCCGTAACCCCCGAACCGTTCACCGCGGACCGGCACCGTGGTGGCACCGACGGCGCCACCACACTCCACGAGAAGTTCGTCATCCAGGAACACCACGCCAGCCGGCTGCACTATGACTTCCGGCTGGAACGCGACGGCGTGCTGGTGTCCTGGGCTCTGCCCAAGGGCGTCCCTACCTCCGGCGCGAAGAACCACCTGGCGGTCCAGACCGAGGACCATCCGATGGACTACGCCGACTTCGAGGGCACCATCCCCAAGGGCCAGTACGGCGCCGGGACGGTCCGCATCTGGGACCGGGGGTCCTACGAATGCGAGAAATGGATCGCCGGCAAGGAAGTCATCGCCACCCTTACGGGAGAGCCGGGCGGCGGCTTGGGCGGCCCCCGCAGGTTCGCGCTGATCCACACCGGCCAGGGTCGGGACCAGTGGCTCATCCACCTGATGGACGCCCCGGATTCCAGGAAGGATCACGCCGCGTCGGCGTCGATGGCAGGTGCCCCGGCGGGCGGGACCATGGGCGCAACGGGCCGCGGCGAACCAAAACCGGAGGCTGAATCGGCCGCTGCGGCGGCAGATGCACTGGACTTGACCGGCTTCCGGCTGATGCTGGCCAGTTCCGGAGGTGCCGGGGACCTGGCGGGCAAGGACTGGCAGTTTGAACTCAAGTGGGACGGAGTGAGGGTCCTGGCCGTGGGGGATGCCAGAAGCATCCGGCTCATCAGCCGCAACGGCAACGACATGTCCGCGGCGTATCCGGAACTGACGGACCGCGCGTGCTGGCCGGAGCAGGACTTCGCCGCCGACGGCGAGATCATCGCCCTCGGGTCCTCCGGGCGCCCCGATTTTGGGCTGTTGCAGGGGCGCATGAAACTCACCGATCCCGCCGACGTCGTGAAAGCGCTGGAATCGACGCCGGTGCGGCTGATGTTGTTCGATCTGCTGTCCGACGGCGGCGAGGACCTCCGGCGGCTCCCCTTGCGGGAACGGCGGGCGCGTCTGGACAGCTTTTTCCGCCCCTCAGCCTGCCCCATCGAGCTCTCTGAAGTGATCGACGGCGACGCCGCACAGATCCTGGAAAGCGCCCGGGAGCTGGGGCTTGAGGGCGTGATGGCCAAGCGCACCGACGGCCGGTACGTCGGGCAGCGGAGCAGGTCCTGGCTCAAGCTCAAGTTCGGGCGCAGCCAGGAAGTGGTGATCGGTGGCTGGCGTCCGGGAAAGGGCGAGCGCCGGAAGTCCGTGGGCTCGCTGCTGCTGGGAATCCCGGACGGCTCGAAGCTGCGGTACGTGGGGCGGGTGGGCAGTGGTTTCACCACCCGCGAACTCCAGGAACTGAGGCAACAGCTCGACGCCCTCCCCCGGGAAACTTCACCCTTCGAGGAGGTGCCCGCGGCCGACGCGGCGGACGCGCACTGGGTGAGGGCCGAGCTGGTTGGCGAGGTGACCTACGGGGCATGGACCGACGGCGGCAAGCTGCGGCACCCGGTGTGGCGCGGCTGGCGGCTGGACAAGTCACCGCCGGATGTGGTGGCCGAGCAGGACTGACCGGCCGCCCCGGACCGCGCCGCCGAGGCTGAAGCGGGAATGGCTCCTAGGAGGAGTGCGGCATGTCCGGCCGGCCGGTCCGGTGGACCGCGTTAACCGCGGCCTCCTGGCCCATCCGGCCATGCTTGAGGTCGTGTTGTTTGGGATGACGGTGCTTGCCGTTGCCGTCGGGCCAGTGCTGTCCTTCGGGCGCTGCGGGTGGAGTGGGGCGCGGGGGCCCGGCGTCCGGCGCCTTATCCATGGACTCAGCCAGACGACCGGCTAGCTCCGGCCCGATCCTTGGTCCGAACTGGTGTTCCGCCATTGCTCTTCCTTTCCGCGATGAAATGAAGTGTCCACCAATTTTAGGACTCCGCGGAGGAGTTGTCTGTGCGAGCTACCAACGGACTTTCTTTTCCGCAGGGCCCTGCTTTCCGCTCGCATGGGTGGGCTTATGGCTGTGCCCGACGCTCTGTGAGCCTGCGCCGCCACGCGATTTGCTGGCGAGCATCTCCTTCTGGGCATCGGTCAGGCGGGAACGAACGCCTTTCTCCGGCTTGGCCGGCGACTCGGTGTCTCCTGCGCCTTCTCCCGAGGGTTTGCTCTGCCCGTTTTTTTCGCTGTCTTTGCCAGTCATGGACTGCTCTCCTTGGGTGGCTTCTCGTCGGCACTCCGTTGGGTTCAACCCTAAACGCTTTCCCGACTCCTTGGATACCCTTTTCCCCCGGCCACAGGGGCCGCGGCCCCCGCCGGCAGGGTGGCCGCACGGTCCCGATACCGGCCCGGAACCGGGTGCCAGGCGCCGTGTGGGGAAAAAGTTTGGTGGGGATACCGCCCATGCCGCCGTTTCCCAGTAACCGCGCGGCGAAACAACGGAAAGAATTCCGCCGATCGGACCGGATCCGGAGCCGAAACGGCGGATGATACGGCACTAAAGTCGGAAAATCTACAGATGTCGCGTAAAATCGAAAGCCTGCCCAGAGCGGGGCAGCTACCAGTCGCAAGCAAATGACCTCCACAGGAGCTCCCCAAATGCCCAAAGACCGAAGCGTGACCGACTCTTCAGCAGGCGTGACCAACGCCGGCCGAACTGACCAAGTTGCACCCAAGGGTGCGAGAAAACCAAAGCTGCTTGCCCGGCGTCGGCTCAAAGAGTCCGACGTAAACGTTGTCGACCAGCCGATGCTCAAGAAAGCACTCGGCGGCACCATCGTTGGAAACACCATGGAATGGTACGACGTCGGTGTGTTCGGTTATCTGATCACGACGATGGGACCTGTGTTCCTGCCTGAGGCGGACAAGTCCGTCCAGACGCTTTTCCTTCTGGGAACCTTCGCCGCCACCTTCATTGCCCGCCCGCTGGGCGGAGTCATCTTCGGCTGGCTCGGCGATAAGGTGGGCCGCCAGAAGGTCCTCGCCGCAACGCTGATGCTGATGGCTGCAAGCACTTTCGCCGTCGGCCTCCTGCCCGGCTACGCGCAGATCGGCATGTGGGCTGCTGCCCTGCTGGTGCTGCTCAAGATCGTCCAGGGCTTCTCCACCGGCGGCGAGTACGCCGGTGCCACGACTTTCGTAAGCGAATATGCCCCGGACAAGCGCCGCGGCTTCTTTGCCAGCTTCCTGGACATGGGCAGCTACCTGGGCTTCGCCCTCGGTGCCGCCCTCGTCTCCGTGCTGCAGCTGACCCTGGGTCAGGGCGCCATGGAAGAGTGGGGCTGGAGGATCCCGTTCCTCATTGCCGGCCCGCTGGGCCTGATCGCGGTCTACTTCCGCAACAAGATCGAGGAGTCCCCCCAGTTCCAGGCCACCCTGGACGCCCAGAAAGACCTCGCCAAGGATGCGACCGCCTCAGACGCCGCCGCTTCCAAGGGCCCGGTGGGCATCGTCAAGGCCTACTGGCGTTCGCTCATCGTCGCCATGATCCTGGTGGCGGCCGCGAACACCGCCGGCTACGCCCTGACCTCCTACATGCCGACGTACCTGACCGAATCCAAGGGCTACGACCCCGTCCACGGCACCCTGCTGACGATCCCCGTGCTCGTCATCATGAGCCTCTGCATTCCGCTGACCGGCAAGCTCTCTGACCGGATCGGCCGCCGCCCCGTGCTGTGGATCGGTGCCCTCAGCACAGTGGTTCTGGCAGCCCCTGCGTTTATGCTGATCGGCATCGGAGAGATCTGGTCCACCCTGCTGGGGCTCGGCCTGATCGCCTTCCCGGTGACGTTCTACGTGGCCAACCTCGCCTCGGCCTTGCCGGCACAGTTCCCGACCTCCAGCCGTTATGGCGCCATGGGCATTGCATACAACTTCGCGGTTGCGATCTTCGGCGGAACCACGCCATTCATCGTGGCGGCCCTGATTGGGGCCACGGGTGATGACATGATGCCGGCGTACTACCTGATGGCCACTTCGGCGATCGGTGCGGTTGCGATTTACTTCCTGAAGGAATCCGCCCAGCGGCCCCTCCCGGGCTCCATGCCAAGCGTGGACACCCAGGCCGAAGCCCGCGAGCTCGTTGCTACGCAGGACGAGAACCCGCTGATCGACCTTGACGAAATGGACATGCCGCGCACCGCGCCGGCCCAGGATTCCACTCTCGATCCTGACTCCGTAACGGTTCCTGTCCGGGCCTGAGCTTGCCCTTCCGGCAGCACGGTCCGGAGCGTCATGCTCCTGGCCGCCTCATCCCGACTCAGTAGTTCAAGCCCCGCCCCTTGAGGCCTGCTCCCCGTGTTCTCCTCCCAGGAGAAGGGCACGGGGGCAGGCCTTAGGCGCGCCCGGGGTGCCGGAGGAAATGCCCGACGCAGATGGAAGCCACCTTGCAATCCCTGCTGCGGCACGTCCGCACCCTACACAGCCTTGCTCCGGCGAACAAGGACTGCCTCGCGGCGCTGCGTGTGGCCATCAGCGTGGCCTGCCCGTCTTTGGTCCTGCTGGCCATCGGGCGCCCGGGCCTCATCATCTATGCCGTTTGTGGTGCCCTGACCGGCATGTACGGCCGCTCGGAACCGCATCAGCTCCGACTCCGGCACCAGGCCCAAGCAGCCTTCCTGCTACTCGCCGGCGTGGGGGTAGGCGTCGGCCTCTCGGTCAACCACCTCCACTCGTGGGCGCTGGTGGTCACTGAAACTGTGCTGGCGTGCGCGGGGTCGCTGTTCGCCGACAAGGTCGGCCTCAAGCCCAACGGCCCCTTCTTCGGCATCCTGGCCCTGGGTGCCTGCGCGTCCATCCCGACGGCCGTTCCCTGGCATGCCGCCGTGTTCATCGCAGCCGCTTCCGCCGCTTTCTCGATGGTGATCGGTTTTGGCGGGTGGGTCCGGGCCCGCACCTGGGAGCGCGGTGCGGGGCGGGATGTTGCTCCGCTGCGTGGTGCGCGCCGCCGGGCGGCGTGGATCCATGCGGCACGGTACGTGGCAGCGGTGGGGGCAGCGGGATCCATCGGGGTCCTCAGCGGAAGCGGCCACCCGCATTGGGCCATGGCCGCTGCAGCCGTGCCGCTTGCGGGGGCGGACATGGCCAGCAGCGTCTACCGGGGAATCCACCGCATCGTCGGCACCCTTGGCGGCCTCGTGGTGGTCGCCCTCATATTGTTCCCGTGGGCCGGGTCGCCGCTGAGGGCTTTCCCCGGGCACGAGGCAGTCGTCCTGGCCCTGATGGTGATCGTCCTGCAATTCACCACCGAACTGTTCATGACCCGGCACTACGGCCTTGCCATGGTCTCCTTCACACCCGTGATCCTGCTGATGACGCAGCTCGCCGCGCCGGCTGATCCGCGGATGCTGGTGACGGAGCGCGCCGCCGAGACACTCCTTGGTGCCACCATCGGCATCCTCGTTGTGGTGCTGATCCGCCGCCGCCGGCGGCACCCCAGCCTGGGCCCGGTTCCCCGGCCCGGACCTTTGACCCCGTAATCCAGGCCCCGCTGGAAGCTACTGGGGCCGGCGCGGCGGGCCCGCGACCAGCCTGGCCGGAAGTATCCGGGCGGCTGCGGCCAGGACCTTGTAGCGCTTGCTCGGGATGGAGACGGCCTTTCCCCGCGCATTGTCGGCCAGGCCCTCACGGACCACAAGTTCCGCGGCCAGCCACATCCAGGGCGGAGCGACCGATTTATCCATGCCCATGCGGTCGTGGAACTCGGTGTGCGTGAAGCCGGGGCAGACCGCCGTCACCTTCACCCCATGCGGGGAGTAGGCAATGTTGGCCCAGCGGGAGAAGTTGAGCAGCCAGGCCTTCGCGGCCGAGTATGTTTCGCGAGGCAGGAATGCCGCCACGCTGGCCACATTGATGATCCTGCCGGACTGCCGCCGCAGCATGCCCTGCAGCGCCGCATGGGCGAGCTCCATCGCGGTCTCGACATGCAGCTTGAGATGCCTCTTCTCCTCGGCGATGTCATTTTCCGCGAAGGAACGCAACAGCCCGATCCCCGCGTTGTTGACAAGGATCTCCACCGGCCGTTCGGGGTCGCTGAGCCGGGCGACGACGGTCGCGACGCCGGCGTCGTCCGCCAGATCCGCGGCGATCACCTCGGCGCGGACCCCGTACCGCTTCTCAAGGTCCTCCGCCGTTGCCCGGAGCCGGACAGCATCCCGGGCCACGAGCACCACGTTGTGCCCCTGTTTGGCGAGCTGGCGGGCAAACTCCGCGCCGATTCCCGCCGTTGCACCGGTGATCAGGGCCGTGGTGTCGCCCGCTTTCGCGGCAAGTGCATTCATAGCGACAGCCTAGCGTTGGTGGGCGCCACGCTAGGCCAGGGCCGGACCCGCAGCCAGTTCGCCTTCCGCAGGGCCGATGGCGTCCGTCAGGTGGCGGTTCTGGATCTCTTCCGTGGCTAGCTCGTACCAGGTGTGGGCGCCAAAGGACGGGCTGCTGGTATCAAGGTGGCGGTACAAGGCATCGGCCAACTGGCACAGCGCGGTGTCCGAGAGCGCCCGGACCGTGGCCGCGGGGTCCAGCGTCCCTTCGAAGTAGTCGGAGAGTTCATATCCGTCGACGGTGTCCGGCTCGGCAGGAGCCGGGCTGGAAGCCTCGCCCAGACCGGACTCCAGCCGCCAGTCCTGCCCGGCACTGAGCTCGGCGCCGGCGTGCTGGCCCTGCCTGATCTGCCCGTCGAGGTCCGCGAGGACCTCGCCGTCGGCACCAACGTGAAGGAGGCAGAGGGGCAGGTCTGCGGGCTCGTCCAGGGAGATACGGAACTGTCCGGTACCACCGGCAGCCCAGGTATCAGGGCCGGCCAACGTCCCCGCTTCGGCGATGCGCCGCAGGTCCAGCAGCACCTCCGGGTCCAAATGGGAGGCACCATGGAGGTTGATAGTCACATCCGTCACTGCTCCCAGCCGGCCGGCCCGCCGCATGATGTGCAGCAGGGCGGGTGAGTCCGACTGGGTAAGGCAACCGGTGACTTCGAGGGTCACATGTCCGGGATCTACTTCCACACGGACTAGCACACGCAGTTTGTGGTTCACGGGGTTCTCCAAAAGACACGTCCAAGAGCCAGCTGCATAACTCAAGTAAGACCTTACGATTTTGTTGTCCGGGTCACAACCCGGGATGCCGTCCCTAACCCCCGCCTCGTGCAGCGAGGAGGAGTCCACGGAGCGCGGCCCTCAGGCTCCTTCGCCCTCAGGCTCCTTCGGGGGGCTGCTCTGGCCAGTCGACGCACTGGTGGTAGACATCGTGTTTGCGCACGTAGCGGTAAATGAAGGGGCAATGCGGGATGATTCTCTTGCCTGCAGCCACGACGTCGTCGAGGGCGAAGTGGGCCAGCACTTTGCCGAGCCCCTGGCCCTTGAACTGCTCCGCCGTTTCGGTGTGGATGAAGTCCACATGGCCCGGCTTGTCGATATAGCGCACCTGGACTGCGAGCTTGCCCCCGACGTGCAGCTCGTAGCGGTGCAGGGCATCGTTCCGGGTTGTGGAGACGTCCGGCCGGAAAGTGTCTTCGGTGGTTGCCGAGTTCTCCGTCATGGTTCGACATTGGCACTTAAAGGCGGGTGTGGCAATGGTGCACCGGAACCGTTCCACGCCGCAATTGCCGCCGTCCGGGCCAGCACGCGGCAAAGGAGCAGAATGGCGACGGCAAAGCACACCGCCCCGGCCGAGGAGTCCCAGAGCCGGGCCGGTCAGGGCGGGCACCGGACATTGACACTAGGGGCCTAAGCACCTAGTGCTGACTGCATTGTTGGGGTATTGCTAGGAGTGTGAACGCCGCCAGCTTCTTGGAGGGGGGCGCCGGCCCTCCTGGCGCCACCGGCCCCGCCTCGGGGCATTGGAGCCGGTATGTCGCTATGGGTGACTCGTTCACTGCAGGCATCGGGGATCCGGATCTCCTCAGCCCTGGCGGCATTCGGGGCTGGGCGGATCGGGTCGCGGAGGAACTCAGCGGGGGGCGCGACGATTTCGAGTATGCAAACCTCGCCATCAGCGGCCTCGTGCTGCGTCAGATCCTCGACCAGCAGCTGGTTCCGGCCATCGATCTGAAGCCCGATCTCGTCACGCTCTCAGCCGGCGGAAACGATCTGGTGTTTCACCGCGGCGATCCGGACCGGATGGCCGTTTCCCTGGACGCCGCTGTGGCAATGCTCCGGGGCACCGGTGCCACGGTCGTGTTGTTCACCGGTCCGGACTGGGGCGAGACGCCTTTGTTGGGCCACACCCGCGGAAAGGTCGCCGTCTTCAACGAGAACATCCGCACCATCGCAGCCCGGCATAACGCCGTCATCGCCGACTTGTGGACGCTGCGGCGGCTGACGGATCCGCAGATGTGGGACCCAGACCGCCTGCACTTTTCGCCGCTCGGACACCGCACCATAGCCACGATGGTGCTGGACACCCTCGACGTGCCCCATAGCCTGCTGCCCTTGGAACCCGGAACCATGCGCGCCGGCAGCTGGCGGGACACCAGAGCCGGAGACCTTGCCTGGGTGACGCATTACCTGGTCCCCTGGATGATGAGCCGCGTCAGGCCACGGGCCGACGATGTGCCCCTGACGGCCAAGCGGCCTGAGCCCGGGCCGGTTCTCTGGTCCCCGGGCTCCGGCACCACCCCCGCCCCCCTAGTCCGGCCAGAATCCGTCAGCTAGTCTGCAGGAACGGCCAAAGCCGGTATCGATGGCGATCACGAGGAGCGAAGTTGTCCAATCACACTTACAGCATTTCTGAAATTGTCGGAACCTCGAACGAAGGCGTCGACGCTGCCGTCCGGAACGGGATTGCCGAGGCCGCGAAGACCTTGCGGAACCTTGACTGGTTCGAGGTCAAGGAGATCCGCGGCCACCTCGCAAACGGTGAGGTCGCCGATTGGCAAGTGACCATCAAGCTGGGGTTCCGCCTGGAACGCTGAGGTCCCTCTCCGGCGTGCCGTCGCCTGACGGGCAGGCCGCCGGACCCGGCGCCATCGCCCGGTAACCCCATTCGGCGGACCGGTTCCCGCCCCGCCGCCACGTCGCCGGCTTTGGGCATCCAAGCTAAAGAAAACGAGGAAAAATTCCTTGCAGTACACCCATCTGGGCCGTTCCGGCCTGACAGTCTCCCGCCTCTGCCTGGGCACCATGAACTTCGGCCCGCAGACCGGGGAGGCGGACGCCCACTCCATTCTGGATTCGGCGCAGGCAGCCGGTATCAATTTCGTCGACACCGCCAATGTCTACGGCGGATCGGGCCGCAGGGGCTGGACGGAAGAGATCCTGGGCCGCTGGTTCGCCAAGGGCGGCGAGCGCCGTGAACGTACCGTGCTCGCCACCAAGTGCTACGGCACCATGACAGACCGTCCCAACGAGTCCAAGCTGTCCGCGCTGAACATCCGCAGGGCGCTGGATGCCAGCCTGAAGCGGCTGCAGACGGACTACATCGACCTCTACCAGTTCCACCACGTGGACCGGAACACCCCCTGGGACGAAATCTGGCAGGCAATCGACGTTGCGGTCCAGCAGGGCAAGATCCTGTACTCCGGCAGCAGCAACTTTGCCGGCTGGCATATTGCCCACGCCCAGGAAGCTGCCGCGCGCCGCCACACCAACGGCCTGGTCAGCGAACAGTCCATCTACAACCTGCTGACCCGACAGGTGGAACTGGAAGTCATACCGGCCGCACAACAGTATGGGCTGGGGCTCATCCCGTGGTCGCCGCTGCACGGGGGCCTGCTGGGCGGCGTGCTGAAGAAGGAGCGCAACGGCGTCCGCCGCGCCGAGGGGCGCGCCCTCGAAACCCTTAAGACGCACCGGGAACAGATCCGGCGGTACGAGGACTTTGCCGACGAGCTGGGCCAGGAACCGGGGGACGTGGCCCTCGCCTGGCTGCTGCACCAGCCGGCCGTGACCGCGCCGATCGTCGGTCCGCGCACCCAGGACCAGCTCAACTCCGCCCTCCGGGCCCTCGACGTGGAACTCGACGCCGATGCGCTCAAGCGCCTCGACGAGATTTTTCCAGGGCACCGGACCGCGCCCGAGGACTACGCCTGGTGAGCGGGAATGCGACTGGCCCCGCCGCCGGCCCTGACCAGCTGTCCACAGCTTCCGACATCCTGTTCATCGGCGGAACCGGGGTGATCAGCGCGGCGGCCGCGGAGCACGCCGTCGAGCTTGGCCACCGGGTCACCGTCCTGAACCGCGGCAGCTCAGCAGAGCGGCCGGTGCCGGCCGGCACGGAAGTGCTCCACGCGGACGTCAGGAATCCCGAGGAGGTGCGCACCGCGCTTCGGGGACGGGAGTTCGACGCCGTCGCCGACTTCCTTTCCTTCACCCCCGAACACGCCGCCGCGGCGGTCGAGCAGTTCAGCGGCAGGACCGCACAGTACGTCTTCATCAGTTCCGCCTCCGCCTACCAGAAACCGCCCGAACGCCTGCCGGTCCTGGAATCCACGCCGCTGGAGAATCCGTTCTGGCAGTACTCCCGGGACAAGATCGCGTGTGAACAGCTGCTCCTGCGCGCCCGCCGCGAACGCGGCTTTCCCGTCACCGTGGTCCGGCCCTCCCATACCTACGACCGCACCCGGATCGCGCTGCTGGGCGGCTGGACTGATGTGCATCGGATGCGGGAGGGGCTGCCCGTCATCGTGCACGGGGATGGCACTTCGCTGTGGACCCTGACGCACACCCGGGATTTCGCCAAAGCCTTCGCCGGATTGCTGGGAAGGCACCAGGCGGTTGGCGAGAGCTACACCATCACCTCCGATGAGTTCCTCCCCTGGGACCAGGTGTACCGGCTTTATGCCTTCGCGGCCGGCGTCCGGGAGCCGGAACTGGTGCACGTCGCCTCGGACACCATTGCCGCCCACGATCCGGCCCTGGGCCCGGGGTTGCTGGGAGACAGGTCCCACTCGGTGGTCTTTGACAACTCGAAAATCAAAGCCTTGGTGCCGTCCTTCCGCGCCACGGTCCCTTTCGCGGAGGGGGCTCTGGAAAGCGTCCGGTGGCATGACGCGCATCCCGCCTTGCAGCTCGTCGATTCCGGGTTCATGGAATTGAGCGACAACCTGGTGGCCTGGGCGCAGCGGAAACCCGTCCGGACCACTGCCTGAATATCGGCTGAAGGCAGCGGAAAGCACGGCCCAATTTAGCTGTTTTGGCAGGCCGCCCGCACTATTCGTGGGGGCCAAAGTGGCTCTTTTATAGTAAGCATGATTAGTATTGAGGCAGAAGGATGAAGCGCACCTGGCGATCCGGGTGCCTCCTCAATGAAAGAAGAAGGAACGATAAAATGGGTTTTTTCGCATTTCTGATTCTGGGTCTCATCGCCGGAGCAATCGCTAAGGCAATCCTCCCGGGAAAGCAGGGTGGCGGCATTTTCATCACATTGCTGCTCGGCGTCGTCGGCGCCCTTCTTGGCGGCTGGATTGGCAGCCTGCTCTTCAACACGAACATCAACGAGTTCTTCTCCCTGTCGACTTGGTTGCTGGCCATCGGCGGTGCGCTGATCGTCCTGCTGGTTTACGGCATGATCACCAAGCGTTCAGTCCGCTAAAGCGGATCTGGCCGGAAACCGGTCCCGGGATGTTTCCTGGGGCCGGTTTTTTGGCACACGGCCAAGCAATTGGCGAAGTCAAAAAGAAACGTCTTCACAGAGCAGGAGTACAGCATGAAAGCCAAACTTCTTTTCGGCACGGGAATCGCCGCAGGCTACGTCCTCGGTTCGCGGTCCGGGCGGGCAGCCTATGAAAAGCTGAAGGCCCGCGCTTCCGCCCTGTGGGAAAGCAAGCCTGTCCAGGACAAAGTGGCGGCAGCCACCGAGGCGGTCAAAGGCAAGGCCCCCGAAGTGTCTGAGCAGCTCACCGAAGCGGCCCGACGCGCCGGGACCGTCATCAGCTCCGCCGTCCACCGTGACAACACGGGGCCCGACGGCGCGAAGCCAGCGCCCGCGGCGGCCGCCCCCTCCGGCGGCACGCCGGCGGGGACTGCAGTCCCGGCCCACAGCACACACCCCGAAACCGTCAACCTCGGCACCTCCGACGTCCCTTCCGGCCCGGCCCTGGGTGACCAGGACGGCAAGGACCTGTCCGACGAAGGCAAGGCCACGCCGCCCCGTCCGGTGACCGGCATCGACCCCGACCTGAGCCGCTAACTGCCGGTACGGGTTCGGTCTGCCCCGGCCCGCCTCGATCAGCAGGGGGCCGCCCGGTGCCAGCCATTACGGCACCGGGCGGCCCCCTGCCGTTGAGCGTCCGGCCCGCCGGCACCGCGGGTCGCTGTACGGCGGTTTCTTGCAGGCGTGGCGTAGATACGGCATCAGAAGTTTCGGAAGTGGCAGGATGGCACCATGGCATCAGCATCTCCGCAGGACCTCATCTGGATCGGCTCGTACACCGCGGACGCAGGCGGCGGCGGCCTAGGAATCGGCGCGATGTCCGTGGCCCCGGACGGCAGCCTGCGCTGGCTTGGTCTAGCGGTGGAGGCCGAGTCGCCGTCGTTCCTTGCGGTCCACCCCTCGCTGCCCGTGGTTTATGCCGTGGGCGAGAAGGCGCGGACCGTCCGGGCCTACCGCCGGTCCGGAACGTTCGGCCTGGAGGCAACGGGCCCGGCGTGGCCCGCAGGGGAAGCCGCGTGCCACGCCGGCGTCGATCCTTCCGGCCGCTTCCTGGTCGTAGCCTGCTGGGGCGACGGGCAGGTGCTGCTCTACGAGCTGGGCGACGACGGCGGGATAACGGCGAGCTTCTCCGCCGCTCCAGCCCGTGACCCCCATGATAGGGATCCCCATGATGGGGAACGGCCCAGCCGCGCCCATGCCAGCCTCATGCTCGCAGACGGCCGCGTGATGACCACTGATCTGGGCCATGATCTGCTGAGGGTCTGGAACTTCCATCCCGGCCGCGGGCTGGCGCTGGACCACGAGGTGGTCCTGCCGCACGGCAGCGGGCCCCGGCACCTGGTCCAGCACGCCAGCGGCAGTGTGTTCGTCGTCACCGAGTACTCGATCGAGGTGGCCGTTGTCCAGCCATCCGCGGCGGCGGGGACCTTCCGGCTGGCTTCTGTGGGGCCGGCAACCAAAGGCGGGGCCCTGCCTGGAGACTCGGCGGCGGAGATCGCTCTCGGCGCGGGTGGAAGGCACGCCTATGTGGGGGTGCGCGGTACGAACCGGATCAGTGTGCTGGAGGTGGCGGCGGAGGGCGCCTCGCTGGTGCCCCTTGCCGACGTCCCCAGCGGCGGCGACTGGCCCCGGCACCACCTGGTCCGGAACGGCTGGCTGCTCGTGGCCCACGAGCGTTCGGGCGAGGTGGTGGCATATCCTTTGGACCCCGCAAGCGGAATGCCCGGCGAACCGGCGGACCGCCTGCAGCTGGCCTCCCCGACTGCGCTGGTCCCGGCGCGATAGCCGCGGTCGGCGGGAGCCACTGCCTTTATCCACTTCTACTGTGCCAGCAGAGACCGGCCAGCGCCTTGGTGGTGGAGGCGCAACGGCGCCAGTTTTCCATGCCCTCTGACGAGGGCTCGTGCGCGGGCGGGGCAGATAAAAACCCCCGGCACCTGTTGCCAGGATGCCGGTGGTATTCCACACTTCCCTAAAAGAGTGGGCCCTGTGGGGATCGAACCCACGACCCACGGATTAAAAGTCCGATGCTCTACCAACTGAGCTAAAGGCCCCAGCCGACGGCTCTGAAGCGGCGGATAATTCCGCAGTTCAAAGCGTATCAGCTCAGTCCATTTCTGGACCTTAATACTGTACCCCAGACCGGGGCCGGCTTTTGCACAAACCGTTTACCCAAGGCGGAGACTTTGTTGCTGCCCCACCCGCATGGCACCGCTGGCTGCTAAATGCCCGGCGGGCGGGCTCCTGCTGGGCGGCGGACGGCACGCTCGATTACCGAACAGCACTGGAGTAGCGTGGTGGCATGAGCGAGCAAGCAGGATCCAGCGCTTCCGGGCCGCACCGGCACCATAAGCCCAAGCCTTTCGCACCCATCGACTTCGAGCCCTTTGCCGGCGGGGCAGATCCGGCGCGTGTGTCGGAAGCCGCCCACCTCGTCGCGCAGGCCTTGGTGCGCCGCGGACGGGACAGCGATGATCCCGGGGTGACGGCACGGCTGGTAAAGCTCGCCGATGAACAGGGCCTGGAAGCCATTGCCGAGATGTGGGCCGAGAGTCCGGCGCGGTCCCTCCCGGGCGCCCTGTGGCGCCTGTACGCACTGCGGGCCGCCACCATCCAGGATCCCGAGCGGATCTCTGTGTATTTCAGGGCAGGCAAGGACACGGCCCAGGTTTCGCATGTGGTCGCCGGTGCAGCGGAGCCGCCCGGGGCGGATGAAATGAAGCTCATGGCGGATGCCATCCTCTCCGGAGCCTTCGACGGCGAGTTCGACGTCGCGCTGGAGCGCTCCGCCGCCTTCTGCCGCGTCGTGGCGCTCGGCCAAGCCACGCTTGCCGACAGTGCGGAGCACGGCAATGAAAACCACGCGAGCAAACTGACGCGCAATTCGCACCTCCTCGTGAAGACCGCCGAGGACCTGGAACACGCCGCCAATGCGTGGCGCCTGGGCGAATTGGACTGAAGCCTCGGGCGTCCGAAACGGCCCCGCAGGCCACACCAGCTGCCCCCCGACACGCACGCGGCCGGTGAGCTGTCAATGTTGACTTGAGGCAATGGACGTAGAAAACTAAAAGCGGTGCCGAACCGCGAAACCCCCGGGCTTCAACATCTAGCCGCCTAGAGCGGCCTACCGCCGAGAGGCGTATCCGGTTCGGCACCATTTTCTTGCCCTCTGACCGGCGGCGTCACATTC